>NZ_BJZO01000074.1 GCF_007992075.1 Pararhodospirillum oryzae
CAGACAAAGGGATCCGGAGCCTGTCCGCTTGAGCGTGAAACGGACGGACTCTAGCGGCGGGGGATCTGGTGGAGGATGTTCTCGCTGTTCAGGGCAATGGTGCGCACGGGCTCGGTGCGGTCGAACTCCACCTTCAGGGTGCCGGTCAGGGTCTCGGCATCGAAAACCTGGCCCGGCACGTAGGTGCCGAACGTCACCCAATAGCGATTCCGGTGGGGCGTGAACACGGTGGTGACGTTGGGGTTGGCGACCACGGCGTAGGCGGCCATGCCGCCCAGACCGACGCCGACGCACACCGGATAATCGAACACATTGTTCAACTGAGTGATGGTGAGGGTTCCGGGGGTTCCGCCCACGCGCAGCCTGTCAAAATAGGGGCAGCCCACGCGGTCGCGGGTGAGATCAATCGTGTTTTCGCGCCACGGGTCGGCCTCGACGGTCTGGGAGGCCTCGAACACCGCGCCCGGGCGCAAGGCGCCGGCCTCGCCCCACACAAAGCTGAGTGTGGTGGACCACGAAAAAATAACCCGGGTATGGGGGGCGGCGGGACGGACCAGCCACGCCAGGGTGATCAGGTCGCCGGGGCTGCTGGTTGGCGGCGGGGCCTGGTACACGGCAAAGCAGCCATGAAGGGACGAATAATTATAGCACACCAGTTTGTACTCGGACATGACTTCCTCCTGGGCTCCCTCCTGGCCCCCCACGGGGGAAAGGCGAGGCACTGGGGGGGCCGCCGGACCCGGCCCGGCGCGCTCGCGCGCAAAGCCTGGATCCGGCGGGGGCGGGGGTCAGGACACGGTGATGATGTTGTCGAGCCCCATCACGGCGGTGCGGGTCATCAAGGCGCCGCCATAGGTGACTTCGACCGCGCGGCTCACGTCCTCGATGTCCATCACGTCGCCGGTCTGGTATTTGCCGAACATGACCCAGTAGTTCGGGTGCGGGGTGAAGACCGCCGTCATGTTGGGGGCAGCCTGGATGGCGTAGGTGCCCGACCCCGACATGCCCACGCCCACCGAGGTGCGGTTGGGCACCACGTTGGAAAGCTGCTGGATGGTCAGCGAGCCCACCGCGCCCGAGCTGTTGCGGTTGGCAAAGCAGGTGGCGCCGAAGTCGTCCACCGTCAGTTGCACCAGGTTCTGGCCGTTGGGATCGGCGTCCATGACCTGGGAAGCCGCAAAGTTGATGCTGGGCTTCAAGATGCCGGTTTCCGACCACACGAAGCAGTAATCGACGCTCCACTGGAACGTCACCTGGGTGCCGGGCGCGGTCGGGCGTGCGAACCACGCGAGCGAAAACACATTGCCCGGCACCGTCAACGGCGGGGCCTTTTGGAAGACGGCGAAGCTGCCGGGCAGCTGAGAGTTGTTGACGCACGTCAGGGAATACTGTGTCATGGCTCACCCATGTGGTAGGAGGCTGGGCCTCCGGGTTGCCCGCGCGCCGACCGGCACGCGGGGAGGGGACGGCCGGTGAAAAGCCTTGGCGAAGGACGCGCCGGCCGCTCTTCCGCCCGGGAATCGGTGATTCCAGGCAAGGCGGAAGCATTCCTGGGGGGAGGGGGTCGCGGGCGCCTCGCCCCGAAATGGACGTCGGGAAATGCGCTCCCGGTCGGAGCCGGGCTACAGGGGGACCCGAAAAGTGGAAATCGCTTTTCGGACCCGTCGAGCGCAAAACAAAAGCCTGGAGTATCGTGCCTGGATCCGGTTTGACGCACGATGCTCTAAAGCACCTGGATTACATTGTCGGCTTCCACCAGGAGGGCGGCGCTTTTGGTGGTCGATCCCGACAAGGTCACCGTTGCCGGGTTGCTCAGGTCGCTGACCGCCGAGGGTTCGGGCGGGCACGCCGTCCCGAAGCGTACCTTGACCACGGGCGACAGATCGGGCATCAGGCTCAGGCCCGCGCCGTCGGCGGGAACCGGCACCAGCACCGGCGCCGGCCCGACCTTGAGCCCAACCCGCACGTTTGGCGGCACGCTGGGATCGAACTCCAGGCTGATGGTCATGCCCTGGCCGCGTGTGACCACGCTGCTGAACACGCCTTCTTCCCAACTGATTTTAACCGTGCATCCCAAGGTTACTGGCGTGGGCTGAAGGCCTTCGACGGTCTGGCCCTTGTTAAGCACGTAGAGCGCCAGCGCGTCGGCCCCGCCTTCCCAGGTGATGGGAACGGTGTTGGGAGACAGGGGATTTTTCCGGTCGGGACTGGTCGGTCCCTGGGCGTTGGTCGGGGGCGACACCAAGGCCAGCGGGGTTTGTGGCTGGTTGGGCGTGACCGTCAGCAAGGGCGGCGGAAAAACGTTGAAGTACTGATTGCCCGGCAGCAAGGAGCGGTTGGTGGCCGTCAGAACGAAGGTGGTCGGGCCTGCGTCGTTGGGTGTCGCCGCAGTGGAGGTTGCCTTGGCCGGCGTTGCTTTTGCCGGGGACGGCGCGGGGAGTGCCTCGGGGCAAGGAGACGCGGAAGGGGGGGCGGGCGCCTTGATGGGCGGCGCGGCCGGGCGGGGCGTCTCGGCGGCGGGCGGTTGCACGGCACCTCCGGCGGCCGGAGCAGCGCGCGCGGTGGGGGCGGCAGGGGCGGGCGAGGCGGTAGGGTCGATCGGCGCCATGGCGGACTTCCTCGTGGGCGGGGCGGGAAAGACGGGGCCAGCGCCCCCGTCTTTCTCCGACGCGGGGAGGCGAGGGCAGGGGGCTTTAGCAGCCCGAACCGCGAAAACGCGTGTCAGGAGGGCGAAAAGCGGGGGATTCTCCCAAAAAACGATAGAGTTTTTCCATGCTGATTTGGTTTGGAAAGGGAGAGAATATTGATAATATCTTCATTATTTCTGCCTCCCTGTCGCCTAAGTTCAAAGAAAAGTCTAGTGTTTTGGCAAACCATCGGATGAGGCCATTGTCATTTTAACGGAGATTAATCTTGATGATCTATCGGCTCTCCATGGAAGGACGCTCTTCCTCTCCGAGATCTTTATTCTCTGTTTTCTAATGACGGGGATATCACAGGATAACTCGCAATGCGAGTCAAAAAATGAACACTCGCGCATCAAGCGTTTAGATTCTTTAAAGTAGATATATTTGATGTCAAACAATTTATTAGGGTTGGACGGGGTCGCCGTGGCATTGGACGACGAACCACGCGCCTCCCTCCGACAAAAGGCGCAAGGGGGGGGCGTGAAACCCGCGCCCAGGGGAGGCGCTTTCCAAAGAAGCGTGTGGAAACAAGGGAAAAAAGGGCCGGAATGAAAAGCCCTCTTTTCCGGCGGCACGGGCGAGCCGGACCGGGGGCGGGGCGCCTGCTTGGTGGCAGAGGGCGGTTCCGGCGCCTGGAGTCCGTCCGTTTCAGGATGACGCGGACGGAGTCTGAATCCCTTTGCGTGAGCCCGTCAGGGAAAAGCCCTGCTCTCTTTTCGCGTCCCGCCCTATTCCCGGTGATAGGGATGCCCGGCGGTGATGCACTGGGCGCGGTAGATCTGTTCGGCGATCAGGGCGCGAACAAGCTGGTGCGGCCAGGTCAAGGTGCCCAGCGCCAGCTTCACGTCGGCTCGTTCCAGGACGGCGGGCCCATGCCCGTCGGCGCCGCCAATGGCGAACACCACGGCCGGACGCGCTTCCAGGCGCCAGCCGTCCAGGGCCCGGGCCAGATCCGGGCTGCTCCAGGCCCGGCCGCGTTCGTCCAGCGCGATCAACACCGCGCCGGCCGGTACCTGGGCCAGGATCAGGGCAGCCTCGCGCGCCTTGCGCGCCGCCACGGGCAAGGGACGCTTTTCCTCGACCTCGACCACCGCCAGTCCGCCGCGCAGGCGTCCGGCGTAGTGGTCGAACAAAACCCGCTCGGGCCCTGGCCGGGAGCGGCCAACGGCCACGATGAGAGGAGTCATGGAACCAAAATGCCGGTGTCTACAAGGACACCGACCACGTCAGACCGTCGCCGGCGGCGGCGGCCAGGGCCGGGGCGGGCACCGGCGGACAGGGAACGCCCCACATCTTTTCCAGGTTGTAGAAAGCGCGGACCTCGGGGCGGAACAGGTGCACGATCAGGTCGCCGGCATCCAGCAAGACCCAGTCGCATTGCGGCAGCCCCTCGATCGAAACCGGGCATCCCTCGGCCTTCAGGCGTTCGGCCAGATGGTCGGCCATGGCGCCCACATGGCGGGCCGAGCGGCCCGAGGCCACGATCATGGCATCGGCGAAGCTGGACTTGCCCGCCAGATCAATGACCGTGATGCTCTCGGCCTTCTGTTCGTCCAGCAGGGCTTCGACAAGACCGGCCAACGACTCCGGGCCGGACGGGGGGGGGAAGCTGGTTATGACTCTCTCCATCGGTTCAAGGCGGGGGAATAAAGGGGGGACGGCACCAGGGCCGTGATCGGTCTCCCCCACGGGGAGGGGAACCCGAGAGCGGAACGGGTGTCCGCGTTCTTCCTTACACGGTCCGGGGCATGCCTTTGTCGTTTGAAGGCACCCACCCTTCGCCCCGCGCCCGCAGGGCTGTCGCGGACGCCCCATGGCGCCGGATCGGCAGGAAAACCCAGGCCGGCCCCGGGCAGGACGCCAGAACGCCCGCCATTCGGGCCGGCTTGCGATACCGGGCCAGCCGGTGCGCCGCCTTGCCCATCAGGGCCCGGGTAGAATAAGGGGCCCGGTCGAGAACCGCAATGGGCGTGCCGCGGGCGATCGCCATCCAGTGGTGCCACAGGGGAAACTGGGCCAGGTTGTCGGCTCCCATCAGCCAGACGAAGCGCACGCGCGGAAACCGCTGGCGCAAGGTGCGCACGGTGTCGGCGGTGCGGTAGGTGCCCCAGGCGCTTTCCAGGGTCAGGGGCACCAGACGCGGATCATGGGCCGTGCGCGCGCACGCCGAGGCCAGGCGGGTGGCCAGCGGCGCCAGCGAGCAGGTGGGTTTCAAGGGGTTGTGGGGGCTGACCAGCCACCACACCGCGTTCAGGCGCAACCGGGCCAGGGCTTCCTGGCTGATATGGCCATGGCCCTCGTGCGCGGGGTTGAACGAGCCCCCCAACACCCCGATGCGAACCCGGCGCCGGTCGCCCCACGGCGAGGGCCGGGCCCTGCTTACGGTCGGCACTGGCCGTTGCCTCGCACCTTGTACTTGAAAATCGTCAACTGCTCCACCCCAACCGGGCCGCGCGCGTGCAGCCGCCCGGTGCTGATGCCAATCTCGGCCCCCATGCCGAACTCGCCGCCGTCGGCGAACTGGGTCGAGGCGTTGTGCATGACAATGGCGCTGTCCACCCGCGCCAGGAACGCTTCCGCCACCGCCTGGTTTTCGGTCAGGATGGCTTCGGTGTGGGCGCTGGAATGCACCCGGATGTGCTCCAGGGCGGCCTCCAGGCCGTCCACCACCCGCACGGACACGATGGCGTCGAGATATTCGGTGTCCCAGTCGGCTTCGCTGGCCGGGGTCACCTCGGGCATCACGGCGCGGGTGCGCTCGCAGCCGCGCACCTCGCAGCCGGCCGCGATCAGGTCGCCCACGATCAGGGGCAAAAGCGAGTCCTTGAGCGCGGCGTCAATCAGGATGGTTTCGGTCGCCCCGCAAATGCCGGTGCGCCGCATCTTGGCGTTCACGCAGATGGCGCGCGCCTTGCCGAAATCGGCCTCGGCGTGCACGTAGGTGTGGCACAGGCCATCCAGGTGCTTGAACAGGGGAATGCGGCTTTCGGCGCTCACCCGTTCGACCAGCCCGCGCCCGCCCCGGGGCACGATCACGTCGATATAGTCCGACAAGGTCAGCATCACGCCCACCGCCGCGCGGTCGGCCACCGGCACCATCTGGATGGCATCGGCGGGCAGGCCGGCCACGGTCAGGCCCTCGACCAGGCAGGTATGAATGGCCCGCGCGCTCCACAGGCTTTCCGAGCCGCCGCGCAGCACCACGGCGTTGCCGGCCTTCAGGCACAACGCGCCGGCGTCGGCGGTGACGTTGGGCCGGCTTTCGTAGATCACGCCGACCACGCCCAGGGGGGTGCGCACCCGTTCAAGGGTCAGGCCGTTGGGCCGCGTCCACGAGGCCATCACCGCGCCCACCGGATCGGGCAGGGCGGCGATCGCTTCCAGGCCCTGGGCCATGGCCTCGACCCGGGCCCGGGTCAGGGACAGCCGGTCGAGCAGGGCGGGGCTGAGGCCTTTTTCGGTGGCCGCCGCCATGTCGCGGGCGTTTTCGTGCAGCACCAGGGCGGCGTCGCGGCGCAAGGCGGCGGCGGCGGCCGTCAGGGCCGTGTCCTTGGCCGCGCGGCTGGCGGTGGCGAGGCGCAACGACGCCGCGCGGGCGCGCCGGCCGATGTCGGTCATCAGGGCCGTTACATCCAGGGCCGGCTCCGGCATGCCCGCGAGCCCGGGCGCGGTCGGGGCACGATCGGGGGAGGCGGTCAGGGCGGCGTCGGTCACGGGAGGAATCCTTTTCTTTCGCGAAGGAAGATCAGCACACGGGCGCGCGCAAGATGCCATCCAGCACCATGTCGTCGCGGTGGATCAGTTCATCACGACCACGGTAGCCCAGAAGCGCCTCGATTTCACCGCTCTTGTGACCCATGAGCAGGCGGGCTTCGTCGGCCGGGTAGGCGATCAGGCCCTTGGCCAGCAGGTCGCCATCCAGGTTGACGACGCGCACCGCCGCGCCGCGCTGGAACTCGCCTTCGATCGCGCGCACCCCGGCGGGCAGCAGGCTGCGCCCGTGGGCCAGCGCGCGCACGGCGCCATCGTCGACCATGACCTGGCCCTCGGCCTTCAGCGAGCCCAGGATCCAGGCCTTGCGCGCCGCGTGCGGTTCGTGGCTGGGCAGGAACCAGGTGCAGCGGCCCCCCTCGCGCAGGCGCTGCACCGGGTGCAGGCCCTTGCCGGGCGCGATGACCATGGCGCAGCCCGCTTCCATGCAGATGTCGGCGGCCACGAGCTTGGTCACCATGCCGCCGGTTCCGTGCGCGGTGAGAGCCCCCGTGCCCATGGCCAGGATCTCGGGGGTCAGCGCCGGCACCTCGGGAATGAACCGCGCCGTCGGATCCTTGTTGGGGTCGGCGGTGTACAGGCCGTCGATATCCGAGAACAGCACCAGCACGTCGGCGCTCATCATCTGCGCGACCCGGGCCGCCAGGCGGTCGTTGTCGCCAAAACGGATTTCCTGGGTGGTGACGGTGTCGTTCTCGTTGATCACCGGCACCGCGCCCAGGCCCAGCAGGGTTTCGATGCAGCCGCGCGCGTTGAGATAGCGCCGCCGGTTCTCGGAATCATCCAAGGTCAGCAGCACCTGGGCGGCCGTCACCCCGTGGCGGGCCAGGATCTCCTGGTAGGCGTGGGCGAGGCGGATCTGGCCGACGGCCGCCGCCGCCTGCTTTTCCTGGACCCGGGGGCGGGTGGGGTCAAGCCCCAGGCTGCGCCGGCCCACGGCCACGGCGCCCGACGAGACGATCAGCACCTCGCGGCCGCCCCGGCGCAGGTTCAGCACGTCGTCAACCAGGGCTTCCAGCCAGGGACGGCGCGGCAGGCCGGTGGCATCGTCCACCAAAAGGGCGGATCCGATCTTGAGGACAACGCGTTTCGCGTGTTCCAGCCGCTGGATTCCGCGCCCCTCCTGCTCGGTGGTCATGGGGTTTCTGGTTCCTCCTCGGAAGAAGGGACCCTGGCAAGATCCGGCCAGACCCGATCCTCGTCCGGGTCCTGGCCATCGTCCAGGGTCCGCGCGGCGCTGGCCTCCAGGGCGGCGTTGGCCCGGGCTTCGTCCACGTGGCGGCCCAGGGCGCGCAGCACCGGGGCAAGCCCCTGGCCCGACACGGCCGAGAACGCCAGCACCGGCCGGCCACAGACGCGCGCCAGCTCGGTCACCTTCTCGGCCGCCAGCTCGGGCGACAGGGCATCGAGCTTGGACAGGGCCACGATCTCGGTCTTTTCGGCCAGGCCGTGACCGTGGGCCTCCAGTTCGTGGCGCACCGTGCGCCACGCCGCGCCCACGTCCTCTTGCGTGCCATCGACCAGGTGCAGCAGCACCGCGCAGCGTTCCACGTGGCCCAGGAAGCGCGTGCCCAGCCCCGCGCCTTCGTGCGCGCCCTCGATCAGGCCCGGAATGTCGGCGATGATGAACTCGCGCCCGTCTTGGTGCACGACGCCCAGGTTGGGATGCAAGGTCGTGAACGGATAATCGGCGATCTTGGGCCGCGCCCGGGTCACGGCGGCCAGCACCGTGGACTTGCCCGCGTTGGGCAGCCCGACCAGGCCGGCGTCCGCGATCAGCTTCAAGCGCAGCCACACCCACATCTCTTCGCCCGGCCAGCCGGGATCGGCCCGGCGCGGGGCCTGGTTGGTCGAGCTTTTGAAGTGCGTGTTGCCGAACCCGCCATCGCCGCCCTTGGCCATGACGACTGTCTGGCCCACCCGGGTCAGGTCGGCCAGCACGGTTTCCTTGTCCTCGGCCAGGACCAAGGTGCCCACCGGCACCGGAATGACCAGGGTTTCGCCCGACTTGCCGGTGCGGTTGTCGCCCGAGCCATCGCGTCCGCGCGGGGCCCGGAAATGCTGCTGGTAGCGAAAATCGATCAGCGTGTTCAAGTTGGCCACGGCTTCGATGATCACATCACCGCCGCGCCCGCCGTTGCCGCCGTCGGGACCGCCAAACTCGATGAATTTTTCGCGTCGAAAGCCGACGCAGCCGTTGCCGCCGTCGCCGCTTTGAAGGAAGACCTTGGCTTCATCCAGGAATTTCATGTCGGCCGGGTCTCTTTGATGCCCTGCAAGGGGGGAAAGCGCAACGCCCCACGACGAAAAGGGGGAATGGAACCCATTCCCCCCGACGACGACCCAAGGTCGCCTTCATCCCGCGCGGCGCACGGACGTGGTCGGGCAGCCGTCAGGCGGCCGCCGGCACAACCGAAACGAACATGCGTCCGCGAAAGCCCTTGTGGAACTTCACGTTGCCGTCGGTGGTCGCAAAGATGGTGTGGTCCTTGCCCAAACCGACGTTGGAACCGGGGTGGTACTTGGTGCCGCGCTGGCGCAGGATGATGTTGCCGGCCACGACGATTTCACCACCGAATTTCTTCACGCCAAGGCGACGCCCCTCGGAATCACGTCCGTTACGGGAACTGCCACCGGCCTTTTTATGTGCCATTGGGAGATCTCCTCCAAAAAAATCGGATGGGTGCTCAGGCGCCGGCAATGCCGGTGATGCGAACCCGGGTAAGGTGCTGACGATGACCGCCCTTGCGGCGGTAGTTCTGGCGGCGGCGCTTCTTGAAGATGATCACCTTCTCGGCGCGATGCTGGGCCACGACCTCGGCGGTAACCGACGCCCCATCGAGAAGCGGCGTTCCGACGCGATCGCCAATGGCGAGAACGGCGTCGAAGGCCACCGTGGCACCCTCTTCGGCATCGAGCTTTTCGACGTCGATGACGTCGTTCTCGGCGACCTTGTACTGCTTGCCGCCCGTCTTGATGACCGCGAACATGACGTTTGAGTCCTTCGGAAAACGGGTGTCTGAGAGTCAAAGTGGGTACGAAAAAGCGCACGGCTCCGCACGGGAGCCGCCGCGAGGGGCGCACTATACGCTGGCCTTGCGCGGTGTCAACGTCCGAATCACGGCGGAGCTGTTGCGGCGTGCCCGGCTTGGACCCATACTGAAGCGGCCCGGGCCCTTGATCCTTCCCGGGCCGTGAGAGTTCGTCTTTTCACCCTCGGCTTGACTGCTGGAAGTCCGACACATGCAGGTGACCATCAACGGCGAGAGTCGCACCCTCGCCTCCACCCTTTCCATCGCGGCCCTTCTGGATACCCTGGGAATCGACCCGCGCAAAGTGGCGGTCGAGCACAATCGGGAAATCGTGCCCCGCTCGCGCCTGGGCGAGACCCCGCTGGCCGAGGGCGACGCCCTGGAGATCGTTCACTTCATCGGCGGCGGCAACGAGCCGGCGCCCCTGGCCGACACCCCCTTCGTGATCGCCGGGCGCACCTTTTCCTCGCGGCTGCTGGTCGGCACCGGCAAGTACAAGGACTTCGAGGAAACCGCCCGTGCCATCGAGGCCAGCGGCGCCGACATCGTCACCGTGGCCGTGCGCCGGGTGAACGTGAGCGATCCCGGCAAGCCGATGCTGATCGATTACGTCGATCCCAAGCGCTACACCTACCTGCCCAACACCGCCGGCTGCTACACGGCCGACGAGGCGGTGCGCACCTTGCGTCTCGCGCGCGAGGCCGGCGGCTGGAGCCTGGTGAAGCTGGAGGTGCTGGGCGACCAGAAGACCTTGTACCCCAACATGGCCGAAACCCTGATCGCCGCCGAGGCCCTGATCCGCGACGGGTTCGAGGTCATGGTTTACTGCTCGGACGATCCCATCGCCGCGCGCCGGCTTGAAGACATGGGGTGCGTCGCGATCATGCCGCTGGGCTCGCTGATCGGCTCGGGCCTGGGGATCGTCAACCCCTACACCATTCGCCTGATCAAGGAGAACGTGCGCCTGCCCGTGCTGGTCGATGCCGGTGTCGGCACCGCCTCGGATGCCGCCCAGGCCATGGAACTGGGCTGCGACGGCGTGCTGATGAACACCGCCATCGCCCAGGCCCGCGATCCGGTGCGCATGGCGGGCGCGATGCGCAACGCCGTGGACGCCGGCCGCCAGGCCTTCCTGGCCGGGCGCATGCCGCGCCGGGTCATGGCCGAACCCTCGTCGCCGCTGGCCGGACTGATCTGAGTCTTCCTGGAAGCGGGGGCCGGGCGCCCCTTGCCCGGCAGGAGTTGCCGCCCCCGGGGGTTGCTTCTGCCGGGCATCCCCCCCGCGACCGGTCCCGGAGGGCGAGTCGGCTGGGGGGAACCGGTGGCACGCCCCTTGCTTCATTTAAAACACAAGGCACGATAGCGCCACCGGCCGGAACGACGCCGGGGGACCCGGCCGCGAGCGTGGGCCGCCGGCCGGAGGGAACACGGGGAGAACCGACCATGAGCCTGTTGGGTGCGCTGATCGGCAGTTCGATGGCGATGTCGGCCCAGTCGGACGCGCTGGGCCAAGTGTCCGGCAACATCATCAACATGAACACGATCGGCTATAAACACGCCGACGTGACCTTTAAAACCCTGCTGTCCGGGTCCACGCCCAACTGGAACTTTTTTTCCACGGCCGCGTCGGTGTACCGCCGGGTCGACGAGCAAGGCACGGTGACCCAGACCGGGCGCAGCCTGGACGTGGCCATCAACGGCACCGGGATGTTCGTGGTCAACAACCAGGTCGATATGTCGGGCGAGACCATGTACACCCGCGACGGGTCGTTTGACACGGCGGTGGTGTACCAGGCCACCGGCACCTCGATCCCGCCCGCCGCCGATAACCCGAACCAGGCCTCGGATGCCTATCTGGTGACGGGAAGCGGCCGCTATGTTCTGGGCTGGGCCGCCAATCAGGACGCCTACGACAACGGGCTCAACCCGTTCCCGACCAACGACGCCAACGGCGCGGTCCAGGCCGGAGCCGAGCTTGTTCCGATTCGGGTCAACTCCGAGGCCATGAGCGCGGGTTCCGCCACCACCCAGGCCACCTTGCGCGCCAACCTCGACGCCAGCGCGACCTCCACCCAGATGCTGGGCCTGTCGGTGTGGGGCAACGAGGTGCAGACCACGCAAGGGGATGGCACCGTGGTCTCGTCGTGGCCCCGGCGCGGCATTCCCCTGCTGTTTACCCCGGTCGCGGGTGATTCGGGAGCGTGGACCGTCGGCGTTTCAACCGACAACGGGATGAGTGGCACCATCCAGCCCACCTCGGTGCGCTTCAACGGCGATGGTCAGTTGGTCGAACCGACCGACGGCAACTTCGCGCTTAGCGTGACCTACGCGGATGGAACTACCCAGGATATTTCCCTTAACCTCGGCTCCGTGACCCAATACGCCAGCGTTGAAGGCTCGGTGGTGCAGGATTCGGACGTGAACGGGTTCCCCTCGGGCAGCCTGGTGCGCACCTCCTTCGACAACGAAGGGGTTTTGTACGCCGACTACTCCAACGGTGTGACCCGTCCGCTCTACAAGCTGGCGCTGGCCGACTTTCCCGCCGCCCAGAACCTGGAAATGCAAAACGGGAACCTGTACCGCTATGTCAACGAAGCGGGCGACCGGCGCCTGTTCGTGATCGACGACATCCTGGCCGGCAGCACCCAGCTGACGCCCAACGCCCTGGAGCAGTCCACGGTGGAACTGAGCGACCAGTTCAGCACCATGATCACCACCCAGACCGCCTACTCCCAGGCCGCCAATGTGTTCCGGACCGTCGATGAAATGACGCAGACGGCCGCGGCCCTGAAGCGTTGACAAGGGGGTAGGGAAAAGCGGGGCCGCCTGACGCGCGCGGCCCCGTCCAACGGAAACGCTCAGGACTTGGACCGGCGCGCCTCGGCGATGAATTCCTTGAGCGCCGGGGCCGACAAGGCGCCCGGCACCAGATGGTCGCCAATCACGAAGGCGGGCGTGCCTGAAATCCCCAGTGTCTGCGCCAGGTGATAGGACTGGGCCAGCAAGGTGTTCACCGCCTCGCTGGTCATGTCCTTTTTCAGGCGCGGGGCGTCCAGGCCCTGCTCGCGGGCCAGGGCCAGGATCTTGTCTTCCGAGAACCCTCCCTTGTGGGCCATCAGGGCGCGGTGGAAGCTCTCGTAATGGCCCTGGGGAATGGCCGCCAGGGCGGCGCGGGCGGCACTGACCGATTCCGCTCCCAGAATCGGGAACTCCAGGATATGGAGCTTGACCTTGCCATCGGCCTGGATCACCTCCCAAAGGGACTGGAAGACCCGCTTGCAGTACCCACAGTTGTAATCGGAGAACTCGATCACGGTCACGTCGCCGTCGGGGTTCCCCAGGGCGGGCACGCCGGGGGGATCGGTCAGCGCCGGGCCCAGGGAGCGGATGGTGGCCGAGGCGCGCTCCATTTCCTCTTGCTGCTCGTGGGCCTGCATGGCCTGCACGGCATCCTTGAGCACGGTGGGGTCGGTGGTCAGGGTTTCGCGGATCAGGGCCCGCACCGCGTCGGCCTGCGCCGGGGTCAGGGCCTCGGTGGGGTCGGCGGCCTGGGCTCCGGGAGCCGCGAGAAGGGCCGCACCCAGCAGCGACCCCGTCAGGGCGGCGGCCAGGACGCGCGGGCGACGCAAACGGGCGGGAGAGCGCATGACGATCGGAAACCCTTTCGCAAGGAGGGAACCACAAAAGGACAGACCCGCGAACGGGCCCCGGCCGGCAGTGTGGGGCACCGCCGCCAATCCCGCAAGGGGGGCGTGAAGCCCGGAGTCGCCATGAATTTCGTGAGTTGATTTGTTGTTTCGGGGAAAAAAGACGCCATTTTTTCCAGGGCCGTTCACGGCCGCTGTTCGAACAGGGACGGGAGGCGTTTCATGGCCGAGATCATCAATCTGCGACAGGCCCGCAAGGCTCGCCGGCGCGAGGACAAGGACCGCGAGGCAGCGCTCAACCGCGCGCGCTTCGGGCAAACGGGGGTCGAGAAAAAGGCACGGGCCCAGGAAGAGGCCCGCGCGGACCGGGCGCTCGACGGCCACCACCGGGGCCAGGCATCCGGGGGGGGCGACACCCCCGATCCTCTTTGCGATCCCCCGCCCGCGCCCCGGACATAAGCCGGGCCGCCGCGCTCAGGCTTCCCAGGCCGGTGTCAGGGCGGCGAACGCCTGCCAGGCGGCGCGGGCCCTGGTTTCCACGTCGGGAAGCCGGGCTTCGATCAGGCCGCTGGCCCGGCCGGCGACGAAGGCGAGAGCGGGATCGCCCGAGGCTTCGGCCAGCCGGGACAGGGCTTGGCGGGCCACCGCGATGTCGTTGGCGTCCCCCAGCGCGTCCTGGACCGCCTTGAGGGCGCGCACGGTGTCGCGGGTGGCCTTGCCGGGATAAAGCGGCCCCAGGTTTTCCAGCGTGTAGCGGAGTCGCTTCAAGGTGACACGCAAGGCGTGACGCTGGGCAACCGACAACGTGTCGAACTCCCGGCCCGCCCGCCGGGCCCGGCGCCAGCGTCGCGCCAGGGCGTCGTCCGCGATCGGCCCCAGGGGCAGGGCGCGCCATGCCGCCCGGGCCGGATCGCGGCGCCAGTGACCTTGCCCGATCCACGCGAAGGCGCGCAGCGCCAAGGTGGTGAAGCGGGGAGCCTCCAGCGCGGCGCGGGCCTCGGCGCGCAGGGCCTGGCGGCGGGCATGGGCGGCGGCCAGCAGGGCCGGCCACCCGGCTTCCCCGGCCAGGAAGGGCGCCAGCGTCGGGAGCAGGGTTTCCGTCAGCACGTCGGCGTCGCGCAGGGGGCCCAGGGTTCCCATCAGCCAGCGCAGATCCTCGCGCACCGCGAGGGTGTCGGGACCGGCGACCGCGTCTTCGAACAAGGAGACCACCGCGCGCAGGCGGCGCAGGGCGACCCGGGTTTGATGCACGCCGTCCACCGGGGTGTCGCCCTCGACGCGGGGCGCCTGGCTCAGCAGGTCGGCCAGGGCGGCGTGGCTCAGGACCGCCAGGGCTTCCTCCACCGGGGTTCCGGCCGCCAGCGCGACGGCGGGGGCAGGGGGAGGCGCCACCGGCCGGGGCGCGCGGGCCTCCAGCAAGGCGACGCCCCGTTCCGCCTTGGTGATGCCGGTAAGCCGCAAGGGAGCCCCTTCGGCCAGGGCCAGGGCCAGGGCGAACACAGCCGCGCGCGGGCCGGCCTTCAGTTCCAGTTCCAGCTCGATCAAGGGGGTGCGGCGGTCCAGGGCCGAAACCGACCCCACATCCAGGGCAACCTCGATCACGGCCCCGTCGTGGTCCACCAGCCACGTGGCGCGTTCGAAATCGGTCACGATCAACCCGACCAGGGAGCGGTTGCCGACCAGGGCTTCCACCGTGGCCCGGGGATGGGGGGCGGGGAGCAAGGACAGATCGGGTGTTTCTCCCGCCAGGGGCATTTCCCATTCATTGCGGACATGCAGCCCGCCTTGGGCTTCGCCCTGGTTTTTCAGGGCCTGCCAGCGTTCGCCGCCGTCCTTGCGCACGCGGAGCGCGTACCCGGCCCGTGCCAGGGTGCCCTCGGTCGTGTCGAAATAGGTGGACACCAGCCGGGCAACCCGCGTGGGCGCGCCGGCCAGAAGCGGATGGCCGCGCAACCGGTCGAGTCCATCGGCCGGGCAGATCAGCTTCAATTCCGTTTCAAGGGGCGCGGAAGCATCGGATGGGGCGGTCATGGCCGGCAACTCTCCAAGTCGTCGAGGTCGGGCAGGATTATCCGCCCGGCGCCCGGGATCAAGGCAGCATGCATGACAGTTATGGTGCGCGAGCCCGGGGCCGGTGGTCCGGACGCCGTTTGGCGGGCGCCGTCCGGCCCAAGGGAAAGGGGGTATTCAAGAGAAAGTCTCACGGCCTCACGTTCAATAGGGTATAATTATTCTTTCGGACGCAAGGCTGGGGCATGGCCTTGATCGCCCGCACAAGGCTTTTGCCCGGGGAAATGCAATGCCTGCCCCATGGCCTGAAAGTAAGACCAGCCGCGCCGGATGGGCGGTTCAGGGTCTTTCTTGTGAACTGTATTGGATTGACCGCCAGGGAATGGTGGTGGATGCCAATCCGGCAGCCTGCGCCGCGACCGGGAAGGATCTCGCATCGTTGCGCGGCCTTCCCTTCGCCACCCTTAACTCAACCGCGAATCTGGTGTGCGCGGCGCGTGAAAGTCGCCGCTTGCAGGGAATGGCCCTGCGCCGCGATGGCCGGCGGGTCGCGGTCGAGGTTGAGGTGATTCCCGCTCCGCCGGAGGCCGAGGCTCTGGTATGCGCCCTGGTCCGTGAAAGATCCGAGGGGGAGGCGAGCCGCGATTCCAACTCGCTGTTCAAGGAAGTTCTTGATTTTTCGAGTGAATCCATTTTCTGGGCCAATGAGGCCGGCCGTTTGATCTATGTCAACGAGGCCGCCTGTACCTTGCTGGGCTACGACCGCCAGACCTTGCTGCGCCTGAGTGTGTTTGACATCGCGGAAGGATATCACCCCGATACCTGGCCCGAGCGCTGGGCCCATTTGACGAAGGCCTGCCGGGTGGGGATGGAAGCGGTGTTGATCCGCCGCGAGGGACGGCGGGTCAGCGTGGAAATATCGGCCAACATGTTTCGTGACCGCAGGGACACCATTGCTATATTTTTTGTTCGTGATGTAACGGAACAAAAAAAATACATGGAGCAGATCGAGAAAAATGCATTTGTTTTGAGTGAAACGCAGAAACTTGCGAACATCGGTCATTCTCAGTATGATGTCGTCAATGATCGTATGTATTATTCTGAATATCTTTCTTTTATTTTAGGCGTTTTTCCCCGGCGCGAAGCAACCTTGGCGAGCTGGCTGGAATTGATTCATCCCGATGACCGCGAGGCCATGCGCGTGTACTCAATCGAGGAGGTGTTGGGCAAGAAGCGCCCCTTCGATCGCCAGTATCGGATTATTCGTCCATCCGATGGCCAGGTGCGCTGGGTGCATGGGCGCGGCGCCGTGATCCTGGACGACAGCGGGCATCCGGCGATGGTGATCGGGCCCATCCAGGACATTACCGAAAGCAAGCTGGCCCAGGAGCAGATTCAGCAAACCATTGATGCCCTGACCCGCTCGAACGTGGAGCTGGAACGGTTTGCCTACGTGGCCTCGCACGATCTGCAAGAGCCCATTCGCAACATCGTGGCCTACACGCAGTTGCTGGCCCAGCGCTACCGGGCCCGCCTGGACGAGGACGCGGACGAGTTCCTGGGCTATATCGTCAACGGCGCCAAGCGCATGCAGGCCCTCGTTCTCGATCTTTTGGAGTACTCGCGCCTTTCGGCCGGAGGGCAGCCCTTTACCATGGTCGATCTGGGGCAGGTGGTGCGGGCGGTGAGCGAAAACCTGCGCATGGCCCTGCGCGACAGCGGGGCCTGCCTGACCACCGGCTCCTTGCCCGTGGTCTATGGCGACGAAATCCAGCTGGTCGCCTTGTTCCAGAACCTGATCGGCAATGCCATCAAGTTTCGCCGCCCCGAGGTGGCGCCCAGGGTTCACGTGGGCGCTCACCGGGGCAACCGGGCCTGGATCCTGGAGGTGTCCGACAACGGCATTGGCATGGAAGCGGCTTATCTCGACAAGATCTTCCTGATCTTCAAGCGCCTGCACACCATCCAGGCCTACCCCGGCACCGGCATCGGCCTGGCGGTGGCGCGGCGCATCGTGGAGCGCCACGGGGGCGCCATCGACGTGGAAAGCACCCCGGGCCACGGCAGCCGCTTCCTGGTCACCTTGCCCGATCCGATGGGGTAGGGGGGCTTCAGGCCGGCGTTTCCCCCGCCCGCACGTGGGCCAGGGTCTGGGCCAGCCCCCGGGCCTGATCGGCCAGCCAGCCCATGAACTCGGGATCGTCGAAAAAGCGTTGCAAGGCAAGGTCGCTGTCGATGGACAGCACGCCGATCGGCGCGCCGGGGGACAGCACGCCGATCGGCGCGTCGGGGGACAGCACGTCGATCGGCGCGTCGGGCTCCGCGCCGTCCCGCGCCGCCGGGGGCACCAGGGGAAGCGACAGGACCGAGCGCAAGGACGGGCGCACCAGGGCGCGTTCGTACTTGGTCATGAACAGGTCGGCCGGTTCGTTTTCCAGATCAAGGAAGGTCGGGGCCCGGGTGCGGAAGGCGGCGGGCGCGCCCGGATTGTCGGGGTCCAGGATCATCTGGTCGTCGGCGTCGTCGTCCATGTTGTGGCTGAAGGTCACGCGCAGCGACGCGCTGCCGTGGGGCTCCAGGATCGCGAGGCGCAAGGACCCGGGGCCGACGTCGGCATCCCCGGCGATGCGCTTGACCCCGGCCTCGATCAGGCGCCGGGGCCAGCCGGCGCCGCCTTCCGGAGCCATCCGCGCCACCAGGGCCGCGTCCAGGGCGGCCAGCAGGGGGGGCAGGGTTTCGGCCGGGGCCGTGAGTTGGGCGCGGATTTGCCGTTCGGCTTGCTCGCGCCCCTCGGCGTAGGCCATCACGGCGTCGGTCAGGTCAAGGTCGAAGGCCAGCACCGGCAGGTCGCTTTCGATCCGCACCAGAACCAGGTCTTCCTTCAGACGCTCGCGGACCAGGTCGCGGGTCAGGTTCTGGCCGCCGAACAGGGCCGAGCGCACGACATCGACCAGATAGGCGCCAAACGCGCGGGCGGTGGTGGTGCGCCGGCGGATCAGGGCGCGAATCAGCCGCCCCAGCGCCCGCCACGCCCGCAAGACCAGCGAGAACGGCGGG
>NZ_BJZO01000075.1 GCF_007992075.1 Pararhodospirillum oryzae
GGGGGGGCGGAAAGGCAAGGCCAGGGCGGCCCAGGCCGTGGTGTTCCCCCGGCCCGGCCCGCCCTGGCCTCGTTCCTCCCCGATCCGTGGCGTCAGGGCATCGTGCGTGAAACCAGATGCGGGCACGATGCTCCAACCCTTTGCATTTACCTTCGGCTGATCCGAAAAGCGGTTTTCGCTTTTTCCGGACAAGCCCTAGTCGTTGAACAGGGCTGGCCGGCGCAGGCTGGTCAGGGCGCGGTCGCGGTTGGCGATGGGGTAGGTGCCCGAGAAGCAGGCGTCGCAGAACTGCGGACACACCGGATCGCGCTCGGGCGTGCCGGCGGCGCGGTAAAGCCCCTCAAGGCTGACAAAGGCCAAGCTGTCCACGCCCAGCAGTCGCGCCATGTCCTCGACCGAGTAGTTGGCGGCCAGGAGCTTGTCGCGCTCGGGGGTGTCGATGCCGTAATAGCAGGGGTGGATGGTGGGCGGGCTGCTGATGCGCATGTGGACTTCCAGCGCGCCGGCCTGGCGGACCATTTCCACGATCTTGGTCGAGGTGGTGCCGCGCACGATGCTGTCGTCGACCAGGATCACCCGCTTGCCTTCCAACTGGCTGCGGTTGGGGTTGTGCTTGCGCTTGACCCCAAGGTTCCGGGTCTTGTCGGTGGGCTGAATGAAGGTGCGCCCCACGTAGTGATTGCGGATGATGCCGTATTCAAAGGGAAGCCCGGCCTCGGCGGCGTAGCCCAGCGCGCTCGGCACCCCGGAATCGGGCACCGGCACCACCACGTCGGCGGGCACGTGGCTTTCGCGGGCCAGCTCGCGGCCAATCGCCTTGCGCACGTCGTAAACGCTGCGGTTTTCAACGATGCTGTCGGGGCGGGCGAAGTAGATGTACTCGAACACGCAAAAATGCGAGGGCCGGGCCGGGAAGGGGCGCTGCGAGGTGATGCCGTTTTCGGTGATCACCACCAGCTCGCCCGGTTCCACGTCGCGCACGAACTCGGCCCCGATGATGTCGAGGGCGCAGGTTTCCGAGGCCAGCAGGTAGGCGCCGTCCAGCTGGCCCAGAACCAGGGGGCGGATCCCCATGGGATCGCGCACGCCGATCAGGGCATGGTTGGTGAGCGCCACGATCGAATAGGCGCCCTGGACCTGACGCAAGGCGTCGATGATCCGTTCCTCGACCGACGAGCAGATGGAAATGGCGATCAGATGAATGATCACCTCGGTATCGCTGGTCGATTGGAACAGGCAGCCCCGGTTGACCAGGGTCTCGCGCAAGGTCAGGGCGTTGGTCAGGTTGCCATTGTGGGCAATGGCCAGGCCGCCAAAGGCAAATTCGGCGAACAGGGGCTGGATGTTGCGCATGACCGTGCCGCCGCTGGTCGAATAGCGGACGTGGCCAATGGCCGAATGCCCCTGAAGGCCGGCGATCAGGCCCTCGGCGCGGAAGTTCTCGGACACATGGCCCGGGCCCTTGACCGAATGGAACTGGCTGCCGTCGAACGAAACGATGCCCGCCGCTTCCTGGCCCCGGTGCTGGAGCGCGTGCAGGCCCAGGGCCACGTGGGCGGCGGCGTCGGGGTCGTTGAACACCCCGAACACCCCGCATTCCTCGTGCAAGGTATCGCCCTCAAGGGGATCGAAGGGGTCGGTTGAGAGGGCGCAGGCTGTCATGTCTGGGTTCCCTGCCCGCCGGGAGGCCGTGAAAGGCGGTCCTAGCGGGTGCTTTCGATGAGGCGGTCAAGGTCGCGCCGCTGGCCGTTGCCATAGCCCACGGGGCCGGTGGCGTCGGTTTGCGGCGCTTGGGGTTGCGGATCGGCCAGGCGTTCGAAATGGCTTTGCACGTCTTGCACCGCGCGGCCCGTGTCCAGCAGGTCTTCGACCCGGTCGGCGGCGGCGCCGGCTTGGGTGCCGATGTCGTGGGTCCGTCCGCGCAGGGGTTCGGGGAGAACCTCCAGGGCGATGCGCGTGCCCCGGTCCAGAATCGGCATGCTGGCGGCGGCGCGCACCCACTCGGGGCGGCGGTCGGGGGGCATCAGCCAGGTGACGCCGATCGACAGCGCGATCAAGATCAGGGCCCCCCGCGCCAGGCCAAACAAAAAGCCCAGCGAACGGTCCAAGGTGTTGAGCGCGGTCTTGCGGACCTGACGGGCAATGGCCCCGGTCAGGATGAACAGAAGAATCAAGGTGGCCAGGAACAAGACCGCGCCGGCGGCGGCCTCGGCCACCCAGTCGGCGCTGCCCGGCACGAGGCCGCGCATCAGGGGGGCCAGGGCCTTGTGCCCGGCCAGCGCGACGGTCGCCGCGCCGACCCAGGCGGCGATGCCCAGGACTTCGTGGACAAAGCCGCGCATGAAGGCCAGCACCGCCGAGAGCAGCAAGACAGCCAGGACCACCAGGTCCACGGGATTGATCGGCCAGCCGGTCATGGAACGGGCGTCCGGGCGGGAGGGGTCGATTCAGGGGCGGGGGGGCCGAACAGGGCGGCCAAGTCCTGAAGGTGGCCGATTTCACGCATGGTGAGTCCTTCCCTGGCATCACGGCCCGATCCTCCCCGCCGCGCGCCATCGCGGGGACGGGCGGGGGTCAGGGCCTGGGCGAAACCCAATTTGGCGGCTTCCTTCAGCCGGGTGTCACCGTGCGCCACCGCCCGCACCTCGCCCGAAAGCCCGACCTCGCCGAACACAACCATGTCGGCGGGCACGGGGACCGCAAGGAAAGAGGACAGAAGCGCCGCGGCCACCGCGAGATCGGCGGCGGGCTCGGTGATCCTGAGGCCGCCGGCAACGTTCAGATATACGTCATTGCCGCCCAGCGCAAGGCCGCACCGGGCTTCCAGCACCGCCAGCACCATGGCAAGACGCCCCGCGTCCCACCCCACCACGGCGCGCCGGGGTGTCCCCCCGCCCGAGGGCGCGACCAGGGCCTGGATTTCAACCAGCATGGGCCGGGTGCCTTCCATGCCCGCGAACACGCACGAGCCGGTGACGTTGCCGCGCCGCTCGGCCAGGAACAGGGCCGACGGATTCGGCACCTCGACCAGGCCGCGATCGGACATCTCGAACACCCCGATTTCGTCGGTGGCGCCGAAGCGGTTCTTGACCGCGCGCAAGATGCGAAAGGGATGGCCGCGCTCGCCTTCGAAATACAGCACCGCGTCGACCATGTGTTCCATCACGCGCGGCCCGGCCAGCTGGCCGTCCTTGGTCACGTGGCCGATCAGGAACAAGACGAAGCCCCGGCGCTTGGCGGCGCGAATCAGTTCATGGGCCCCGGCGCGCACCTGCGACACCGTGCCCGGAGCCGAGTCCAGGGTATCGAGCACCATGGTCTGAATGGAATCGATGATCACCACGTCGGGCGCGGCGCCGGCGTCCAGGGTGGCCAGGATGTCGCGCAGGTTGGTGGCCGAGGCCAGGGCCACCGGGGCATGGGCCAGCCCCAGCCGGCGCGCGCGCAGCCGTACCTGCTCCACCGCTTCCTCGCCCGACAGATACACCGAGCGGGCACCTCCCAGGGCAAGGGCGGCGCTGACTTGCAGCATCAAGGTGGATTTGCCAATGCCCGGGTCGCCGCCCACCAGCAGGGCCGAGCCCGGCACCAGCCCGCCGCCGCTCACCCGGTCGAGTTCGGCCAGTCCGGTGGGCAGGCGGGCCGGCGGCGCGTCGGCCCCTTCCAGGCCCACCAGCGGCACCAGGCGCCCGCCCTTGCCGCCCGTCTGGCCCCGGGTCAGGGGTTCGGCCGGGGCTTCTTCCTGGAGGCTGTTCCAGGCCCCGCAGGACTCGCAGCGCCCCACCCAGCGCGGCGAAACCGCCCCGCAGGACTGGCACACGAATCGGGCGCTGGGCCGGGCCATGGTGTCAGGCGCGCACGCTCATGCGGATCGGCCCCTCGGCGCGTCCGTTGACGAACTGCTCCACGTAGGGGTTGCCCGAGTGGTGCACGGTATCGGCCGGCCCCTCCCAGATCACCCGGCCCTGGTGCAGCATGGCAATGCGGTCGGCGATCTTGCGGGCGCTGGCCATGTCGTGGGTAATGGACAAGGCGGTGGCCCCCAGGGTGCGCACGCATTTGAGGATCAGGTCGTTGATCACGTCGGCCATGATCGGATCCAGGCCGGTGGTGGGCTCGTCGAAAAAGATGATCTCGGGCTTGGCGGCGATGGCGCGGGCCAGCCCCACGCGCTTTTGCATGCCCCCCGACAGCTCGGCCGGGGCCAGGTCGGCCACGTCGGCGTCCAGGCCGACCTGGGCCAGGGTGTCGATCGCCGTCTGACGGGCCTGGGCACGGCGCATGCCGTGGCCTTGCATCAGGCCGAAGGCGACGTTTTCCCATATCGTCAGGCTGTCGAACAGCGCCGCGCCCTGGAACAGCATGCCGACGCGGGTCATCAGGCGTTCGCGGGCGCGTCCGCTCAGGCGCACCGTTTCCTGGTCGTCGATGCGGATCGACCCGCTGTCGGGGCGCAGCAGGCCCAGGATGCACTTGAGCGCCACCGACTTGCCGGTGCCCGAGCCGCCGATGATGACCAGCGATTCCCCGGGCGCCACCTCCAGGTCGAGGCCATCAAGGACCGTCTTGGGACCAAAGGCCTTCTTCAGGCCGGCCAGGGCGATTTTCGGGGTCATTGGGCGAAGAACAGTTCAGTGAGAAGGTAGTTGAGAACCAAGATCAGGATCGAGGCGCTGACCACGGCGTTGGTGGTGGCCTTGCCCACGCCTTGCGCGCCACCGCGCGAATGGTTGCCGTGGTAGCAGCCCATCAAGGCGATGACAAAGCCAAACGCGGCGGCCTTGACCAGGCCGCTGATCACGTCCATCGGCTCCAGGAATTCCCAGGTGCGGCTGACGTAGCCTATGGGGGTGAAGCCCAGCTTGGTGGTGCCGACCAGGTAGCCGCCGAAAATGCCGATGATGTCGGCGACCAGAACCAGGATCGGCAGCATGGTGAGGCCGGCGATCAGGCGCGGCACCACCAGGTATTTATAGGGATTGGTCGACAAGGTGGTCAGGGCGTCGATCTGCTCGGTCACGCGCATGGTGCCGATTTCGGCGGCCATGGCGGCGCCGATGCGCCCCGCGACCATCAGGCCGGCCAGCACCGGGCCCAGTTCCCGGGTCATCGACAGGGCCACCACGGTGGCGATGGCCCCTTCGGCCGAGAAGCGGGCAAAGCCGGTGTGGCTTTGCAAGGCCAGCACCATGCCGGTGAAAATGGCGGTCAGGCCGACCACGGGCAGGGAAAAATACCCGATCTCGATCATCTGGCGCCCGATCAGGCGCGGAAAGAACGGCGGGCGCACGCAGTGGCCCAGCGCGGTCACGGTGAACACGGTCAGGCGCCCGACGTGGCGCAGGAAGGTAAGGAAAACGCGTCCAACCACGCCAAGCAAGACGAGGGGGTTCATGGTCCCTCCTGGGTGTCGGGCGGCCCGCCCAGATAAACACGCAAGCAGCGACGGCCCAGCCCGGTCAGGATCTCGTAGCCAATGGTGCCCGCGCATCCGGCCAGGGCGTCGGCATCGAAGGTGGGGCCCAGCAGTTCGACCAGGGCGCCGGGATGAACCTGGGCGGGCGGAACCTCGGTAACGTCCAGGGTGATCAGGTCCATGGAGATGCGCCCGACGACGGGAACAACGGTGCCGGCCAGCACGCCAAGGCCCCGATTCCCGGCGGCCCGGGGATATCCATCGGCATACCCGACCCCTACCGTCGCCAGACGGCGATGGGCGGGAAGCGTGACGGTGGCACCATAGCCAACGGGATGGGGGGCGTCAAGGAGGCGCCCTTGCAGGATTTTCGCCTCAAGGCGCACCACGGGGCGCACGGGCGAGGGCTTTTCCGGGGTGGGATTGAGGCCATAGAGCAAGGCGCCGGGGCGGACCAGATCGCCTTGGGTCGCGGGCCCGCGAAAAATCCCGGACGAGGCGCCAAGGCTGGTGGGCACGCCGGGCAGCAAGGCGTGGGCGCGCGCGAAGGTTTCCACCTGGCGGTCGGTCAGCGGGTGGCCGGGGTCGTCGGCGCAGGCCAGATGGCTCATCAGCAAGACCGGGAGCGCGAGGCCCTCGGGCAGGGGGGCGGCCATCAGGTCGGCCAGCTCGCCCAGGTCCAGGCCCAGGCGGGTCATGCCGGTATCGACGTGCCAGGCGGCCGGAGCCGGGCCGGTGCCGGCCTCGCGGGCGGCCCGGGCCCAGGCGTGGATCTGCTCCAGGCTGTTGAGCACCGGGATCAGGCCGCTCTCGCGCATCAGGGCCTCGGCCCCGGGCGGCGGGCCCGAAAGCACGAACAAGCGCCCCCCCGGCGGCAGGAGGTCGCGCACGGCCAGGGCTTCGTCGATCAGGGCCACGAAGAAATCCCGACAGCCGGCCTGGGCCAGGGCGGGCAGCACGCGGCGGGCCCCGCAGCCATAGGCGTCGGCCTTGATCACCCCGGCGGCGCGCGCCCCCGGGGGCAGGCAGGCGGCCGCCGCGCGCCAGTTGCCGGCGATGGCGTCAAGATCGATGGTGAGAACCGCCGTGGCCGCGGCCAGGCCAGCGGGTACGGCAAGACGGGAGGCAGGAGAGGGAGTCTCCATCGCGGATCATAGCTCCATGGGCGGTTCCCCGCCCTGAAGGTTGCCAAAGCGGGTGTAGTTGCCATCGAAGAACAGGCTCACCGTGCCGATCGGGCCGTGGCGCTGCTTGGCGACGATGACCTCGGCGCGGTTGTGGGCCTCCTCGCAGCGCTTCATCCAGGCGGCGGTGCGTTCGGCGAAGCGGTCCTCGGTTTCCTCGGGCTTGCGCAGGGGCTCGGCCCGTTCAAGGTAATACTGTTCGCGGAACACGAACATGACGACGTCGGCGTCTTGTTCGATCGACCCGGATTCGCGCAGGTCGGAAAGCTGCGGGCGCTTGTCGTCGCGCTGTTCAACCTGGCGCGACAACTGCGACAGCGCCAGCACGGGCACGTTCAGCTCCTTGGCCAGGGCCTTGAGGCCCCGGGTAATCGCCGACACTTCCTGAACCCGGTTGTCCGACTTTTCATTGCGGCTGGCCTGGAGCAGCTGAAGGTAGTCAACCACGATCAGGCCCAGCCCCGACCCCGATCCCCCATGCGCCCGGGCCAGGCGGCGGCAGCGGGTGCGCATGGCCGACACCGTCAGGGCCGGGGTGTCGTCGATGAACAACGGCACCTCGTGCAAGGCGGCGGCGACTTGCAAGACGCGGTCGAAATCCTCGTTGGTCAGTTCGCCGGTGCGCAGCCGGTGCGAGGAAACCTCGGCTTGTTCCGACAAGATACGGGTGGCCAGCTGTTCGGATGACATTTCCAGCGAAAAAAACACCACGCCGCGCGACGGCTCGCCGGCGTTGCGCGCATCCAGGAAGGATTGGGCGGCGTTGAAGGCAATGTTGGTGGCGAGCGCGGTCTTGCCCATGGAGGGGCGCCCGGCCAGGATGAGCAGGTCGGAATCGTGCAGGCCGCCCAGTTTCTTGTCGAGGTCGATCAGGCGCGTGGGCACGCCCGACAGCTCGCCCTCGCGACGGTGGGCCTTTTCGGCCATGGCGATGGCACCGATCAGGGCATCGCGAAAGGCGCGCGGTCCGCTGTCTTGCTGGCCGGTGGTGGCCAGTTCGAACAGGCGCTTCTCGGCCCCTTCGATCTGGTCGACGGCGGTGCTTTCCAGGGTGATCTCGAAGGCGTCGTTGACCATGTCGTCGCCCAGGGCGATCAACTCGCGACGCAGGTGCAGATCATGAATCAGGCGGCCGTAGTCCTCGGCATTGATCACCGTGACCACGGCGTCCATCAGATCGACCAAGTAGGCCCCGCCGCCCACCGCTTCCAGCTCGGGACGGTTGGCGAGGTAGGGCTTCAAGGTGACCGGGTTGGCCAAGTGTCCTTGTTCGATCAAGGTCACGCAGGCCTGATAGATGACGCGATGCGCGGGGTGGGCGAAATGCTCGGGAGCCAGGAACTCGCCCACGCGTTCCATGACGCGGTTGTTGGTCAGCAGGGCGCCCAACAGGGCTTGCTCCGCTTCCAGGTTGGCGGGAGGCTGGCGGATCGGCGCCTCGCCGGCTCCGGGGGGAGCCAGCGGGGGCGAGAGGGAAAGGGGGCTCGTGCTCATGGCCCCATCCTAGCCAGGATGACCGGCCGGGGTAAGGGGGCTTCGCGGCGCGGGCGTGCCGTGACACGGGCGCCACGGGCTTGCTGGACCGGGGGGCGCCAGGGGTCAGCGGATCCCGGGTGTGTCGAACACGGTTTCGAAGGCTTGGGGCGCCGCGGTTTCCCAGGCGTCGCGTTCCAGCGGCGCGGGGTACACAACCAGGGCGTAAAGATCTCGCGGCACGGCGATGACGCGGTTGTCGCCAAGATCAACGTGCACGGTGTCCTGGGATCCCAGGGCTGGCCCATGCGAAGGACGGGCGGCGGTGAAAGGGTCCATCATGATCCCTCCCGGGGCGGTGGTTCCAGGGAGGCCCCAACCCACCGGGTTCGGGCCTTCGAATGGCGATAATCCTAGAGCGGTTCCGGTTTGTTTCCCATGACAGGATTAGGACATTTTCAGGTCAGCACAAGAGGCAATGCGCATTCGATGGGCACACGGTCACCCAACAGTACGAAGAATCACCGCGATGATAAGCGCGGAACGCGGGTCAATAATCGTCACGGAAGAGTCATCCGATTGGAAACTCTTGTCAAGAGTGTGAAGGGGCACGGGTCATGCCGGATTTGAGTCTGGAGGCCACGCTGGGCGGACGGGTGGCCGGTATAGACGAAGTGGGACGCGGACCCCTGGCCGGACCGGTGGTCGCGGCGGCTGTTGTCATCGATCCGGCCCGGTTCGATCCCGCGCTGGGGCTTCTGATCGACGACTCGAAACGATTGAACGATCGCAAGCGTCGGGCCCTGGCCGTGGCGTTGCGCCAGGATCCGGGGATCAGCGTGGGGCTGGGGGCGGCGTGCGTGGCCGAGATCGACCGCCTGAATATCCTGCAAGCGGCGCTGCTGGCGATGACGCGGGCGGTGGCGGCGTTGCCCTTCGTGCCCGACCAGGCGGTGGTCGATGGCGTTCACCTGCCGGCCTTGCCCTGTCCCGGGCACGCGGTGGTGGGGGGGGATGGCCGGGTGCTGTCGGTGGCGGCGGCCAGCATCGTGGCCAAGGTGCTGCGCGACGATCTGATGGCGGCGCTGGCCCGGCGGTATCCCGGGTACGCGTGGGAGAAAAACGCGGGCTATGGCACGCGGGCCCACCGCGAGGCCCTGATCCGGCTGGGGGCGACACCCCATCATCGCCGTTCGTTCGCGCCGGTGCGCGCGGTGCTGAACGACCCGCGATAGCGATAGGGGAGGGGCGGGCGGCGGGGAACGGTGGGGGAAGCTCAGGCGGCGGGGCGCTTGGCGATCGTGGCCACGGCCAGACGGTCGGGGGCCTGCTTGGCTTCCTTCTTGAGGGTGGCGATCAGGCCGCTGATGGCGTCGATATCGCGGGTGGCGTGGCCGGCGGGCAGGTGGACCACGGCGGCGCTGGCCCCCAGAAGCGGCATGTCGCGTTCGATGCCGTGGCGGTCGCGGGCCCGCACCGAGCCCCGCGCCCGGGTTTCCTCGTCGTAGAAACTGGCGACGTCGCTTTCGAACTTGGCGGTCAGGGCACGGATCCGCGCCTCGGCCTCGTCCTCGGGCAGGTCGCGGAAGGCGGCGAAGAAATCGTCGCCCCCGATGTGGCCCACGAACACGCCTTCGCCATTCACCTCGGCGCGCATCAGGTCGGCAAACAGCAAGATGGCGCGGTCGCCCTGGCGGAAGCCATACTTGTCGTTGAAGGGCTTGAAGTTGTCGAAGTCGATGTAGGCGAGGGTCAAGGCGGTGCCGTTGTCGGCCAGGGCATCGCCCAGGAAGTCGGCGATCGCCGAGTTGCCGGCGAGGCGGGTGAGGGGGTTCTGGTCGCGCGCGGCGGCCAGGTTCTTTTCATTGATCACGCGCAGCAACGACGAGGCGGTCAGGAAGCCCCGATAGCGGCCGTCCTCGGTGATGATCAGCCCTTCCGAGCGGCTGTTCGACGAAAAGGCTTCCAGGATTTTCTCGGCCCGGGTCGCGATGTCCACGGTGGGGCAGCGGGTGATGAAATCGGCCAGTCCCAATCCCAGCCCCTTGTTGCTGATCAGATCCTTGCCATACAGCGAGTAGGTGTATTCCTTCAGGTCAACCTCGCGCACGATGCCCATGGGCTCGCGGGTGGCATCGACCACGGGAAAGAAGGTGCGGCTTTTTTCCTGGCGGAAGCGCTCGAAGACCTCGGTCATCGAGGCGGGGAACACAATGGGCGTGCTTTCGGTGATCTGGGCGGCGACCAGATGCTGATCGCCGCCGATGCGCCGTTGTTCCGAGGCGTTGTAGTCCAGCACCTCGGGGTATTCGGCCCGCAACAAGGCGGGGTCGGTTTGCGGGCTGGCCAGCAGGCGCCCTTGCGCCTGGTCGCATCCGGCATCGCGGCAGGCGTGATAATCCTCGATCGATTCCAGGCCCTTGGCCACCACCTGCACCCCCATGAGGTGGCAGACGTTGGCCATGTTGGCCAAGAAGAGCTTGCGCGACTGGTCGTTGGCGGCGTCGTGGACGAAGAAACGATCAATCTTGACCAGATCGGGCTTGACCGCGCGCAGCAAGGGGAGGCTCGCGAAGCCCACCCCGAAATCATCCAGCGCCACCTTGCCCACCTGGGCGCGGATGGCGTTCACCACGGCCCCGATCCGTTCCAGGGTTTTTTCCACCGCGTTGGCCTGGGCGCCCATGCTGTCGTGATCGAGCACCGGCAGGCGCTCGCTGATTTCCAGGGCAAGGTGGGTTCGGGCAACGCCGGCCTGTTCGCGCAGCTGCTCCAGGATTTTGCCCATCTCGGGCCAGAAGGGCAGCAAGCGCGGATCAAGGTTCAGGTACAAGCGGGCGTCGCCCCGGTCGGGCAGGGTCGCGAACTTGCCCAAGGCCAGGCGCCAGCCGGCCAGCTCGATCTCGCGGGGCAACGCGGCCGTGCCTTCCAAGGTGGCGGTGCGCCAGGCCTCGTCTTGCATTTCGCGGACCTCGGCGAAGCCGGCCGGCTCGGTGTTGCGCAACAAGGCCTCGAAGCCCACCGCGCGCCCGCTGGAAAGGCTTATTACAGGTTGCAAGGCCACGTCGAGTCCGGCAACGATCGCGGACCAGGAGCGCCGGTGGGCCGGTGGTTGCGCGAGATCGCGCTCAACGGGGGAGTCCTCCCCCGGCGCTGGCGCGCCCGCGCCGGGTCCACTCGTGGGGTTCAAGGTGAAGCGCGGGCGAAACCAAGGGCGCTCAAGCCGGGAGGAGGGGCCCTCGCCGGCGTTGCCCGTGCTGTGATTGACCGGTCCCCCCCGGCTGGTTGTCTCGCTCATGCTGCCGATTGGCTCCCGAAAGCCCGCGGCGCTCCGCGCCCCGGGGCCCCATACACACCGCCTTTGGGGACAGCGTCAATCACCCCCGGGGGTTGTTATAAAACCTTCATCCCAGGTGTGGATTTGCTCGGCTGGGGGGCGGATCCGGGGGGAATTTTGTTCCCGTCCCGGTTTGAACCAGGGAATTCGCGTCCGCCCGGCGACGCGAAACCGGCGGGCGGACCGACTCGCCAGACAGATGTCAGGGGCGAGGGAGCAACTCGATCAGCGCGCGCACGGCGCCGTCGGCGCCGTCGGCGATCTGGCTGATCGACGAGTTCAGCATGTAGCACGGCGTGGTGACCACCCGGGTATCGGGATCCACCACCACCTCGGTGGGACGCGCCGCGCGGTGGGTGGCGCCCAGGGACTGGATGGCCTTGGCGGTGCCCTCGTCCTGGCCGATGGTCACGGTGACCGGGCCCAGGATGCGCGCGATCAGGGCAGGCGCGATGCACAGGGCCCCGATCGGCAGGCCGGCGGCATGGGCGGCGCGAATGGCGGCCTCGACCGTGGGGTCCACCGCGCAGGCCGGGCCATCGAAGGCGAAGGTGCAGAAGTTCTTGGCCACGCCAAAGCCGCCCGGCAACAGCACGATGTCGAAGGCGGCGGGGTCGAAGGTGGCGAGATCGGCGATCGCGCCCCGCGCAATGCGGGCGGCCTCGCTCAGCACGTTGCGGGTTTCGCCGGTGGGCTGGCCGGTGCGGTGATCGATGACATGGTGCTGGGGAATATCGGGCGCGAAGCATTGATAGGTGCCGCCATGGCGGTCGATCGCCAGCAAGGACAGGACGCTTTCGTGGATTTCGGCGCCATCGAAAACGCCGCAGCCGGACAGGAACACGGCGAAGCGGGGCTTGTGCGTCATGGGGGGGCTCCTCATAGTCGGGGAAGGAAGGTCCCGGTGCCCGGCCCCGGGCCCGGTTTCCGCCCCTTGGGTTGTCTTTTCCTGGATACGGTGAACCTCCGATCATGCCAAGCCCGATCCCGACCACGCCCGCCGCCCGCGCCTTGCACCAGCGCTTCGCCCGCCTTTCGGCGATCGAGGACGCCCTTGCCATCTTGCAATGGGACCGGGCGGCGGTGATGCCCGACGGCGGCGGCGAGGGACGCGCCGAACAGATCGCGGTCCTGAGCGGCCTGCACCACGACATCCTGGCCGCGCCCGAGACCGGCCACCTCCTGGACGACGCCGAGACGGAACAAGGCGCCGGCGATCCGGTCGTCGCCTCCTGGCACCAGGCCAACCGGGCCGAAATGCGCCGGCGCCATGTCCACGCCACCGCGCTGCCCCGCGACCTGGTCGAGGCCCTGGCCCGGGGAGCCAGCGTGTGCGAGCAGGCCTGGCGCGCGGCCCGGCCCCAGGCCGACTTCGCCTTGGTGCAACAGCCGCTCGAAGCCCTGCTGGCCTTGGTGCGCGAAAGCGCCCGGGCCAAGGCCGAGGCCCTGGGCTGCGGGCTCTACGACGCGCTGCTGGATGAATACGAGCCGGGCGGCAAGGTCGCGGCCATCGAGGCGTTGTTCGCGGACCTGGAAACCTTCCTGCCCGATTTCCTGGGCGCGGTCATGGAACGCCAGAAGGCGAAGGGCCCGGCCAACCGGCCCACGGGCGTCTTTCCCCGGGTGGCCCAGGAAGCCCTGGGGCGCGAGACCATGGCGCGCCTGGGGTTCGATTTCTCGGCCGGGCGCCTGGACGTGTCGGCTCATCCCTTTTGCGGCGGCACGCCCCGCGACGTGCGCCTGACCACCCGCTACGACGACGGCGATTTCATCAGCGCCCTTTTCAGTGTGATTCATGAAACCGGCCATGCCCTCTATGAACAGGGCCTCCCCGCCGACTGGCTGGACCAGCCGGTGGGCCGCGCGCGCGGCATGAGCGTGCACGAAAGCCAGTCGTTGCTGTTTGAAATGCAGGTGTGCCGGGATCCCGCCTGGGTGGCGTGGGCCGCGCCCGTGTGGCGGGAGCGATTCGGGGGCCAGGGGCCGGAATGGGAAACCGAGACCCTGTGTCGCGCCCTGACCCGGGTCGAGCCCGGCTTCATCCGGGTGGAGGCCGACGAGGTCACCTATCCCGCCCACGTCATTTTGCGCTTTCGCCTGGAACGCGCGATGATCGAAGGCGATCTGGCGGTCGCCGACCTGCCCGGAGCCTGGAACGATCTGAGCGAGCGCCTGCTGGGCATCCGCCCCCCCAACGACCGCCTGGGCTGCTTGCAGGATATCCACTGGTACGATGGCGCCTGGGGCTACTTCCCCACCTACACCCTGGGGGCGATGACCGCCGCCCAGGTGTTCGACGCCGCCCGCCGGGCCGACCCCGCGATCACCCCCGCCCTGGCCCGGGGCGAGGTGGCCCCCCTGCTCGGGTGGCTGCGCCGCGAGATCCACGCGCGGGCCAGCCTGCTGTCCACCGACGCCCTGCTGAGCGCGGCCACGGGGCGCCCGCTCGACGCCCAGGTGTTCAAGGACCACCTGCGCCGGCGCTATCTGGAGGGGTGAGCCCACGGCGTGGCGCGCGGGGAAGCGGGTCGGGATGGGTGTCCCGGCCCGGCTTCGGGCGTGACGGTTGCATGACACGGGCCATGCGGTTGCGTGGTATTCGCAAATAAGAAGCGCTTTCATTTCTAGCCGGTAAAGTCCCACCCCGTGGATGGGAGGCGCGTTGACTTGCCCCGACGGAACCGGTATGCAACAGCGCATTGCCGAAAAGGGGGATGGGATCCCGGCGGCCCTTGGGCCCCGGGATGGATCGCGTCCCCTTCCGCCCCAGCCGACCCGCGATGAGGCTGACGCCATGAAAACGCATCCCAGGCCCCTCTCCCCCCACCTGCAAGTCTATAAGCTCCACACAAAAGTAACGTCGATGCTGTCCATCACGTTCCGAGTCTTCGGAGCGGTTCTGATGACGGCGGGAACGTTCTTCTTCCTGCTGTGGATTGTATCCGCCGCCTCCGGCGCGAGCGCGTTCGAAGCGGTTCAAGGGTTCTATGGAACCTGGTTCGGATACCTGGTTCTGTTCGGGTTCACGGTGGTTCTGTTCTACCACCTGTGCAACGGTATTCGTCATCTCCTGTGGGACACGGGCTTCGGCTTCGACATGCCCACCTTGCGCAAGACCGGAGCCATCGCGATTGGCGCCGCCGCCACGTTGTCCGTGCTGGCGTGGATCGCCGGCCTGGCCGCCCTTTGACCGGGAGACCCGCCGATGTCACTTGAAACCTCGCTTCGCTCGGCCCTTGGCCGGGCCCGTGGCCTGGGTTCGGCCAAGGAAGGCGCGGCCTCCCACTGGATGGCCGAGCGCCTGCCGGCCATCGCCCTGGTGCCTTTGGCCCTGTGGTTCGTCTTCGTGGCGGTGATCCCCAACCTGGGGGCCTCGCACGCCGAGATCGTCGCGTTCATGGGCTCGCCCTTCAACGCCACCCTCATGCTGCTGACCGTGCTGTGCGGCTTCTATCACGGCATGCTGGGCCTGATCGTGATCCTGGAGGATTACATTCAGGCGCACACCGCCCGGAACATCGCCGTGTTCGCGACCAAGCTGTATGCCGCCCTGGGGGCCGCGCTGGCCGCCGTTTCGATCCTCAAGCTCAGCGTCGGAGGCTGACCGCAAGATGGCATCGCACGAGATCATCGACCACGAATACGACGCAGTGGTCGTCGGGGCCGGCGGCGCGGGCCTGCGAGCGACCTTCGGCATGGTTCAGGCCGGCCTGCGTACCGCTTGCGTGACCAAGGTCTTCCCCACCCGCTCGCACACCGTGGCCGCCCAGGGCGGCATCGGCGCCGCGCTTGGCAACATGGCCGAGGACTCCTGGCAGTGGCACATGTACGACACCGTCAAGGGTGCCGACTGGCTGGGCGACCAGGACGCCATTGAATACATGTGCCGCGAGGCCATTCCGGCGGTTTACGAGCTGGAACACGCGGGCGTGCCCTTTTCGCGCACCCCCGACGGCAAGATCTACCAGCGCCCGTTCGGCGGCCACATGCGCAATTTCGGCGAAGCCCCGGTGCAGCGTGCCTGCGCCGCCGCCGACCGCACCGGCCACGCCATCTTGCACACGCTCTATCAGCAGTCGCTGAAGCATAACGCGCAGTTCTTCGTGGAATACTTCGCCCTTGATCTGCTGATCGAGGACGGCGTGTGCCGCGGCCTGATCGCGTGGTGCATGGAAGACGGCACCTTGCACCGCTTCAAGGCCCACACCACGGTGCTGGCCACCGGCGGGTACGGCCGAGCCTACTTCTCGTGCACCTCGGCCCATACCTGTACCGGCGACGGCAACGGCATGGTGGCCCGCGCCGGCCTGCCCTTGCAGGACATGGAGTTCGTGCAGTTCCACCCGACCGGCATTTATGGCTCGGGCTGCCTGATCACCGAGGGCGCGCGCGGCGAAGGCGGCTACCTGACCAACTCGAAGGGCGAGCGCTTCATGGAGCGTTACGCCCCCACCGCCAAGGACCTGGCCAGCCGCGACGTGGTCAGCCGGGCGATGACGGTGGAAATTCGCGAAGGCCGGGGCGTGGGCGCCGAGTCCGACCACATCCACCTGCACCTGGAGCACCTGGGCGCCGACGTGCTGCACGCGCGTCTGCCCGGCATCACCGAGACCGCCAAGGTGTTCTCGGGCGTCGATGCCACCCGCGAGCCGATCCCGGTGCTGCCGACCGTCCACTACAACATGGGCGGCATTCCCACCAATTACCGGGGCGAGGTCCTTTCGCCGACCGCCGACGAGCCGGATCGCGTGTTCCCCGGCCTGATGGCGGTGGGCGAATGCGCCTGCGTCTCGGTGCACGGCGCCAACCGTCTGGGCACCAACTCGCTGCTGGACCTGGTGGTGTTCGGTCGCGCCGCCGCCTTGCGCGCCGCCGAGGTCATCCGCCCGGGCATGTCCCACAAGCCGCTGAAGTCGGATACCGACGAGCTGGGCCGCTCGCGCCTGGAACGCCTGCGCACCGCCGCCGGCGCCCGCTCGACGGCGGAAATCCGGGGCGATCTCCAGCGCGCCATGCAGCGCGACGCGGCCGTGTTCCGCACCGCCGAAAGCCTGGAGGAAGGCCGCGAGGCCGTGGACCGCATCGCCGGTTCGCTGGCCGATATCCGTCTCGCCGACCGGTCGTTGATCTTCAACACCGATCTGGCCGAGGCCCTGGAGCTGGAAAACCTGATGGCCTGCGCCCAGGCGACCATCCATGGAGCCGCCGCCCGCCAGGAAAGCCGCGGCGCCCACGCGCGCGAGGACTTCCCCAACCGCGACGACGCCACCTGGATGAAGCACACCCTGGCTTGGATCGATGACAAGGGCAAAGTGTCGCTGGGCTACCGCCCGGTGCACACCTACACCCTGACCGACGAGGTCTCGTACATCGAACCCAAGGCGCGCGTCTACTAAGGGCTGGGAACAGGCTGGAGACTGAACATGGTCGAGTTCATGCTGCCTCCCAACAGCCGGATCAAGCCGGGGAAAACCTTCCCGGCGCCGGAGGGGGCAACCAACGTCCGTACCTTCAAGATCTACCGCTGGGATCCCGAGGAGGGCGGCAATCCGCGCATGGACACCTTCATGGTGGACATGGATACCTGTGGGCCGATGGTTCTTGACGCGCTGATCAAGATCAAGAACGAAATCGATCCCACGCTGACCTTCCGTCGCTCCTGCCGCGAGGGTATTTGCGGGTCGTGTTCGATGAACATCGACACCAACAATACGCTGGCGTGCCTGAAGCCGATCGCCGACATCAAGGGCGACGTGGTGATCACGCCGCTGCCGCACCTGCCGGTGGTCAAGGACCTGGTCCCCGATCTGACGCACATCTACGCGCAATACGCGTCGATCGAGCCCTGGCTGAAGAGCGATACCCCGCCGCCGCCCAATGCCGAGCGCCTGCAAAGCCCCGAGGAACGGGCGGTGCTGGATGGCATGTGGGAGTGCATCCTGTGCTTCTGCTGCACCACCAGCTGCCCCAGCTACTGGTGGAACGGCGATCGCTACCTGGGCCCCGCCGTGCTGATGCAAGCGGCCCGCTGGGTGTTCGACAGCCGCGACGAAGCCGCCGGCGAACGCCTGGACCAGTTGGACGATCCGTTCCGCCTGTTCCGCTGCCACACGATCATGAACTGCACGGCCACCTGCCCCAAGGGTCTGAACCCCGGGCGGGCGATCGGTCAGCTCAAGATCAAGATGTTCCAGCGCGCCGGCTGATGCCTGGCTCCGGGGAGGATCAACGCCTCCCCGGTCGCGTTCAGGAGAGGGGGTCTCGTCAGGCCCCTTGGAAGCGGCGGCGCGCGGGCCGCCGCTTTTCGTTGTGCGCCCAGCATGGGCGCGTTCTTGCGGGTGGAAGTCCCGTCGTAAGCTGGTCACAGCGAGCGAAGTGAAGCGCAACTGCGGCAGGGTGACCGACCGTGGGGAGGAAGCGTGGAGCGAAGCTGCGGGCCGATGGACAAGAACCGGATATGAGGCGGTGCCGACCAGGGCGAGCGGGCAACGTTCCGCGAAGCTCTTGTGACCAAGGGGAAGCGGCGTAAATCCGGCGGCCGTGCAGTGAAGGAATGCGTTCTTATCTGGGGAGGTGTCGCCTTATGCCTGAAAGGGCGACGGTATTGAACCGGAGCGAGAAGTCAGCAGAGGCCATGGTAGCCCCCTCGGGGGCGAAGGGCCGAACGGGGAGGAATATTCGCTCCCTGTCGATGTGGAAGGCATTGCGTCAGAT
>NZ_BJZO01000076.1 GCF_007992075.1 Pararhodospirillum oryzae
TTGGTATGATGCCGTCTTCCGGCAGGGTGTTGCCCAATCCTCGCGGGCTTCCCAAGGACATCCGGAAGCGAGTCGCCGGGGAGAAGGCTTCCCCATCCTGAGTGGGCGCGACCGCCAGGGCGTGGCCGCCAAAAATCAAAGGGCCTAGCCGTTTCCGGCTAAGCCCTTTGATTTTACTGGTCGGAGTGAGAGGATTCGAACCTCCGGCCCCTGCCTCCCGAAGACAGTGCTCTACCAGGCTGAGCTACACTCCGTTGCCGTCGAGGGAGCGGTTTATACCGCCCTCCGAGCGGGCTTGCAAGCAAAAAATTCGTCAGTAGACCCGATCGATGCAAAAATCGACGATGCCCAGCAGGGCGCTCTTCGCTTCGCTATCGGGGAACGGCGCCAGGGCGGCACGGGCCTTGTCGCCGAACGCGCGCGCGCGCACCACCGTTTCCGACAGGGTGTCGTAGCGCTTCATCAGCTCCATGGCGTGAGCCAGGTCCGCCTCGTAATCGGGCATGTCCTGGTCTTCCAGGCAGCGGCGCAGGAAGGCCTTCTCTTCGTCGGTGCCCCGGGCGTAGGCCAGGATCACGGGCAGCGTGATCTTGCCGTCCATGAAGTCGTCACCGACCGTCTTGCCCAGTTCCTGCTGCTTGGCCGAGTAGTCCAGGTAATCGTCCACCAGCTGGAAGGCGATGCCCAGGTTCATCCCGTAATCGAACAGAGCCTGTTCCTCGACCTCGGGACGTTCGGCCACCACCGCGCCGACCTGACAGGCGGCGGCGAACAGCTGCGCGGTCTTGGCCCGGATCACCGCCATGTAGGCGTCTTCCGTGGTCGAGGTGTCGTTGGCCGTGACCAGCTGGAGCACCTCGCCCTCGGCGATCACCGACGTGGCGTTGGACAGGATCCCCATGATCTTGAGCGCCCCGTCCTCGACCATCAGTTCGAAGGAACGCGCGAACAGGAAATCGCCCACCAGCACGCTGGCCTTGTTGCCCCACACGGCATTGGCCGAATCCCGGCCCCGGCGCAGCATGCTTTCGTCGACCACGTCGTCATGCAGCAAGGTGGCCGTGTGGATGAACTCCACGCAGGCGGCCAGCTTGGGATGACGATCGCCGTCGTAGCCACACAGGCGCGCGGCGGCCAGGGTCAAAAGCGGCCGCAGCCGCTTGCCACCGGCGGCGATGATATAGCCGGCGAGTTGCGGAATCAGCCCGACCGAGCTGGTCATCCGCGCCATAATCGTTTCGTTGACCCGAACCAAATCGGGTCCGACCACCTTCATCAAGGCGTCCAGGGCGGCATCCATGCCCTCTCCCCGGGCGCTTGCGGTCTCTTTTGCGTTGACGGCGTTGGACAAGGCCCACCCTAATCCTGATGAATGGCGCATGCGCCAGTTTGAGCGACGCGCGAGAATAGGAGGCCCTTTCGCCGCCGGTCAAGCCACCATTCCCCGTTCCTTGAAAAACCTACCATGACCCTGCCCCGTCCGCCCGCCGCGCTCCCCCCTGGAATCAGCCCCCCCGCGCCCGGAATTTCCCCGGGGGCGGCCTTCGATTCTCCCCCTTCCGGGCGCGGGGAGAGAGCCGCGCTTCCCTGGCGGGAGGACGCCTTGCTCGGCGGGCGCGTGCGCTTGCTCCAACCCCTTCACGGCTACCGCGCCGCCCTTGACCCGGTGTTCCTGGCCGCCTCCGTGGCCGCCGCGCCGGGCAGCCGGATTCTGGAAGCGGGCTGTGGCACCGGGGCCGCCTTGCTGTGCCTCGCCCGGCGCCGCCCCGACCTTGTCCTGACCGGGCTGGAAATCCAGGCCCTGCCCGCCGCCCTTGCCGCGTGGTCGGCCGAACGCCTGGGGCTGGCCGCCTCGGTGCGGGTGTGGGAGGGCGACTTGGCCCGCCCGCCCCCGGAACTGCGCCTGGCCTTCGACGCGGTGTTCACCAATCCGCCCTACCTGGCCGCCGGTCGCGCCACCACCGCCCCCGACCCGCAGCGCCGCCTCGCCCACCACGAGGCCGAGGGGCTGCCCCTCAACGCCTGGATCCGGGCCTGCCTCGCGCGGGTGCGCCCGGGCGGGCACCTGCATGCCATCCATCGCGCCGACCGCCTCGACGCCCTGCTGGGCGCCCTGGCCGGTTTCGCCGGCGATGTCACCGTGTTTCCCTTGTGGCCGCGCCAGGGCCAGCCGGCCGGGCGGGTGATCGTGCGGGCGCGCAAGGGCGCGCGCGGCCCCTTGCGCCTGCTCTCCGGGATGGTGCTGCATCCCGACCACGCCAGCGGCTACACCCCCGCCGCCGAGGCCGTGCTGCGCCACGGCGCCGCCTTGGACCTCGATCCCCCGGCCTGACGCCTTTTCGAGCCCGGGGGATCGAGGTCCAGCCCGGGGTGCCCGCCGGAAGAAGGACCCGCGCCCGGGGATATCCTCCCAACAGGTGACGGAAAGCCAGTACCCCCCTTGACCGGCCCCGCGCCGGCGTCGATAACACGGGACATGATCAGTCTCGCCAAAATCCTGTTCACCCTGGCCGCCGTGTTTGGCGTCTGGAGTCTGTTCAGCCTGATCCGCAAGGGCTTGTCGGGCGGGACTCGCCTGAGCGCCGCCCAACGCGCCGCCGAGGCCGCCCGCCGGGCGACCGAGGCCCGCATGGCCGGACGCGAGGCCGCCCCCCCTCCCGCCGAGGTCGAGCTGGTCCGCTGCACCCGGTGCGGAACCTTCGTGCCACGCGGGCAGTCCTGCCCGTGCGGACACCAGCCCGAACGCTAGGGCGTTTGGCAGACTCCGGCCGAGGCCGGACCGTACCCGTCTGGCGCGCCTTCGCGCGCGGACTTTGGTCAGCAAGCGCCCCGCGCGCTGGTTTAGGTACCGCGCGTCCCGCGCGTTGACTTAGATACCGCGCGTCCCGCGCGCTGTTTTTCATTGCGCGACCACGCGCCGGCCTGCCACCGAAGGCGACCCCGTCCGGGTCGGTGGCGGGTCGTTCTTCCCTCCGCCTTCCCGGACGAGCATCATCCAGGGGTCCCCATGGCCGATAAGCCCAGTTTCCAGGCTCTGATCCTGCGCCTCCAGCAGTACTGGGCCGAGCAGGGTTGCGTTCTTCTCCAGCCGTATGACATGGAGGTGGGCGCCGGAACCTTCCATCCCGCCACCACCTTGCGCGCCCTGGGCCCCGAGCCCTGGAGCGCCGCCTATGTCCAGCCGTCGCGGCGCCCGACCGACGGGCGCTATGGCGAGAACCCGAACCGCCTGCAACACTATTATCAGTTCCAGGTCATCATGAAGCCCTCGCCCGCCGATCCGCAGGCGTTGTACCTGGACTCGCTGCGCTGCCTGGGGATCGATCCCCTGCGCCACGACATCCGCTTCGTGGAAGACGACTGGGAAAGCCCGACCCTGGGCGCCTGGGGCCTGGGCTGGGAAGTGTGGTGCGATGGCATGGAAGTAAGCCAGTTCACCTATTTCCAGCAAGTCGGCGGCTTTGACTGCGACCCGGTCCCGGTCGAGCTGACCTATGGCCTGGAGCGCCTGGCCATGTACATCCAGGGCGTGGAAAACGTGTACGACCTTGATTTCAATGGTGCCGGCGTGCGCTATGGCGACGTGTTCCTGCAAGCCGAACGCGAGTTCAGCGCCCACAATTTCGAATACGCGAACACCACCGCCTTGTTGCGCCACTTCGACGACGCCGAGGCCGAATGCCAGTCCCTGCTGGCCGCCGGCCTGCCCCTGCCCGCCTACGACCAGTGCATCAAGGCCAGCCACCGCTTCAACCTGCTTGATGCGCGCGGCGTGATCAGCGTCACCGAGCGCGCCGCCTACATCGGCCGGGTTCGCGCCCTGGCCAAGGGCTGCTGCGAGGGCTGGTTGCGCGCGCGCGGCCACCTGCCGGCCGGGGGGGAGAGCTAAGACCATGGCTGAACTGTTCATCGAGCTGCTGGGCGAGGAAATTCCGGCCCGCATGCAAGCCCGCGCCGCCCAGGATCTGACCCGCCTGATCGAAACCGGCCTGGACGAGGCCGGGCTGGCCCATGGGCCGGTGCGCGCCTTCGTCACCCCCCGGCGCCTGGCGCTGGTGGTCGATGGCCTGCCCACCGCCCAGCCCGATACCCGCGAGGAACGGCGCGGCCCGCGCGCCGACGCCCCCGCCAAGGCCATCGAGGGCTTCCTGGGCTCGGTCGGGCTGACCCTCGACCAGGTGGAACGCCGCGACACCCCCAAGGGCCCCGTGCTGTTCGCCGTGATCGAGCGCCCGGGCCAGCCGACCCGGGCCTTGCTGCCCGACCTGCTGATCAAGGCGCTCACCACCTTTCCCTGGCCCAAGTCCATGCGCTGGGGCCAAGGACGCCTGACCTGGGTGCGCCCCTTGCATGGCATCGTCGCCCTGTTCGACGGCCAGGTGCTGGACGGCGGGCTGGATCTGGGCGACCGGGTGCTGCCTTTCACCGACACCACGCGCGGGCACCGCTTCCTGGCGCCCGAGCCCTTCGCGGTGACCGGCTTTTCCGACTACGCCACCCGGCTGCGCGCCGCCGGCGTGATGCTGGACGCCGCCGAACGGCGCGAGGCCATCGCCCAGGGCATGGCGGCGCTGGCCGCCGGCGAGGCCTTGCGCGTGCGCGAGGACCCGGGCCTGCTCGACGAGGTCGCGGGGCTGGTCGAATGGCCGGTGCCTCTGATGGGACACATCGACAAGGCCTTCATGACCCTGCCGCCCGAGGTGCTGATCACCTCGCTGCGCGAGCACCAGAAGTACTTCTGCCTGGAAAACCCCGACGGCACCTTGTCCGCCCGCTTCCTGGTCATCGCCAATGGCACCCGGCCCGACAGCGCCGAGCGGGTGGTGGCCGGCAACGAGCGGGTGTTGCGCGCACGCCTGTCCGACGCCCGCTTCTTCTGGGACCAGGACCGCGAAACGCCGCTGGCCCAGCGGGTCGACGCCCTGGAGCGGCGCATTTTCCACGCCCGCCTGGGCACGGACCGCGAGCGGGTGGAGCGCCTGCGCGCCCTGGCCGGCACCCTGGCCACCCACATCCCGGGCGCCGACCCGGCCCTGGTTGACCGCGCGGCCCTGCTGGCCAAGACCGATCTGGTCACCGGCATGGTGGGCGAGTTCCCCGAGTTGCAGGGCCTGATGGGCGCCTACTACGCCCGCCACGACGGCGAGCCCGAGGCCGTGGCCGACGCGATCCGGACCCACTACGCGCCACAGGGCCCCTCCGACGCCTGCCCCACCGCCCCGGTGGCGGTGTGCGTGGCCCTGGCCGACAAGCTCGATACCCTGGCCGGGTTCTGGCTGATCGACGAAAAGCCCACCGGTTCGAAGGACCCGTTCGCGCTGCGCCGGGCCGCGCTGGGCGTCATTCGCCTGATCGTCGAAAACGGCCTGCGCCTGCCCCTGGGGGCCGTGATCGCCGCCGCCGCCCAGGGCTACCGAACCCGACTCCCCGAGCTGGACGCCGACATCACCGCCGACCTGCTGGCGTTCTTCGCCGATCGCCTGAAGGTGCGCGCGCGCGAGCAAGGCGTGCGCCATGACCTGATCGCGGCCGTTCTCGCCCTGGGCGGCGAGGATGATCTGGTCCGCCTGCTGGCCCGGGTCGAGGCCCTGACCGGCTTCCTGGACTCGACCGAGGGCGCCGACCTGCTCGCCGCCTATCGCCGGGCCATGAACATTGTCCGCATCGAGGCCAAGCGCGACCGCGCCCCCGCGACCGGCCCCGAGGCTCCCCCCCCCGACCCCGCCTTGTTCGAAACCGACGAGGAACGGGCGCTGGCCGGGGCACTGGATCAGCTGCGTGCCAAGGTGGCCCCCCTGCTGGCCGCCGAGGCGTTCACCGACACCATGGCCGCCCTGGCTTGCCTGCGCGCGCCCGTGGATGCCTTCTTCGACCGGGTCACCGTCAACGCCGACAACCCGGACCTGCGTACCAACCGCCTGCGCCTGCTTGGGCGCATCGGAGCCGCCATGGGGACCGTGGCGGATTTCTCCAGGATCGAGGGATGACCATGACCAAGTGGGTGTACAGCTTCGGCAACGGACGCGCCGAGGGGCGCGCCGACATGAAGAATCTGCTGGGCGGCAAGGGCGCCAACCTGGCCGAGATGAGCAACATCGGCATTAACGTGCCGGCCGGGTTCACCATCACCACGGAAGTCTGCACCCACTACTACGCCAACGACCGCAGCTACCCCGACGAACTGGCCCGGCAGGTCAAGGAAGCCCTGGCCAGCGTCGAGGCGATCATGCGCTGCCAGTTTGGCGACGCCGAAAATCCGCTGCTGGTCTCGGTGCGCTCGGGGGCCCGCGCGTCCATGCCGGGCATGATGGACACGGTGCTGAACCTCGGCCTGAACGACCAGACGGTGCAGGGCCTGATCAAGCGCTCGGGCGATGCCCGCTTCGCCTACGACAGCTATCGTCGATTCATCCAGATGTATTCCGACGTGGTTCTGGGGGTCGAGCACTACCACTTCGACCACCTGCTGGAGATCCTGAAGGAAGACCGGGGCCTGACCCTGGATACCGAGCTTTCCGCCGATGACTGGAAGGTGATGGTCGAGCGCTTCAAGGCCCGCGTCCTGGAGGAAACCGGCACCCCCTTCCCCGAGGATCCCGAGGAACAGCTGTGGGGCGCCATCGGGGCCGTGTTCCGCTCGTGGATGAACCAACGCGCGATCACCTACCGCAAGCTGCATCACATCCCCGAGGAATGGGGCACGGCGGTGAGCGTCCAGGCCATGGTGTTTGGCAACATGGGCGATGACTGCGCCACCGGCGTGTGCTTCTCGCGCGACCCCTCGACGGGCGAGAACGTGTTCTACGGCGAATACCTGGTCAACGCCCAGGGCGAGGACGTGGTGGCGGGCATCCGCACGCCGCAACAGATCTCGCTGGCCGGCAAGACCAAGAACAAAAGCACCCTGCCGGCCATGGAAGAGGTCATGCCCGACCTCTACCGCGAACTGGTTTCCATCCGCGACACCCTGGAAGCCCATTACCGCGACATGCAGGACATGGAGTTCACCATCCAGGGCGGTCGGCTGTGGATGCTGCAAACCCGCGTGGGCAAGCGCACGGCGGCGGCCGCCTTGCGCATCGCGGTTGAAATGGCGCAAGAAGGCGTGATCACCGCCAACGAGGCGGTCTTGCGCGTTGATCCCGAGGCCCTGAACCAGCTTTTGCACCCGACCTTGGACCCCAAGGCCGAGCGCATCGTGCTGACCCGGGGCCTGCCGGCCTCGCCCGGCGCGGCGTCGGGCCGGGTGGTGTTCTCGGCCTCCACCGCCGAGGACTGGGTGCAAAACGGCGAGAAGGTCGTGCTGGTGCGCACGGAAACCAGCCCCGAGGACATCGGCGGCATGCACGTTTCCCAGGGCATCCTGACCACGCGCGGCGGCATGACCAGCCACGCGGCCGTGGTCGCGCGCGGCATGGGCACGCCGTGCGTGGCCGGGGCCGGCGAAATCCGCGTCCACGAAGCCGATCGCGTGTTCACCGTGCGCGGCACCACGGTGCGCGAAGGCGATCTGATCACCCTGGACGGCGCCACCGGCGAGGTGATGCTGGGCGCCGTGCCCACGGTCCAGCCCGAGCTGACCGGGGATTTCGGCACCTTGATGGGATGGGCCGACGACCGCCGCACCATGAAGGTCCGCGCCAACGCCGAAACCCCCGAGGACGCCGAGACCGCGCGGCGCTTTGGCTGCGAGGGCATCGGTCTGTGCCGCACGGAACACATGTTCTTCGATCCGCGCCGCATCATCGCCATGCGCCGCATGATCCTGGCCGAGGATGAAACCGGCCGTCGCGCGGCGCTCGCCGACCTGCTGCCTTACCAGCGCAAGGACTTCATCGACCTGTTCACGATCATGACCGGCCTGCCGGTCACCATCCGCCTGCTTGATCCGCCGCTGCACGAGTTCCTGCCGCACACCGACAACGAAATCGCCGAGGTGGCGCAGGTCGCCGGGGTGGACGTGGGCACGGTGCGCGACCGCGCCGCCAAGCTGGCCGAGAACAACCCGATGCTGGGCCATCGCGGCTGCCGCTTGGGCGTGACCTACCCCGAGATCTACGAAATGCAGGCGCGCGCCATTTTCGAGGCCGCCGTGCATGTGGGTCGCGAAAGCGGCAACGCCCCGGTGCCCGAGATCATGATTCCGCTGGTGTGCACCAAGCGCGAGCTGGATCTGATGAAGGCGGCGGTCGATAACGTGGCCCAGGCCGTGTTCGCCGAAACCGGCACGACCCTGGACTACACCGTGGGCACCATGATCGAGCTGCCGCGCGCCGCGCTTCAGGCGGGCTCCATCGCCGAGTCGGCCCGCTTCTTCAGCTTTGGCACCAACGACCTGACCCAGACCACCCTGGGCATCTCGCGCGACGACGCCGCCGCGTTCCTGGAAACCTACCAGGCCAAGGGCATTTTCAAGCGCGATCCCTTCGCCACCCTGGACGCCGATGGCGTGGGCGAACTGGTCCGCCTGGCCGCCGAGCGTGGGCGCGCGACCCGGCCCGACCTGAAGCTGGGCATCTGCGGCGAGCATGGCGGCGATCCCGACTCGATCGCCTTCTGCCAGGGCGCCGGACTGGATTACGTGTCGTGCTCGCCCTACCGCGTGCCGATCGCCCGTCTGGCCGCTGCCCAGGCCGCCTTGCGCGCGGGCACCGCGTGAGCGGCGCGCCGCCCCTTGACGCAACGCCCTCCGGGTCGGCTCTGCTGACCCGGATCCGGGCCGGGGGCAAGGCGCCCCTGGCCCGGGCGCTGGTGCGTCTTGAAACCCGCCCGGACGATGCCGAGACCATCGCCTTGCTGTCGGCCGCCTACGCCGAGCCCCAGGCCCAGGTGATCGGCATCACCGGGCCGCCGGGCGTGGGCAAGTCCACCTTGCTCAACGGCCTGATCGAGGGCTGGCGCCGCCAGGGGCTGCGGGTGGGGGTGATCGCCGTCGATCCCAGCTCGCGCCGCTCGGGGGGCGCGTTGCTGGGCGATCGCACCCGCCTGACCGTGGATCCCGAGGATCCGGGCGTGTTCGTGCGCTCGATGGCGGCGCGCGACCACCTGGGCGGCCTTGCCGGCCTCACCGTGGCCGCCATGGTTTTGATGCGCGCGGTGTTCGATATCGTGTTGATCGAAACCGTGGGCGTCGGCCAGTCGGAAACCGAGGTCGTGCGTGTCGCCGACAGCGTGGTGTTTTGCGTGCAGCCCGGCTCGGGCGACGCGCTCCAGTTCATGAAGGCCGGCATCGCCGAGATTCCGCATCTGGTGGTGGTGACCAAGGCCGACATGCCCCAGGCCGAACGGGCCTGCGCCGATGTCGAGGCCGCCTTGTCGCTGGCCGAGGCCGAGGACACCTGGAAAACCCCGGTGCTGCGGGTCAGCGCCCGCGACCGCCAGGGCCTGGACGCCCTGATCGAGGCCCTGGCCGCGCACGGCGCCCACCTGGCTCACGACGGCACCCTGGCGCGCCGCCGCCTGACCCAGGCCGAGGCCTGGCTGGTCGAGGCCGTGCGCGAGCGCTTCGGACGCGAGGGCGTGCGCCGCGCCGGTCCCGTGCGGCTGGACCCCGAGACCAGTCCCTTCGAGCGCCTGGCCACCTTGGCCCACGCGCTGGCCGCCCCGTCTTCATGAACCGGGGCGTGCCTGCCGGGCCCGGGCCCGGGCCCGCGTTGCCCCGGCGTGATCGATCGTCGTCCGCCCGGCCCTGGGAGAGCCCCCGGTGAGTACCCTTGACCGCTATATCCTGCGCGCTTTGCTGTCGGGCCTGGGCGTTGGCACCTTGGGCCTGCTCACCTTGGTCTGGCTGATCAACTCGCTCAAATTCCTGGACTGGTTCGTCAACAAGGGCCTCAGCCTCGCGACCTTCCTCAAGGTAACGCTGCTGCTGCTGCCCGGGTTCATGACCGTGTTCCTGCCGCTCGCGCTGTTTGCCGTGGCCTTGTTCACCTACAACAAGCTGTCGGGCGACCGCGAGCTGATCGTCATGCGCTCGGCGGGCATGGGGCCCTGGCGCCTCGCGCGGCCCGCCTTGATCTTGTGCGCGGCCCTGACCGCGTTCGGCTATTTCCTGACCCTGGGGGTCGTTCCCAGCCTGGAAAGCTCGTTCGACGACATCAAGGTTCAGGTCCGCGACGACATTTCCGGCCTGGTGCTGCGCGACGGCCAGTTCAATCAGGTTGAAAAGGACCTGGTGGTTTATGTCGGCCGGCGCGCCCCCGATGGCACCTTGCTGGACCTGATGATTCACGACACCTCGGATCGCGCCAAGGAAACCACCGTTGTCGCCGAAAGCGGCGCCTTGGTGCGTACCGGCGGCGACGTGCGCTTGATGCTGCTCAACGGCAACCGCCAGGAACACGAGCGCGGCAGCGAGCGCATCACCTTCTTGTACTTCGACAGCTACTCCATCGCGCTGTCCGACGATCAGGCCACCGACAAATTCCGCTACCGGGACGAACGCCAGCGCCCCTTGAACGAGCTGTGGTCGATCCAGGTCGGGGACCGCATGGACCCCGACTATCCCTATATCTATGAACACCGCCACGTGCGCCGCTTGCGCATGGAACTGCACCTGCGCCTGATCCGCCCGCTGGCCCACGTCGGCTTCCTTTTGCTGGGACTGGGCGCGGTGCTGTCGGGCCAGTTCAGCCGCCGGGGGAACGGCTTTCCCGTGGGCGTCGCGGTCGCCCTGGTCGTGTTGTTCCAGGCCGCCAGCCTGGGCGCGGCCAGCATGGCCAAGAAAAGCTACGATGCCTTGTTCCTGATGGACGCGCTGGCCGTTCTGCCCCTTGTCGTCGGCGCCTTGTGGATCGCCGACGTGCCCCACGCCGTCATCGAGGCCGGCCGCCGGATGCTGGCCCGGCGCGCTTCCCCGCCCTCCCCCGCCCGGACCCCCGCGCCATGACCCATGCCCGTCCGCCCGCCTTTCCCGCGCTGGGACTGGCCCGGCGCCTGATCCGCGAGCACCTGGTTTCACAATGGCCGTGGATGGCCCTGGGCATCGTGTGCATGCTGGGGGTCGCGGCGGCCACCGCCGCCATTGCCTGGTTGATGGAGCCCGCCTTCAACGAGGTGTTCCGGGGCGGCGACCGCCAGCGCCTGCTGGAACTGGGCCTGGCCTTCCCCATTGTTTTCATCACCAAGGGCCTGGCCAACTACGGCCAGCGCACCTTGATGAACAAGGTGGGCTTCCAGGTGGTGGCCCGCTGCCGGGCCGCCTTGTACGACCATCTCCAGGACATGGACATCGCCTACCTGGCCGAACAGCGCACCGCCGGCCTGGTCAGCCGCTTCACGGTCGATCTGGCCATGCTGCGCAACACCATCACCTCGGCGACCATGGCCCTGGGGCGCGACGTGGCAACCTTGTTCGGGCTGGTGGGCACCTTGTTCGTGCTGGACCTGTCGCTCGCGGTCATCGCCCTGGTGCTGTTTCCGCTCGCCGGCCTGCCGATCATGCTGCTGGGCCGGGCGGCGCGCAACGCCGCGCGGGGCATGCAATCCGAATCGGGACGCCTGGACGGCCTTCTGGTTCAGATCTTCCAGGCCATCCGCCTGGTGCGCATTTACAACGCGGACGGCTTTGAACGCGCCCGCGTGGCCGGCACCGTCGAGATGATCCACCGCCACATGATGCGCACCGAAACCGTGGCCGCGTCGATCTCTCTGGTTCTGGAAGTGCTTTCGGGCATCGCGTTCGCGGCCGTGGTGGTTTACGGGGGCCTGCGCGTGTCGGCGGGCACCTTGGACCCCGGCACCTTTTTCGCCTTCGTCACCTCGGTTTTCCTGCTCTACCAGCCGGTCAAGCGCCTGGGCAAGGTCAACGTCGTGGCCCAGGAAGGCCTCTCGGCCCTGGAACGCTATTACGCCGTGCTCGACACGCCGCCGGGCCTGCGCGAAAAGGCCGGAGCCCAGGCCCTGCGCCCGGGGCCCGGAGCCCTGCGCTTCGAGGATGTTTCCCTGACCTACCCGGGCCAGGATGCTCCCGCGCTGGAAAGCCTGACCTTCGAGGTTCCGGCCGGCGGCACCGCCGCCCTGGTCGGCCGCTCGGGCGCCGGCAAAAGCACCGCGCTCTCGCTGGTGCCGCGCTTTCGCGACCCCGACCGGGGCCGCGTGCTCCTTGATGGCCAGGACGTGCGCGACGTCACCTTCCGCTCGCTGTGGGACGCGATCGCGCTGGTCACCCAGGACGTGATCTTGTTCGACGACACGGTACGCGCCAACATCGCCTTCGGCCGCCTTGATGCCGATGACGACGCCGTGCATCAGGCGGCCCGGGCGGCGGCGGCCCACGACTTCATCATGGCCTTGCCCCAGGGCTACGACACCGTGATCGGCGAGGAGGGCGGGCGCCTGTCCGGAGGCCAGCGCCAGCGGCTGGTCATCGCGCGCGCCTTGCTCAAGAACGCGCCGATCCTGCTCCTCGACGAAGCGACCAGCGCCCTGGATCCCGAAAGCGAGCGCCAGGTGCGCCAGGCTTTCGATACCCTGCGCCAGGGCCGGACCTGCCTGGTGGTCGCCCACCGGCTGGCCACGGTGCGCAACGCCGACGTGATCCACGTGCTGGACGACGGCAAGGTGGTCGCCTCGGGCCGGCACGAACAGTTATTGGAAACCTGTCCGTTGTACGCTGCCTTGTGCGCGAGCGACGCCCTGGCCTGACGGTTTTGGCCTCGGCGAAGAAACCGCGCCGCCCGCCTGGTCCGACAAAGCCGAAGGAGACCCCATGATCTGGAAAACCCTTGGCGCCGCCGTGTTGCTGTTCGGGGTGACCTTCGCCGTGGTCTACGCCGTGGCCCGCCCGGCCCCGGACGAGCCCACGGGAATCCGAAGCGCGGGGGGACCTGATCCCGCCGCCCCCGGCACCGACAGCGCCAGGGATCCGGCCGATTCCCTGGAGCATTTCGTGCTGGTGTCGCCCGACGCGGTGGACACGGCGGCCCTGTTCGCCAAGGCCGAGGAAACCTGCGGCGCGGCTCCCGGATGCTCGGTTCACTTCTGGACCAATCCGGCCTTGCTGCCCGCCGGCCCGCGCATGAGCCGTGCCCAGCAGCGCGGGCGAATCGCGGTGTATTTCACCAACCGCCTGACCGGCGAGCCCACCTTGCTGCGCGCCGACAGCAGCACCGCCATCCGCCGCTCCGACCCCGAGGAGGGCGAGGACCTTTCCGACCTCGCCTCTTCCCCGGTGCCGGCCACGGGAACCCTGGCTCCGGAAGCGAATTGAGAGGCGGCTTGCGGCCTTAACGGTCGCCGTCGTCCGAACGCGGCGTCACCGAGGGAAACACGGGCGTGGCCCGGACCTCGGGCGGGCGGCGGTCGGGCGGCGTGAAAATCCCCCCCGAAATCACCATCTTGATGCCATCCTCGACCGACATGTCGAGCACCACCAGGTCCCGGCGCGGCACGAACAGCAAAAAGCCGCTGGTGGGGTTGGGGGTGGTCGGCAAGAAGACGTTGATGGTTTCATCCTCGGTCAGGTTCTGCACCTCGCCCTCGGTCACGCCGGTGATGAAGGCCAGGGCCCAGATGCCCTTGCGCGGGTATTCGACCAGAACCACCTGGCGAAACGCCGCCGACTGCTGGGCCAGGACGGTTTCGACGATTTGCTTGAGCACGCCGTAAATATTCCGGATCACCGGAACCTGGCCCACGATATACTCGCCCATGCGCACCATCAGGCGGCCGATATAGCCCGCCGTGAACGCCCCCACGAAGGTGAGCGTGGCCATCAGCAGCAAAAGGCCGATGCCCGGCACCGGCAAGGTAAAGCGATACGCTTCGGGCAGAAGGCCGATCACGCCACGGTCAATGGCCTGCATCAAGGTCCAGGCGACGAACAAGGTGACCGAAATCGGCGTCGTCACCAGAATGCCCGCCAGGAAATAGGCCCGCAAACGGGCGGTCAGGGTCATGTGCTTGCGATGACGTCCGTCTCCGGAAATCTCGGATTCGCCTTTATCGTTTATCATGGGATCTCCGCTTGTGGAGGCTCGACCAAGCCCGGGGATTGGGGCTTCGGCGCGGGGCATGATACAGTCGGAAAAGCGCGAACGAAATGGGGAGCCCCTCAATGCGCAAGGGATATATCACGCCCCGCCTCTGGTGGGTCGGCGTCGGACTGATCGCCCTGGGCGGCGCCGGGACTGTCAGCCTCCCCGCCGAGGCCCAGCAGCCGGAAGTCAGCGGCCCCGCCTGCGTCACCGACGCCGGCCACCTGGTGATCAACGGCAAGCGCTCCTATGGCGCCTGCCAGGGCGGCACCCCGGTGGTGCTCGCCAACATCGATGCGCCCGGGATCGCCCAAACCTGCCAGGCGCCTTCGGGACAAACGTGGCCATGCGGCCGCTGGGCCGCCTATTTCCTGCTGGAACTGACCAAGAACAAGACCATCCGCTGCCTGGGCGAGGAAAAAGACGCCAACGGCGGCCTGATCGCCGTGTGTCTGGTCGAGCGCATGGAAATCAACCACGCCCTGGTCTCGATGGGGTGGGCGCTGCCGGCAAACGCCACGATCCGCTACCATGATGCCATGGAGGAGGCCCGGGAAAAACGCGCCGGCCTGTGGCAAGGCACGTTCGACCGCCCCTCGGACTGGAACGCCCGCCACGGCAAGGACAAGTAGCGGCTCCGGCCCGAACGACTTCGCCCGGGCCAGCGCCCGAACCATTTAACCGCGGGCCAGCGCCCGGGTCATTTAACCGCGGGCCAGCGCCCGAACCATTTAACCGCGGGCCAGCGCCCGCCAGGCGATATCACGCCGGCAAAAGCCTTCCGGCCAGTCAAGGGCATCCACGGCGGCATAGGCGCGCGCGCGCGCGGCCTCGACCGTTGGCGCCCGGGCGGTGATGCCCAGCACCCGCCCGCCGCTGGCCAGGATCCGCCCCTGGCCGTCGGCCGTGGTGCCGGCATGAAACACCTCGACCCCGGGCACCGCCGCCGCCTGCTCCAGGCCCTTGATCTCGGTGCCGGTGCGCGGCCGTCCGGGATAGCCCTCGGCCGCCATCACCACCACCAGGGCGCTGTCCGAAGACCAGCTGAGCGACACGTCGGCCAGATCGCCCCGCGCGGCGGCCAGCAGCACCGGCAACAGGTCCGACTCCAGGCGCATCATCAGAACCTGGCATTCGGGGTCGCCAAAACGCACGTTGTATTCCAGCACCTTGGGCCCCTGGGGCGTGATCATCAGCCCCGCGAACAGCACCCCGCAATAGGGGCAGCCCCGCTTGGCCAGGGTGGCCAGGGTGGGCTGAATGATGGTGTCCATCACCTGGTCGCGCAGGGCGTCGTTGAACACCGGGGCCGGGGAGTAGGCGCCCATGCCGCCGGTGTTGGGGCCGGTGTCGCCGTCCCCCACCGCCTTGTGATCCTGGGCGCCGACCAGGGGAACGGCGCGGGTGCCGTCGCACAGGGCAAAGAAGCTGACTTCCTCCCCTTCCAGGAATTCCTCGATGACCACGCGGGCGCCGGCGGCGCCAAAAGCCTTTTCGGTCATCATCAGGTCAAGGGCGGCCAGGGCCTCGTCGGGGGTGGGGCAGATCACCACGCCCTTGCCGGCGGCCAGGCCATCGGCCTTGACCACCAGGGGCGCGTTTTGGGCCAGGACGAAGGCGCGGGCTTCCTCGATGGTGGCAAAGGAGCCATGGCGGGCGGTGGGCACCCCGGCTTCCACCAGGATATCCTTCATGAACGCCTTGGAGCCTTCCAGGGCGGCGGCGGCGGCCGAGGGCCCGAACACCAGGAAACCGGCCGCGCGCAGGGCATCGCCCACGCCCGCGACCAACGGCGCCTCGGGGCCCACCACCACCAGGTCAACCGCTTCCGCCCGCGCCAGGGCCAGCAGGCCGGGGCCGTCGTCGACGCGCACGGTCACGCAGCGGGCCACGGCGGCGATGCCGGGATTACCCGGCGCGCACAGGATTTGCGGGGACTGCGCCGAACGCGACAGTTTCCAGCACAAGGCGTGCTCGCGCCCCCCGGAGCCGATGACCAGAACTTTCATGGCGGGTTCCTTCTTTCAGATCCGGGCAGCGCGGGCGCGGGGTTAGTTGAACAGGCTGGAGACCGAAGCCTCCTGGCTCACCCGGCGCATGGCCTCGGCCATCAGGGGCGCGATCGAAATCTGCTGGATGTTGCGGGCCAGCCGCATGGCCTCGGTCGCCTGGATGCTGTCGGTGATGCAAAGCGAATCCAGGGGCGAGCTCGCCACGCGGGCCACCGCGCCGCCCGAGAGCACGCCATGGGTGACATAGGCCACCACCGAGTTGGCGCCCGATCCCTTGAGCGCCACGGCGGCGTTGCACAAGGTGCCGGCGGAATCCACGATGTCGTCGACCAGGATGCAGTCGCGCCCGCTCACGTCGCCGATGATGTTCATCACCTCGGAAACGCCGGCGCGCTCGCGGCGCTTGTCGATGATGGCGAGGTCGGCATTGATGCGCTTGGCCAGATCGCGCGCGCGCACCACGCCGCCAACGTCGGGCGACACCACCATGGGGCGCTCGCCCCGGTAATGCTCGATGATGTGCTTCGAGAACACCGGCGCGGCATACAGGTTATCCAGCGGAATGTCGAAAAAGCCCTGGATCTGACCCGAGTGCAGATCCAGCGTGACCACGCGGTTGGCGCCGGCGCTGGTGATCAGGTTGGCAACCAGCTTGGCGGTGATCGGCGTGCGCGGGCCGGTCTTGCGATCCTGGCGGGCGTACCCGAAATAGGGCACCACGGCGGTGATCCGTCGCGCCGAGCCCCGCTTGAGGGCATCAAGCATCACCAGCAGTTCCATCAAGTTATCGTTGGCGGGAAAGCTGGTGGACTGAACGACGAACACGTCCTCGCCGCGGACGTTTTCAAGAATCTCCACCCAAATTTCCATGTCACTGAAGCGCTTGACACTGGCATGGGTGAGTTCAAGATTAAGGAAGCTCGCGATCGCCTCGGCCAGGGGGCGATTGCTGTTACAAGCCAGGATCTTCATTCCGGGATTCCCAGGTTGGCGGGGCGGCGAGGCGAACGGCGGGCCAGGGCAGGGGACGAAACACGCCGCGCGAGACGAAAAGCACGAAGGACGAACACCGGCGCCCCAAACGAACCCAGAGCCCCTTGTCCGTCCGGGGCTTTCCTTGCCGTCGAGACTGCTGCGGCGCGGGGAAGGTCGAGAGCGGGCAAGCGGCGCGGATCGTGCGCGAGCCGGCGGCCGGGCCGGACCTTAGCAACCCGTCATCAACCTGTAAACCGCGACGCCGCAAGGCCAGGCCCCAGGCCGTCCCGACGTCCGTCCCGGCGCCCGTCCCGGACGAACAAGGCGCCCGTCAGGGACGGACGAACAAGGCCACCAACACCACAAGGAGCACCACCAGGGTTAAAACCCCGTTCAGGCCCACCAGCACCAGCAAGACGATCAACAGGCGTGAAACCCGGTTGACGCGCTCGTTGGTTTCGGCCATGTCGGCGCGCACCTGCCGCACGGCGCCAACCACGTCGCGCACCCGGTTGACGGTGTCGGTGATCGGGGATCCCGTCATGGGCAGGACTTCACCTTTTTTGGCCATGGGCGGCGGGTTCCAAGGGGGTGAGAGCGGGCGCGGCACGGCGCCTTCGACAAAAAGGACGCGACCGCCGGAAAGTCAACCCGCCCTGGCCGCCACGCCAGGGCAATCGGATGAACCGATTACCCTGGAC
>NZ_BJZO01000077.1 GCF_007992075.1 Pararhodospirillum oryzae
TGGTCAGGCCGTTGTCCAGCTTGGTCGAGCCCTTCACGTACACTTCGGTGTCGGTGTCCATGCCCAGGCCCGAGCTGTCGTTCCGCCCGCCGTCATCGAACGTGCCGATGCCACCGAAGTACTGTTCCATCTTGCCGCCCAGGGACAAGGCAATCTTGTCGGCGGCGAAAGCGCTCCCGCTCAACAGCGAAACCGCGACAAGGGTCGTCGTCCCAGCCAGAAACTTTTTCATTGTGAACTTCCCTTTTTCGATTCTTGTCTTTGTGTAGGATCGGGGCGGCAGGTGGTGCGGCTCCAGTCCCAGGCCTCGGCCCGAGTTAGCCATCAACCCCGCCCCGGGTCAATCGAGGTGGCGGGCAAAGCGTGTCATTCCGCAAACAGTGTTGCATTGGAAGCACAATCGCCGCCAACCCCTTGGAAACGGCTCCGGGTCGGCTCCTGACGCTTCCTTAAGGATCGCTTGCCAAGAAGGCGCGCGGGGGTGTAAATCCTCACTTCCCGCCGCCGGACTCCCGGCGGCGCGGTCGGCGCTGGCACCCCTGGAGGCCAGGCCACCGACTCTATCCCGTTTTCCTTAGTTGGAGCATGATTTCCATGACCGAACTCGAAACCCTCGCCGTCGAGGGTCGCGACCGGGCCGGTAAGGGGGCAGCCCGCGCCACGCGTAGACAGGGCCTGATTCCGGGCGTGATCTATGGTGGGCGGCAGTCTCCCGCGCTGGTGGCCATCGACCCCCGCGTCGTGCTGTCCGAGATGAAGCGTCCCGGCTTCTCCACGCGCATGTTCGCGATCACCGTTGCCGGCGAGGCCGCGGGCCGCGTGATGATTCACGATGTGCAGCTGCATCCGGTTTCGGACATGCCGATTCACGTCGATTTCCTGCGCATCGACGCCGACAGCGCGGTGACGGTGTCGGTGCCCGTGCACTTCATCAACGAGGACCGCGCCCCGGGCCTGAAGCGCGGCGGCGTGCTCAACGTCGTGCGCCACGAAGTGGAAGTGGTGGGCCGTCCCGACAGCCTGCCGCCGTTCCTGGAAGTGGACCTGACCGGGCTGGAGATCAGCGACTCCGTCCACATCAGCGCCGTGGCCGTTCCGGAAGGCGTGCGCCCGACCATCACCGACCGCGATTTCACCTTGTGCTCGATCGCGGCGCCGTCGGTCATGAAGACCACCGCCGAGGACGAAACGCCCGAAGCCACCTCCTGACCGGATCCTTGAGCGCGCCGGGAGCCTTTTCGGGGGCGCCCCGCGCGTTTCAAGGGACGATCTCCGGGAGCCACTCCCCGGAGCCCCGCCCCCCCAGGTCCCCTTTGTCCAGGATCCTGGCCGGATGGCGGGCCCCGGGGCTCCCGGCCTTCCTTCCAGGAGTCCCCTTGCCATGAAGCTGATCGTCGGACTGGGCAACCCGGGACCACGCTACGCCGGCAACCGCCACAATATCGGATTCATGGCCATCGAGGCCCTGGCCCGACGCCAGGGGCTGGGCCCGTTCCGCCGCAAGTTCCAAGGCCAGATCGCCGAGGGCACCGTGGGCGGCGAGCGCGTCTTGCTGCTGTGCCCCGACACCTTCATGAACCGCTCGGGCCAGGCGGTGGGCGAGGCCGCGCGTTTTCACAAAATCGACCTCGCCGACATCATCGTGGTGCACGACGACCTGGATCTTGCCCCCGGCAAGGTCAAGATCAAGCAGGGCGGCGGCCATGGGGGCCATAATGGCCTGCGCGACATCGACGCCCATCTGGGGCCCGACTACTGGCGGGTTCGCCTGGGAATCGGACATCCCGGCGACAAGAACCGGGTCACGGGGTATGTCCTCGATGACTTCTCGAAGGCGGATCAGGCCTGGCTCGGGCCGTTGCTCGATGCCGTGGCCGACACCCTCCCCCTGGTGGTGCAAGGCCGCCCCTCCGACGCCATGAGCAAGATCGCCGCCGCTCTCGCGCCTCCCCGCCCGCATCACCCCCGGCCCGAACCCGAAAAGCCCACGGAGTCTTCCCCGGCGGGCGCTTCTCCCTCCCCTTCGCCCGCCTCCGGACCGGATGCAGGCCCCGTCGGAGCGCCCGCGCAAACCGATCTGGCCGCCGCCCTGGCGCGGGCCCTCGCTCTCAAGACCCGGAAAGGGACCGGCTGACCCATGGGATTCCAATGTGGTATCGTGGGCCTGCCCAATGTGGGCAAGTCCACCTTGTTCAACGCGCTGACCTCCACCGCCGCCGCGCAGGCGGCCAACTTCCCGTTTTGCACCATCGAGCCCAACGTGGGCCGCGTCGCCGTGCCCGACCCGCGCCTGGACCGCCTGGCGCAGGCGGGCAAAAGTGCTTCGATCGTGCCCACCCAGCTGGAGTTCGTCGATATCGCCGGCCTGGTGCGGGGCGCCTCGCGCGGGGAAGGCCTGGGCAACCAGTTCCTGGCCAACATCCGCGAGGTGGACGCCATCGTCCACGTGCTGCGCTGCTTCGAAAACGACGACATCACCCACGTGGATGGCTCGGTCGATCCCCTGCGCGACGCCGAGACCGTTGAAACCGAGCTGATGCTGGCCGACCTCGACAGCCTGGAACGGCGCGCGGTCACCCTGGGCAAGAAGGCCAAGGGCGGCGACGCCGAATCGAAGGCCTTCCTCGCGGTGATCGAGCCCGCCCTGGAAGCGCTGCGCGCCGGCCGCCCGGCCCGGGTGGCCACGCCCGCCGATCCCGAGGCGCGGCGCCTGTTTCGCCAGTTGCAGCTTCTCACCTCGAAGCCGGTGCTTTACGCCTGCAATGTCGAGGAAAGCGTGGCGGCCAGCGGCAACGCGTTGTCGGAGAAGGTCGCGGCCAAGGCCGCCGGGGAAGGCGCGGTTTCGGTGGTGATCAGCGCCGCCATCGAGGCCGAGGTGGCGCAGCTGGACGACCCGGGCGAAAAGGCCGAGTTCCTGGCCAGCCTCGACCTGTCCGAAACCGGGCTGACCCGGATCATCCGCGCCGGCTACAACCTGCTTGACCTTCTGACCTTCTTCACCTGCGGTCCCAAGGAGGCCCGCGCCTGGACCGTGAACCGGGGCGCGCGCGCGCCGCAGGCGGCCGGGGTGATCCATTCCGATTTCGAGCGCGGCTTCATCCGCGCCGAGACCATCGCCTACGAGGACTACGTCGCCTTCGGGGGCGAGGCCGGGGCCCGCGAGGCCGGCCGGCTGCGTTCGGAAGGCAAGGAATACGTGGTGCAGGACGGCGACGTCATGCTGTTCCGTTTCAATGTCTGATAGGGGCCCGTCGATGAGCAAGAACAACATCAAGAAGGTGGTGCTGGCCTATTCCGGCGGCCTTGACACCTCGATCATCCTGCGCTGGCTGCGCGACGCCTACGAGTGCGAGGTGGTGACCTTCACCGCCGACATCGGCCAGGGCGAGGAACTGGAGCCCGCGCGCGAAAAGGCTCGCCTGATGGGGATCAAGGAGATCTACATCGACGACCTGCGCGAGGAGTTCGTGCGCGACTTCGTGTTCCCCATGTTCCGCGCCAACACGCTGTACGAGGGAACGTACCTGCTGGGCACCTCGATCGCCCGGCCGCTGATCGCCAAGCGCCTGATCGAAATCGCCAACGAAACCGGGGCCGACGCCATCGCCCACGGCGCCACCGGCAAGGGCAACGACCAGGTCCGCTTCGAGCTGACCGCCTACGCCCTCAAGCCCGATATCAAGGTGATCGCGCCCTGGCGCGAATGGGACCTGAACAGCCGCCAGAAGCTGATCGAATACGCCCTGGCGCACCAGATCCCCGTGCCCAAGGACAAGCACGGCGAGGCGCCCTATTCGATGGACGCCAACCTGCTGCACATTTCCTACGAGGGCAAGGCGCTGGAAGATCCCTGGACCGCGCCCATGGAGGACATGTTCCGCCTGACCGTCAGCCCCGAGTCGGCTCCCGACACCCCGGAAATCGTGGAAATCGACTTCGAGGCCGGCAACGCGGTGGCCATCAACGGCGAGCGCCTGAGCCCCGCCACCTTGCTCACCCGCCTCAACACCCTGGGCGGACGCCACGGGATCGGGCGCCTGGACCTGGTGGAAAACCGCTTCGTGGGCATGAAGAGCCGGGGCGTGTACGAAACCCCGGGCGGCACCATCCTTCTTCATGCGCACCGCGCCGTGGAAAGCCTGACCCTGGACCGCGAGGCCCAGGCCCTGCGCGACGATCTGATGCCGCGCTACGCCCGCCTGATCTACAACGGCTTCTGGTTCTCGCCCGAGCGCGAGATGCTGCAAGCCGCCATCGACAAGTCCCAGGAGAACGTGACCGGCACCGTCCGGCTCAAGCTCTACAAGGGCAACGTGATCACCACGGGCCGCAAGGCGCCGCGCAGCCTGTACCGCATGGACTACGTCACCTTCGAGGAAGACGCCGTGTACAACCAGAAGGACGCGGAAGGCTTCATCAAGCTCAATGCCCTGCGCCTGCGCCTGGGGGCCATGGCTCGCGGCGCCTGATGAGCGTTTTCGGCTCCTCCCCCCCCTTCCGGATGCCCCCGGCCCCCTCTTCCCGGGGCCGGCGGGGGAAACCGGGGAGGAGGAGTCTGCTTGCCCTGCTGGGGGTGGTGAGCGCGAGCGGGCTGGGGGCGTGCGAGCGCGCCCCGGCCTGGCCCGAGGACTGGACCCCCAGCCAGGCCTGGCTTCAGGGCCCGCCCGAGCCCATGCAGGTCATTGATGCCTCGCTCAGCCGGCTTCTGGTCGCGGTGCCGCCGGAACGCGATCGGGGCCTGCGCTACCTCGCCCAGCCCGGCCGTGCCGTGTTCGTGCAGAAGCTGGACGATGGCGCCATTCTCTACGCCCGCTATGCCGGCGCCGCCTGCCTGCCTCCCACGACCCCGCCCGACGAGCTGACCCGCCGATTGTACCAAGATGCCCTGGCCCGGCGGGTGGGCGTTCCCGTGGCGGCCGTGCGCCCGGGCCGGCTTGATCTGCCGTTTGGTCCCGCCTGGACCGAGGAGGCCAGCGGCCCGCTGGGAGCCTGCATTGCCTTCCTGGCTCCCTTGCGCGTGGGAAAGGCCGCCCCGGCGGGCACGTCCGATGCCCTGGTGCGCGGGGCGTGGTGCCAGCCAGGCCCCACCCCGCCCCGGGCCGAGCTGACCCACCTTCTGCGCTCGCTGGTTTTGCGCGAATAGGGGGCCCTTCGCGGCCTCAAGGGCGCGGGCGCGCCTTGCGCCACACTCTTGCCCCGATTATGGTCAGGGCGCCTTTTTTCCCGTGACCTCAACCGGAACCCGCCCTCATGGAAATCATTCTCTTCATCCTGCTGGCCGTGGGCCAGCTTCTTTCGGTCGTGATTATCACCTACATCTGGACCCTGATCGCCGCCGCCGTCGTCAGCTGGCTGGTGGCGCTGAACGTCCTCAAGACCAGCAACCCTTACGTCGAGTCGTTCAACCGGTTCCTGATCCTGATCACCGAGCCGGTGTTGCGCCCCGTGCGCCGGATCATGCCCAACCTGGGCCCCATTGATCTGTCGCCGATGGTGGTCATCCTGGTTCTGGTGGTGATCGAAAGCATTCTGCGTTCGCTGATGATGGTGGGCTAAGGCTCATGGTTTCCGTTCCTCCCGCCTCGCCCCCCGTGGCTGCCGGCCCGTGGACGGTGCGGGAGGACGGCCTTTACCTGGCCGTGCGCGTCACCCCCAAGGCCCGGCGGGCCGGTGTCGCCGGCCTCGCCGCCGACGCCGAGGGCGGCTTGGTGTTGAAGGTGGGCGTGAGCGCGGCACCCGAGGACGGCAAGGCCAACGCCGCCCTGGTCGAACTGCTGGCGCGAACCTGGAAGCTGCCGCGCCGGCAGGTGCGCGTGGCCCAGGGCCAGACCGACCGGCGCAAGGTCGTCCACGTCGCCGGATCCCCCGACGCCCTGCTCGCCGACCTGCAACCGTGGACCGACGCCCTCCCCCGCCTGTAGGGTCTCGAAGCCCGCGCGTCCGCCCGGGCATGGCCACGGTGCTGGTGGCGTTCCTGCTGGTCCTGGCCGGCGGCCTGCTGGTTCTGGCCCGGCTCGAACCGGGTGCCCCCGACCGCCTCGCCCGCCTGCGCGACACCCACGCCCGCCTGCGCGAGGCCGAACAGGCCCTGGTCGCCTTTGCCATGCGCACCGGCCGCCTGCCCCGCCCGGCCACGCCTCCCGACACCGACGAAGGAAGCGCAAGCGACGGCCCGGTTCTGGTCGGTGCCTTGCCCGTGACCCCGCTGGGCCTGCCCCCCCGGGCCGGGCAAGACGCCTGGGGCCGGTTGCTGACCTACGCCGTGTCGGCCACCATGACCCGCCCCGACGCCTGGACGCACGAAGCCCTGGGGAGCTTGCGCGTGAGCGGCGGCCTGGTTGGGGAACAAGAGGGGCAGGACTGGGCCCTGATCAGCCACGGGCCCAACGGTGCCGGCGCCTTCCTGCCCGGCGGCCAGCGCCTCCCCCTCCCCACCAACGCCCCCGAGCGCGACAACCTGGGCCGCGCCCCCGATCCCGACCCCGCCTTGTTTCGCGCCGAGCCCTGGGACCTCGATCCCACCGACCCCACCGGCCCCGGCACCGGCTTCGACGACGTGGTCCGCGTCGGCGCCCTGCCCCGCTGAAGGCCGGCCCGCGTTCCCCCCACGCGAGCCCCCGTCAAAGGTGCTTAATTCCCCTTGATCGGGTTATAATCACCTTCCCATGATCCTGGCTGACGCTTGGTGTCCCCAGGGAATCGATCCCCCCGGATCTCATGCGCGACATCCTTACTCAGCCGACGAATACCGGAGCGGACCACAAAAATGACTGAGAACGACACAAACAGCCGCCAGGAAGAGCCCGCGCGCAACGTGAATGGCACGCAATTTGAGATCGTATTGGATGGAAAAATAGATCATTATTACTCTAATATTTACTCGACAACCTATACAATAGGAACATTTGATACATCAATTGAAATTCTTTTTTCTCGCTCTAACTTCATTGAATTTTACGCGAAAAGCCAGATCCCCACCCCGGAAGGCCCCATTCCCGCGAAGGGGCAAGTCATTGTCAAAATGCCCGCGGACGCGGCCCTGGGACTGGCCCGGAACCTTCTGAACGTCATCCGGCAGTTTCCAAGGGAATTCCAGGACGCTCTCGGTTTCCCGGACAACGGCGGCAACGAGGGGACAAAATAATGTCGGCGGCTTCCCCTGCCCTGGGTGGAAACGTGATCCAGTTGCCCTGGCAAATTCAAGCGGGAGGAACAGGCAGCGGCGGAGTGCCCTCGTCTTCGGCCCCATCGGAATCCCCGCCCCTTGACGGAGGAGGAGGGGGTCCCCACGATCCTGGCATGGGAAAGCGGGTCGCAAAACTTGAGCAGACCACGGGCGAGATCAAGGACATCCTGGTGCGCCTGGAACCCGCCTTGACTCAAATCGGCAAGGACGTGACCGACCTCAAGTCCGAAGTGGCCGTCTTGCGAACCGACCTTGCGGAAACCAAAGCCGACGTCGCCGGCCTTCACAAGGAAATGACAAGCGTCGATAAGGATCTTTCGACCATTAATGGGAAAATCTCCCAATTTCCAAGCCTATGGGGACTGTTTTTTGGAATGGCCGCGTTTTTCATCGCAGCATCCGCGATCATTTTCACAGTAGCCACAATCAAATGACCACGGGACGGTTTTCCTGTTTTTTCTCCCTCGCCTTGAGGCCCCTAACGCACAAGCCCACTAACGCGGGGTATAGGCAATCTGGATGTCGTAGGCCTGCATCACGCGCTCGGGCACCAGGGCCAGGCCCATGCTCAGTTGGGTGAGGGTCATGGCGTCGTCGCGAGCGCGGGCGGAAATCGAAAGGTCGCCCGGCTGGCGGGCGAAGCCTTCCAGGGCGGTCCCCAGGCGGGTGCCCACGTCGCGCCCCAGGTACTGGCGCAAGGACTCGGCCACCTTGTCGTGCAGCAGCGCGACCAGCTCGGCCCGGGTCATGTCCCCCTGTTTCAAAAGGAAGTCCAGATAGGCGGACGAAGCGCCGCCGCTGGTGGCCTCGAACGCCCCCCCCGCCAGCCGGGCCGATTCCAGCAGGCGCTCGGGGCGCACCATGGCATCGAGCAGCATGGACAGACTGATGCCCGCGACTTCCAGCGAGCCGGAAACCTGCCCGAGGGGCCCGCCCTCGGCGGCCAGGGGGCCCAGACGCAAGGTTCCATTCCGGTCGTCGAGGTCATGACGCCAGTGCAGGGAAACGCGCAAGGGATCGATCCCCTGCCGGGCCAGGAACGCCCGATGCTCCTGGTCGAGAAGGTCGGCCGGCACGCTCAACCCTTCCACCGCCAGGGCCGCGCGGATGGGGGTGCCGCGATCGCTCACCAGATCGGACAGGGCAACGCGGTCGAGAGCCAGCGCGCGGCCCTTGGCGCGCACCGAGACCCCTTCCACCGAAGCCGCCTCGACCCCCAGGGTATCGAAGGTCGGGCGATCACCGATCATCAGATGCCCCTGGGTGCGGCGCAGCCAGTCGGCGGCCCGGGGCAGGTCGATGCCCGAAAGCCGGGCCCGCTCGAAGCGCCCTTCCTGGTCGGGGGCCTTGCCCCGCCCTCCTGCCAGGGTGAGGGCTCCAACCCGACCGGCTTTCACGCCCTCGATCCCCAGCCGGTCAAGGGCGAACGCCGCCTGACGCGACGGCCAGTCCACGACCAGGCCCTCGACCTCGACCGGGCCCAGGGAAAAGGCGGCCAGCCGGGCCGGATCGGGGGGAGCCTCCAGGCTCGCCCCCTTCAAGACCCGAACCAGGTCGGCGACCTGATGGGGATCGATGGCCTCGACCCTGGCCTTGCCCACGTGCCCGTACAAGGCGCCGCCGGGATCGCCCCCGGGGCCTGTCCCTTCGGCGCCTGCCCCCCCCGGACCTTGTCGCCCGGAACTCGGGCCTCCCGAAGGGACGCCGGCGCGGGCAAGGGCGCCGTCGCGCACTTCCAGATCCACGGTTTTCAGGCCGCCGGCGCCAAAGGTTGGATTAGCCACGGCCACGGTGCCCAAGGTGGCCTCGATCTGACGGGCGTCATCGACGACCTTCACCCCCGACAGCGTGGCCGACAAGGTGGCGGGCGTGACGCGCAGGTCTTCGTAGGTGAACGTGGTTCCCGGCGGCAACGAGCGCTGGAGCCCGGCGATCACGTCGGCGGCCTTGCGCTCGGCCACCGACTGGGCGCCCTGGTAGGCCAGCCCGCCCGCCACCGCCAGCACGATCAGGACGCTTCCCCCCACCAAGATCGCGCGGTTCCTCGTCATGGCGTTTTTTCTCCCTCGTCGTCCCTGGTGGGGCGCATGAATGCCGGGCGGAGGATCCAGGGCCTCTGGCGCTGAGTCAAGGCAGGCCATCACGGCAACCGGAGGACGCGGCGTCTTCCCTCGACCGTTGAAGCGAATTTGACCTGACGGTCGGTTCTGGCGCAGTGTAACGCCTTTCTTGATAGGCCAAATCATGATGCTTACGGATCCCTCCGACGACACGCCGGCGCCTTTGCTCCCCACCCTTCACGGGACGGCCCTGGAGCGGGCCGGTCAGGCCGTCTTGTTGCGGGGGCCCTCGGGCAGTGGAAAATCCGATCTGGCCTTGCGGCTGCTGGCCCACGGGTTTCACCTGATCGCCGACGACCGGGTGGTGGTGGCCGAGCATGCCGGCCACGCCGTGGCCAGCGCCCCCCCGGCGCTCAGCGGCCTTCTGGAAGTGCGGGGCCTGGGAATCGTCAGCGTCACGGCCGTGGCCGGGCCCATTCCCGTGGCGCTGGTCGTGGACCTGGTGCCGGGCGGACCGCTGGAGCGTTTGCCCGATCCCGCCTCCACCGCCCTGGCCGGGGTCTCGGTGCCCCTGGTTCGCCTTGACCCGATGGAGACCTCGGCGCCGTTGAAGGTGGCCCTTGCCCTGACCCTGGCCCGGGGCGATAGTCGCTCCGGTCATTGATTTCCTCGCCCGCCGGGGCCGCCGGTGTCCGGACCCCGCAGGAATGCCCGGTCCTTCCGTCAGGGGCCACGGGGGCGTCAGCCGGCCCGGCGTCCCGGATTGCCAGACAGGATCCGCCCATGGTCTTGCCCCAGCCCTCCCCCCCCACCGTCCCGCCCCGCCGGGTGGTGGTGGTTACCGGCATGTCGGGGGCGGGACGCTCCAGCGTGCTGCGCGCCCTGGAGGACATGGGCTACGAAACCATCGACAATCTTCCCTTGCATCTCGTCGATGCCCTGATCACCGGCGCCCCCCGCCCGACCCGCCCGCTCGCGCTGGGCATCGACAGCCGGACCCGGGGCTTCGACGTGGCCACCGTGCTGGCCGCCCTCGACCGCCTGGAGGCCAACCCGGCGTGCGACACCCGGCTGGTGTTCGTCGATTGCGACGACGATGTCCTGGTGCAGCGCTACACCGAAACCCGGCGCCGCCACCCGCTGGCCGTCGATCGCCCCCTGCCCGACGGCATCGCCCTGGAACGGCGCCTGATCGGCCCCTTGCAGACCCGTGCCTTTCGCCGCCTCGACACCACCCACACGGTGCCCGGCCGCCTCAAGGCGCTTTTGGAAGGCGAGTTCTCCTTGGATCCCCAGGCCGACATGGCGGTGTTCGTGACCTCGTTCGGGTTTCGCCATGGCCTGCCGCGCGAGGCGGATCTTGTGTTCGACGTGCGATTCCTCGACAACCCCCACTACGATCCGGCCTTGCGCCGGCTGAGCGGACTGGACGCGGCGGTGGGCGCCCACGTCGAGGCGGATCCGGACTGGCCCGCCTTTTTTGATCACATGACTTCCCTTTTGGGATTATTGCTGCCACGTTACAGCCGCGAAGGGAAAAGCTACCTCACCATCGCCATCGGATGCACCGGAGGACGCCACAGGTCGGTTTACACGGTCGAGTGTTTGGCGGCATGGTTGATGAAAATAGGGATTCGGGTCCACGCGGGGCATCGCGATCTCGACCGGTAGACCTATCTAATTCTCATGCTCCATGGCACGGGTCGCGCATGGCCGGCCCTGCCGCGAGGAGTTGTTTGACACTGGGGTTTGGGGATCGATCTCATGATCGGGCTGGTACTTGTCACCCATGGGCGCCTGGCGGAAGAACTGATCGCCGCCACCGAACACGTGATGGGCAAGCAGGAACGCATCGAAGCCATTTGCATCGGTCCAGAGGATGACATGGAACAAAGGCGCCAGGACATCCTGGCGGCCATTGCCCGAGTGGACCAGGACCAGGGCGTGATCTTGCTCACCGACATGTTCGGGGGCACGCCGTCGAACCTGGCCATTTCGGTGATGGAGCGGGCCCGGATCGAGGTCATTGCCGGGGTCAACCTGCCGATGCTGATCCGTCTGGTCACGATCCGCGACACCATGGGTCTGGAGCCCGCCGCGACCAGTGCCCAGGAAGCGGGTCGAAAATACATCAACGTTGCCTCGCGCCTGCTGGCCCAGGAGCCCTGAACCGGCTTCCCGTGCGCCGTTCCTTTCCTTTGCGTTTCGAACGCACGACGACAAAAATCCTGGGGTGGGTCTTGGTTCCTGGATCACGCGCGATCCGCTCGCCCTTTTGCGTTTCCTGGCGCCCCGTCCTGGCCTTCCGGGATCCCGGGCCATGGAATCGCGTGGGAACCACCTTGTGTTCAGGTGTCGCCCCTTTTCCTGGCCTGGGGTCTGGTGGGACGTCGGCCTGGTTTCCCCGGGTGACCGGCCTTTTCTTGCCTTGTCGGCGCCGGCCGCCGTCTTCCCCGTCCTTGCATGGAGCCGTTGTCTTCCCATGAGCGCCCTGTCCCCTGCCGCCGCCCCGTGCCTCTCCGAAGCCCAGCCGTCCACACCCGTGTCTGGTGACTCCAACGGCCCGGACGCTGGCAGCGTTGCGCGACGCGATGTCGAAATCATCAACCGAAGGGGCCTGCATGCCCGGGCCGCCGCCAAGTTCGTGAAAACCGCCGAGGTCTTCCAAGCCGAGATTTCGGTCAGCCATCGCGGCCAGAGTGTCAGCGGGCGCTCGATCATGGGGCTCATGATGCTGGCCGCCGGCCCGGGCTCGACCATCGCGCTGGAGGCCTCGGGGCCCGAGGCCGCGCCCGCCCTGGAGGCCCTGGCCGCCCTGGTCGCGGACCGGTTCCATGAAACCGACTGACGGTCTTCCCGCCTCGCCTCGCTGCCTGCGACTGACCGGCCTCGGGGTCGGTCCCGGGGTCGGGATGGGACGGGTTCACGTCCACGAGGCGGGAGCGGTCAGCGTTCCCGAATACCGCATTCCCGCCGGCCGGGTGGAATCGGAACGCGAGCGCCTGGCCGACGCGGCCGAGCGCGGGTCGCGCCAGATCGCCACCTTGCGCACCAAGGCGCGCGGCCTGCCGGGCGCCGCCGGCGAGGAACTGGACTATCTGCTGGACGCCCACCAGCAGATGCTGAAGGATTCGCGGCTGATCAAGGGCGTGATCGAGCGCATCGGCACCGAGCGCCTGAACGCCGAGGCGGCGGTGCGCCGGGAAATGGATTCCCTGGCCGATGCCTTCGCCTCGATGCAAGACCCCTACCTGGCGGCCCGGGCCGATGATATCCGGGATATTGGCTGGCGCCTGATCCGGCTGTTGACCGGAACCACCGGCCGGCCGCTGTCGCCGCTGCCCCGCAACACGGTGCTGATCGCCCACGACCTGAGCCCCGCCGATACCGCCTTGCTCACGCCCCGCGACGTGGCCGGCCTGGTCCTGGCCAGCGGGGGATCGGATTCGCACACCGCGATCATGGCCCGGTCCCTGGGGCTGCCGGCGGTGCTGGCGGTTCCCGACGTGCTGCGCCACGCCCGGTCGGGTGATCTGGTCTGCGTGGATGGCGGCGACGGGCTGGTGGTGATCGATCCCGACGCCCAGACCCTGGCCGAATTCCGCGCCCGCCGCGCCGAGTTCCTGCGCACCCGGCGCAACCTGGGCCGTCTGCGCGACCTGCCGGCCGAAACCCTTGATGGCGCCCGCGTCACCGTGATGGCCAACGTCGAGCTGGCCGGCGAGCTGGACACCGTGCACCAGTGCGGGGCCGAGGGCATCGGGCTGTTGCGCACCGAGTTCATGTTCATGAACCGCCCCACCTTGCCCAGCGAAGACGAGCAGTACGCCTTCTTGCGCGCCATCGTGGAAGGCATGCGCGGCCGGCCGGTGACCATCCGCACCCTTGACGTGGGCGGCGACAAGCTGTCGGAAGCGCTGGAGCTGGGCGAATCGCCCAACCCGGCCCTGGGCCTGCGCGCCATCCGCCTGTCGCTCAGCCGCCCGGCCCTGCTTGAAGCCCAGTTGGCCGCCATCTTGCGCGCCGGCCTGCACGGCCCCGTGCGTCTGCTGCTGCCCATGATCGGCTCGATCGAGGAACTGCGCCAGGTCCATGTGATCCGCGACCGGGTGGTCAAGCGCCTGCGGGCCGCCAGCGTTCCCCTTCCCGACCCCCTGCCGCCCCTGGGCGTCATGATCGAAATCCCTGGCGCCGCCCTGTCGGCCGACACCTTGGCCCGGCATTGCGACTTCTTCGCCATCGGCACCAACGACCTGATTCAGTACACCCTGGCCATCGATCGCAGCGATCCGGCGGTGGCGCCCCTGTACAACCCCCTGCACCCGGCCGTGCTGCGATTGATCCAGTTCACGGTGGGCGCGGCGGCGCGCGCGGGTATCCCGATATCCGTGTGCGGCGAAATGGCGGGCGATCCCCGCCTGGCCGGCGTGCTGCTGGGCCTGGGGGTCACCAGCCTGTCGATGTCGGCCAACAACATTCCCCGGGTCAAGCAGAACATCCGGCGCCTGTCGCTGGCCGATGCCGAGGCCCGCACCGCCGCCTTGATGGCGCTGGACGATGCCCAGGCCATCGCCGCCCTGGCCGATCACCTGCTGGTCAACCGGGAACGAACCGCCGAAAAATAACTTGATAAGGATATAAAGATATCTTTATATGGATCCAGGCGTCCTCTCGACGCTTGGGGAGCGTGTGAACGCGCGCGCGGCATCCGGCCCCCTGGCCCGCCTTCTTCACCGAAGACGGCGTTGTCTCCCCTGCAAGCGACCACCCGGAGCGAAGTAATGAGCATCACCGAAAGCAAGATCGCCGATCCGTCCCTGGCCGAGTGGGGCCGCAAGGAAATCGACATCGCGGAAAGCGAAATGCCGGGCCTGATGGCGACCCGGGCCGAGTTCGGAGCCTCGCAGCCGCTCAAGGGGGCGCGCATCGCCGGGTCCTTGCACATGACGATCCAGACGGCGGTGCTGATCGAAACCCTGAAGGCCCTGGGCGCCGATGTGCGTTGGGCGTCGTGCAACATCTACTCGACCCAGGACCACGCGGCCGCCGCCATCGCCGCCGCCGGCACGCCGGTGTTCGCGCGCAAGGGCGAGACCCTGACCGAGTACTGGGACTACACCCACAAGATCTTTGAATGGGCCGACGGCGGCACCCCCAACATGATCCTGGACGATGGCGGCGACGCCACGCTGCTGATCACCCTGGGCGCGCGCGCCGAAAAGGACCCCTCGCTGCTGGACAACCCGGACAGCGAGGAAGCCGAATGCCTGTTCGCCGCCATCAAGGCACGCCTGGCGTCGCAGCCCGGCTGGTACTCGCGCGTGCTGGCCAACATCCGGGGCGTGACCGAGGAAACCACCACCGGCGTGCACCGCCTCTATGAAATGGAACGGGCCGGCGCCCTGCCCTTCCCGGCCATCAACGTCAATGACTCGGTGACCAAGTCGAAGTTCGACAACAAGTATGGCTGCCGCGAATCGCTGGTCGACGGCATTCGCCGCGCCACCGACGTGATGATGGCGGGCAAGGTCGCGGTGGTCGCGGGCTTCGGCGACGTGGGCAAGGGCTCGGCCGATTCGCTGCGCAATGCCGGCTGTCGCGTGCTGGTGACCGAAATCGACCCCATTTGCGCGCTGCAAGCGGCGATGGAAGGCTTCGAGGTGGTGACCATGGAAGAGGCCGCCCCGCGCGGCGACATCTTCGTGACCTCGACCGGCAACGTGGACGTGATCACCATCGACCACATGCGCGCGATGAAGGACCGCGCCATCGTGTGCAACATCGGCCACTTCGATAACGAGATCCAGGTGGCGGCGCTGCGCAACCTGAGCTGGAGCACGATCAAGCCGCAGGTGGACGAGATCACCTTCCCCGACGGCCACCGGATCATCCTGCTGGCCGAGGGCCGGCTGGTGAACCTGGGCTGCGCCACCGGCCACCCCAGCTTCGTGATGAGCGCCTCGTTCACCAACCAGACCCTGGCCCAGATCGAGCTGTTCGCCAACAACGCCGACGGCAAGTACGAAAACAAGGTGTACGTGCTGCCCAAGCACCTGGACGAAAAGGTGGCCTCGCTCCACCTGGCCAAGCTGGGCGTTCACCTGTCCACCCTGTCCGAGCGTCAGGCCGCCTACATCGGCGTGGACACCAAGGGCCCCTTCAAGCCCGAAACCTACCGCTACTAATTCCACGCACGCGCCTTTCCACTAAAAGGCCGCGACGCGAAGGACCTTGAGAAATCCACCCCCACGGAAGGCGGGGGTGGATTTTTTCATGGACAACACCCTCCAAGCGTGGACCCTCTCGCCAGGACCGGGGCGCTTTCCTTGTTCACCCAGCGCCCCCACCCGTCGCGAAAGGGCCCCCCATGCGAACCAGCCCCCACCGGGAAGAACCGTGCGCCGCCGTGGCCATCCCCGCGAGCCTGGCGGCGGATGTCGAGGGGTATGACTGGGCGCGTGATGGGGTGGGAGAATCGGGGGGCGCCGTTTACCGGCTGCACGGCAAGCCGGGCCATCCCGACTTGTTCTTGAAGCAGGGGGAAGGGACCTGCGCCACCGACGTGACCGACGAAATGGTGCGGCTGATGTGGCTTGCGGCGTTCCTGCCCGTGCCGGCCGTCCGGGGCTTCGTGCGCACGCCCGATGCCGCCTGGCTTTTGATGACGGCGATCCCGGGCCTCACCGCCTGGCAGGCCCTGGAAGCCTTTCCGGCCGAGCGCCCTGCCATTGTTGATGCCCTCGCCGATTTCCTGCGCCGGTTCCATGCGATCCCGGTTTCCGACTGCCCCTTCACCAGCAACCACGCCTGCCGGCTGGCCCAGGCGCGCCGGCGCCTTGACGCGGGCCTTGTTGACGTTGAGGATTTCGACGAGGAGCGGCAAGGCTGGAACGCCGAACAGGTCTGGGACGCCATGACCGCCCTTCTGCCCCTTGCCCCCGACTCCGTGGTCACGCACGGTGATTTTTCGCTCGACAATCTTTTGTGGCACAACGGCACAATCACGGGCTGCATCGATGTCGGACGGGCCGGTGTCGCCGATCGCTACCAGGACCTGGCCATCCTCTGGAATTGCCTTTGCGACTTCGAGGCCGCGTTGCAAAAGCGCCTGTTCCACCGCTACGCAACCGCCGCCCCCGACTGGCGCAAGCTGAACTTCCACCTCATGCTCGATGAGTTTTTCTAAACACGATGGCACGGTGGGGACGTCGTCCCCACGCCCCTGACCGGGGATGCGGCGCGTCCCCGGCCCCCTGCCGTTCACGGGGAAAAGTTTGCTGATTCCCTGTTGTGGAATGCGCGCGGGAAGCGCATACCGTTTTCACCCCTTTCGGTGGGAAAGGAAACGGCATGGCGACGCTCGATCCCGTTGGAAACGCCCCGGAGGCAAGCCCCGCAATCGAGGCGGAGCCGCCGGCCCTTCCCCCCCCGCCTCCCGGGGTCTTTGCCGTGCTGGAGGGCGGCGGCGCCAAGGGAATTTGCCATATCGGGGCCGCCAAGGCCCTGGAAGAGGCCGGCTACCGGCTGGAAGGGGTGGCGGGAACCTCGGCCGGGGCCCTGATCGGGGCGTTGCTGGCCGCCGGCTACACGCCCGACGAGCTCCTGGATCCCGCCCGGCCCGACGACAACATCCTGGCCCGCCATCACCTGACCCCCCTCAAGCTGCTGGGCGAAGGGGGGTGGAAGCGCTTCACCCTTTTGCGGCGCTTTCCAACGTGGGTCCTGGCCAGCGCCCTGATTCCGGGCCTCATCGTGCTGGCGCCCTTTTATGCCCGCCAGGGCCAGGCGGTGGGCAAGATCGTGTCGCGCCTTGGCCTGCTGAAAACGGTTTATATCCGCACCCAGGTCAACGCCTTCCTGCGCGCCAAGCTGCACGAACACTATCTGGTGCTGGGGCGCAGGGACCCGGTGCCGGAAACGGTGCTGTTCCGCCACCTTGATCCCGCCGTCGTGCCCGATTGCGCGCTGCTCAAGATCATCGTGACCGATGTCCGCGGGCGGCGGCTGGCCTTGTTCGGCACCACCCAGACCCCCGACGTCGCGGTGGCGGAAGCGGTCGCGGCCTCGATCGCCATTCCGCTGTTTTTCCGCCCGGCCCGCATCCACCCCCAGGCCGGTCCCGGCCCGCTCGCCGACGACGAGCCGCCCCCGGCGGAGGCCGACACCCTGTTCGTTGATGGCGGCCTGGTTTCCAACCTGCCGGTGTGGGCGTTCGCCGAGGAACGCCAGGCCCTGTTGCGCCGGCCCGATGCCGGCCCCCTGCCCACCATCGCCTTTTCGCTCGAAGACCGCCGGCCGGCCCCGCCGCCGCCGGCTCGCCCGCCGTTCTCGCTGGTCTTGCGGGCGTGGCGGGCGCTGGGG
>NZ_BJZO01000078.1 GCF_007992075.1 Pararhodospirillum oryzae
CCCGGGCAGGGTTCGAGCGCGAGCCCGACGGGCGCACCGCACCCGAAAACCCAACCAAGCCCGACAGGCCCCCGCTTACGGGCGCTCACCACACCCCAGCGCCAGATCCAGGGCGGCCGGGGCTTCCGCCTCACGCGACGCCGTCAATCCCGCCAGCCGTACCACGCTGGATTCCCCCCCGAGGGCTGCTCCGCTGGCATCCCTCACGGGTTCCGCGATCAGACGCACCCGGGTAAACGAGACCCCACCAAACCCCAGGGGCTCGAAAACGGACTTGGCGTTGGCGTCGCCATCCGGACAAGCCTGCAAGACGGTTTCTCCGATTTGGTCGTCGCCCGACCACGCTTGCAAGCGCACGCCCTCGATCCAGTCCACCGGACAGGAGCGGTCAGCGGCGGGAGCCTCCAGACACCGCGCGTCTCCTTCGCCCCGGGCCTGACGCCACGCGAAGGGAGCCCGCTTTTCCCGAACAAGGCCCACCAGGACGACGTGGACCTGTGTCACCGCCCTTGCCCATTCGATGCTCAAGGTTCGCTGATGCCCATCGGCGTCGGTGGCCAGATCGGCCGCGGTCTCTGTTCCCATGCCGCGGCCGGTTTGGGCCGCCAGTCCCGACCACACCCCCAGCCCCGAGTCATCGGACGCCACCGCAAGGGTTCCCCCCTGGGCTTCCAGCACCGCGCCACTGGCCAGGACCAGGCGGGTGCTGCCGCTATCGAGCACCCGCCCGCCCCCCCCCCGAGGCGTCCACACCAGGGGCGTTTGCGCCATCAGGCCCGACGCCGTGACCGGAACGTCGAGAGGCACGTCCAGGGACTGCGGGGGGCCGGGCGTGCACCCCATGGCCAGACGAACCCGTTCGGGGCTCCAGGCCAGGACCCGGCCATCGAACGCAACGACTCCGGTCGGGTTCGCGGCCAGGGGCGCGGCGGACAGGCGCGACACCCCTCCTGCGCCGACAAGCCGGTTGCCGGCCCCGGACGACGCCACCGCGAACAACGCCGCCTGGGGTGTTTCGAGGTCCGAACCCACCACGGCAATCGTTGCCTCGGGCAGGGTCCCGGTGCAGGAAAGGGCGCCGGCGGCCGTCGCCTGGGGGCTGACCCGGTAGGCAAGGGGCCGGTTCCAGGCATCTTGCGCCGCCTCGGGCGCCAATCCCAGGGCCAGCCAGGGCACGGCGCCCTCCGTTCCGCGACACGGACCGGACTCACGCACGCCGTCTCCTTGCCCCTCGGGGCAGGGCAGGGCGCCGTGCAGCCGGGCGGCGGCGGCCAGGGCGTTGGCCACCTGGACGATCCGGACCTGGGTGCCGGCCTCCTTGTCGCGCTGGCGAACCGGCCCCAGCACGGCCAGAAGACCCCACGCGGCCCCCCCAACCAACGCCACCACCAGCGCCATTTCCACCAGCGCGAAGCCCGCTCGCGCGACCGCGTGCCTGGCCTCCATTTTTTTCTTGGCGGACCGATTCCGGTACGCTATGGTCGCCTCCCTTCCTCATGCGCCCGTAGCTCAGCTGGATAGAGCGTTGGCCTCCGAAGCCAAAGGTCGTGGGTTCGAATCCCGCCGGACGCACCATTTCTTGAAGACCGAAGGCCCCGTTGCGGGGCCTTTTGTTTTTTCGGTCGTGCTTCAAAGGGAAGGGCGCCGGCACGCGGCCTGTCGCGCCACGCCCCCTTCCCTCCTCGCGCTCATCCCGCCCGGATTCGGGACAGGAACTGGTCGACCTGGCGGGACAACGTGCTGGTTTGCTGCGACAGCGTTTCCACCGTTCCCGACAGATCGCGCGCCGTGGTGTCGGTCTTGCCGGCCAGGGTGCTGACCGCGCCAATGGTGGCGCTGACCACCTGACCGGCCCGCGCGGCTTCGTCCACGTTGCGGGCGATCTCGCGCGTTGCCGCCCGCTGCTCCTCGACCGCCGAAGCCAGCGCCACCGAAATCTGGTTGATGTTGCCAATCGTCGCGCCGATTTTCTGGATCGCGGCCACCGCTTCCTGGGTGGCGCCTTGCACCGCGCCGATCTGCGAGGAAATTTCGTCGGTCGCGCGCGACGTCTGGTTCGCCAGGTGCTTGACCTCGCCCGCCACCACGGCAAAGCCCTTGCCCGCCTCGCCCGCGCGCGCGGCCTCGATCGTGGCGTTCAAGGCCAGCAGGTTGGTCTGCGAGGCGATGTCGTTGATCAGGCGTACCACGTCGCCGATCTTGCCCACCGCCTCCGCCAGGCCCTGGACCAGCTGGTTGGTGCCATCGGCTTCATTGACCGCCGATTCCGTGATGGTCGTGGCCCGGACCACCTGCGTGGAAATTTCCTGGATCGAGCTGGTCAGTTCCTCGGTCGCGGCCGCCACCGTGCTGATGTTATCGCTGGTCTGGGTGGCCGACGCGGCCGCGCTGCCGGCCTCGCGCGCCGACTGGTTGGCGACATCGGCCATCGACACCGCCGCCGCCGAAACCGTCCCCACCGACCGCGATACCTCGTGCACGATCCCCGAAACCTGCTGCTCGAACTCGTGAGCCGCCGTGTCGAGAGCCTGCGACGCCTGTTCTTGCGTGGCATGCAGATACGACGACGATGCCACCTCAAGCTGGAACATCACGGTGCGGGTGAGCGCGTCAATGGCCCGGCGCAGCTTGTCCTTGTCGCGCCGGAAATGCACGATCAGGGCCGCGATGCAATTTTGGAGAATACTTGTCTGAAGGGCAAAATACCAACGAAGCGCGAAACCTTGCTGCTGCCTGAGCACGAAAATCCGGGCCGAGTTTTCAATCCGTTCTTCATTGAAGACATCTGAAAGGACATCATTAAGCCAATAGTTTTTCTGCGTTTTATAGACTTCATCCATGTTGGCATTTGCATAGGCGCTTTTGCCCTCGGGCACCGCCAGAATCGCGGCATACCCTTTGCGGATGATGTCGTCGATCTGCTTTTCAAGGACCGGGCGGCATTCCCGCAGCATCTCCCGCGCGGCCCCATCGATTCCAAGGGCGTCCAAACGGTTCCGAAGATCCACCGCGAAAGGGGTAACCATGGCTCTCTCCGCAAGAAGGGATGGCGGGTCGACACGATGGTGGTGGTCAACGGGTCGGAACCGACCCCCAATGCGCCTTTCGCCACTCGACCCACAAGAGTTTCGTATCGTGTTGTTCGCGTATCGTGTTATTCGGCCGCGCCGGACACAATCCGCTGCCCGATTCAACGGGAAAGCCCGGAACCTTTCGGGGTGTCCCCCCCACGTTGGGCACGCGAGTCTAACTCCCGGTGATTCGAAGCCTCAAGTAAAATTATTTGGACGAACCCTTTGCACCCGTTATTTTCTATTTCCGTCTTTCACCACGGGTTATAGGCATGGGATCCCATCATTGTCTTGCCCGTGATTTCACGGTGATTTTCCATGAGGCAAAGCGGATGAGTTGAGAGAAATCCGGACTCCCTTCCGTTTCCACCCGAAGCGGGCAGACTCTGGATCCCTTGATCTGATTTTGTCTTTTCGGGAAAAGCGGTGTCCCCTTTTCCCTGAAGCCCTAAAACCGGTCGCGCAGCGCAAACCACAGCATGGCGAGCGCCAGCAGCGGCCGCCGGCTGAGAATGCCCCCGGGGAAGGGCGGGGTTGGCAGGCGTTCCAGCAGATCGAACCGGGTAGCACGCCCGCCCAGGGCCTCGGCCACGATGGCGCCACACAGGGTTGCCAGCGCCACCCCATGGCCGGAAAAGCCCGACACCGACACCACCCCCGGCGCGACCCGGGCCACGTGGGGCAGGCGCGAGCGGGTAATCCCCAGGGTGCCCCCCCACCCATAGTCCAGGGCCACGCTGGCCAGCTGCGGGAAAATCGAAAGCAAGATCGGGCGCACGAAGGCCGGGATGTCGCGAGGCGGGGCGTAGCCGTAGCACTCGCCCCCCCCGAACAAAAGCCGGTGATCGGCCGACAGCCGGAAGTAATTGACCACGAACCGGGAGTCGGCCACCGCCACGTTATCCCGGATCAAGGCCCGTGCCCGGGGCTCGCCCAGGGGTTCGGTCGCCACCATGTAGCCGTTGATCGGCATCACCCGCGCCGCCACCGGCCGGCTGAGCCGCCCCAGGTAGCCGTTGGCGGCCAGGATCACGTGATCGGCCCGAACCTCGCCCCCCCGAACGCGCACGCAAGCCGGATGCCCCGGCGCCAGCGCCTCGACCCGCGAGCGCTCGAAGATCCGTACACCCGCCTCGGCGGCGGCGCGGGCCAGCCCCAGCGCGAAGTTCAGCGGGTGAAGGTGCCCCGCCCCTTCGTCCAGGGCGCCGCCATGATAGGCCGGCGAGCCCAGCATCACGCGGATTTCGGCCTTGTCCACGAACCGGATGCGCGAATACCCATAGGTCGTGTTCAGCAGCTCGACCTGGGCCCGGGTATGGGGGACAAAGCGCGCCCGGTGGTCGGCATGCAACACCCCCGGCCGGTAGTCGCAGGCAATGCCATGGGTGTCGATCAGCGCGCGCACCAGCGCCTTGGCATCTTCCCCCATCGCCCAAAGGGCCTGTGCATCGTCGGAGCCCACCAGGCCGGCCAGCACGTCTTGCGCCACCCGCTGGCCCGAACCCACCTGCCCGCCGTTGCGCCCCGAGGCCCCCCAGCCGACCCGATGCGCGTCCAAGAGCACCACGTCGCGCCCTTGCCGGGCCAGATGCAGCGCGGCCGAAAGCCCGGTGTAGCCGCCGCCCACCACGCACACGTCGGCCTTCACGGTGCCTTCAAGAATGGGAAACGAGGGAAGAGGCGTGGCCGTGGCCGTGTAATAGGAGGGCACATGGTGCCCGGGCCCGGCGGCGTCGTACAAAAAATCCATGACCCGACTCGCATACGGTCCCCAGGCCCCCCCGGGCCCCAAGGACAATCGAACCGGATCCTGGCCACAAGAGACGCAAGAGCGCCAGGTCGCCCCGCCCCCCGACCAGGACCGCACAAAAAACCGGGGAGACCATCGGCCTCCCCGGGGATGCAAGGACTACTCGGCGGCGGCCGGCTGCGCCGCGCTCACCGGCACCGGCAGGCGGTTCAGCATTTCCTTGGGCACCACCTGCCAGAAGTGACCCAGTTCGCGCGACCAGTCCACCAGCAGGTGCTCGGCGTACTTGGACTGGGTTTCAACGACGTGGCGCTCCACCAGGCCCTTCAGCAGCGCCTCGTAGTGCGCGACCTCGACACGCTGCCAGATCACCGAATCCGGGTTCACCCGCAGCGGGAAGGTTCCCTCGGGGTCGTAGATGAAGGCCATGCCGCCGGTCATGCCGGCCCCGAAGTTGGCGCCCACCGGGCCCAGGATGACGGCCACGCCGTTGGTCATGTACTCGCAGCCATTCGACCCGCAGCCCTCGACCACCACCTGCGCCCCGGAGTTCCGCACCGCGAAGCGTTCACCCGCCTGGCCGGCCGCGAACAGGAAACCGCTGGTCGCGCCGTACAGCACGGTGTTGCCGATGATGGTGTTCTCGTTGGTGCGCAGCGGGCTCGACACCGCCGGACGGACCACGATCGTGCCCCCCGACAGACCCTTGCCCACGTAGTCGTTGGCGTCGCCGAACACTTCGAGCTTCAGGCCCTGGACGGCGAAGGCGCCCAGCGACTGCCCGCACGACCCGCGCAGGCGCACGGTGATGTGGCCGGGCTCCAGCCCGGTCATGCCGTAACGGGTGACGATGCGGTGGCTGAGCTTGGTCCCGATCGCGCGATGCGTGTTGCGGACCATGTAGGTCAGCTGCATCTTCTCGCCGTCCTCCAGGGCCGGACGGGCGTCGGCGATCATCTCGGCATCCACCGTTTCGGGGACCTCGTTGCGCCCTTCCAGGGTGCAGATGTTGAGGCCCGTTCCCGTGTCCGGCTGAACCAGGATCGGGTTCAGGTCCAGGTCGTCCAGGTGCTCGGCGCCACGGCTGACCTGATAGAGCAGGTCGGTGCGGCCGATGATTTCGTTGAGCGTGCGCACGCCCAGCGAACACAGGATTTCCTTCACTTCCTCGGCCATGAAGGTGAACAGGTTCACCACCTTCTCGGCCGTGCCCGTGAACTTGGCGCGCAGGTCCTCGTCTTGGGTGCACACGCCCACCGGGCAGGTGTTGGAGTGACACTGACGGACCATCAGACAGCCCATGGCCACCAGGCTGGTCGTGCCCACGCCGTATTCCTCGGCGCCCAGCATCGCGGCGATGACCACGTCGCGCGCGCTCTTGATGCCACCGTCAACACGCAAGGTCACCCGGTGACGCAGGCGGTTGAGGGTCAGCACCTGATGCACCTCGGCCAGGCCGATTTCCCAAGGCAGGCCCGCGTGCTTGATCGAGGTCTGCGGGCTGGCACCCGTGCCGCCGTTGTGGCCCGAGATCAAGATCACGTCGGCGTTGGCCTTGGCCACGCCGGCCGCGATCGTGCCAATCCCCGAGCGCGACACCAGCTTGACGCACACCTTGGCGCGCGGGTTGATCTGCTTCAGGTCGTAGATCAGCTGCGCCAGGTCCTCGATCGAATAGATATCGTGGTGCGGCGGCGGGCTGATCAGGGTCACGCCCGGCGTGGAGTGGCGCAGGCGGGCAATCGCCTCCGTCACCTTGAAGCCGGGGAGCTGGCCCCCTTCGCCGGGCTTGGCGCCCTGGGCGACCTTGATTTCAATCTCGCGGCACTGGTTCAGGTACTCGGCGGTCACGCCAAAGCGCCCCGAGGCCACCTGCTTGATCGCCGAGTTGGCGTTGTCGCCATTGGGACCGGGCTTGTAGCGCTCGGGATCCTCGCCGCCCTCGCCGCTGTCCGACTTGGCGCCGATGCGGTTCATGGCGATGTTGAGCGTGCCGTGCGCCTCGGGCGACAGGGCGCCCAGCGACATGGCCGGGGTCACGAAGCGCCGGCGAATCGCCGTGATGCTTTCCAGTTCCTCGACCGGGGTCGGCCGCGCGCCCAGGCGGAAGTCCAGCATGTCGCGCAGGTTAATCGGCGGCAGCTTGCGCAGGCCCGCCGTGTAGGCCTTGAAGGTCTGGTAGCTGTCGGTGGCCACCGCCTTTTGCAGCAGGTGGATCAGCTCGCCATCGAAGCTGTGGGCCTCGCCGCCTTGCTTGCGCACCCGGTAGAAGCCACCCACCGGCAGCACCACGTCGGCCGCGCCAAACGCCTTGGCGTGCTGCTCCAGCACCTTCTTCTGGATCCCCGCCAGGCCCAGGCCGGAAATGCGGCTGGCCAGCCCCGGGAAGTATTCCGCCACCAGCGAGCGCGACAGGCCGATGGCCTCGAAATTGCGCCCGCCCCGATAGCTGGAAATCACCGAGATGCCCATCTTGCTCATGATCTTGAGCAGGCCTTCGTTGACCGCCTTCTTGTAGCGCTGCAGCGCCTTTTCCAAGGTGATCTCGGGCGCGAACAGCCCCCGGCGGTGACGCTCGGCGATCGACTCCTGGGCCAGCCAGGGGTTGATGGTGGTTGCCCCCACGCCGATCAGCACCGCGAAGTAATGGGTATCCAGCACCTCGGCGCAGCGCACGTTCAACGAGGTGAAGGTGCGCAGCTGCTCGCGGATCAGGTGGGTGTGGACCGCGCCGGCGGCCAGGATCATGGGAATGGCCGCCCGGTCGGGACCGATCGCCATGTCGCTCAAGATCACGTGCGTGCAGCCGCCGCGCACCGCCACCTCGGCGTCGCGCTGAACCCGGGCCACCGCGTCGCGCAAGGCCGACGGGCCGGCCTTGGGATCGAAGGTACAGTCCACCTCGACCGCCGAGGCGCCCATGTCGGCGCGCATGGCCTCGAATTCGGCCGTGGTCAGCACCGGGCTTTCAAGCTGGAGCAGATCGCACTGGGATTCGTTTTCCTCCAGGATGTTGCCCAGGTTGCCCAGGCGCGTCTTCAGGCTCATCACCCGGGTTTCGCGCAACGGGTCGATGGGCGGGTTGGTCACCTGGCTGAAGTTCTGACGGAAGAAGTGATGCAACGGCCGGTACTGGGTCGAGAGCACCGCCAGCGGCGCGTCGTCGCCCATCGACCCGATGGCTTCCTTGGCATCGGCGACCATGGGGTGAAGGATCAGCTCCATGTCTTCCACGGTCTGGCCAAACGCCATCTGGCGCCGGTGCAGATCCTCGGGCGACAAGGTGGCCGGCTCGGGATCATCGGTGCGCAGCCGGGATTCCAGCTCGGTGATCCGGCCCACCCACTGGGCATAGTCCTGACGGCCCGCCAGCAGGTCCTTGATGCCGGCGTCGTCGAAGAAGCGGCCCTCGGCCAGGTCCACGGCGATGATCGCGCCAGGGCCCAGGCGCCCCTTGCGCTCGATATCCGATTCGGGCACCCGCACCATGCCGGTTTCCGACCCGACGATCAGCAGGTTGTCCTTGGTCAGGGTGTAGCGCATCGGCCGCAGGCCGTTGCGGTCCATGCCGGCCACCACCCAGCGGCCATCCGTGGCGGCAATGGCCGCCGGGCCGTCCCAGGGTTCCATGATGCAGTTGCAGTAGCTGATCAGCGCCTTGTGATGGTCGGGCATCAGGGCGTTCTGGGTCAGGCTTTCCGGGATCAGCATCGCCTTGACCATCGGCGCCGGCCGGCCGGCCCGGCACAACAGCTCGAACACGTTGTCGAGCGCCGCCGAATCCGACACCCCGGGCTGGACCACGGGCTTCAGATCCTCGATGCGCTTGTCGAACAACGGCGAGGCCATGCGCGTTTCATGGGCCTTCATCCAGTTGACGTTGCCGCTCAGCGTGTTGATCTCGCCGTTGTGGGCAAGCATGCGGAAGGGCTGGGCCAGGCGCCAGGTCGGGAAGGTGTTGGTCGAATAGCGCTGGTGGTAAATCGCGAAGTTCGAGACAAACAGCGGGCTCAGCAGATCCGGGTAGAAGCTGGTCAGCTGCTCGGCCAGGAACATGCCCTTGTAGATGATCGATCGGCACGAGAAGGAGCAGATGTAGAGCTCGGCCACGTGCTCGGCCAGGGCGCGCCGCTCGATGCGCCGGCGGATCACGAACAGGTCGCGCTCGAACTCCTCGTCATCGACCCCCTTGGGGTTGCCGATCATGATCTGTTCGATCTCGGGGCGGGTCGCGTTGGCCTTCTCGCCGATGACCGACGTGTTCACCGGCACCTGGCGCCACCCATAGATGGTGTAGCCGCCCGACAGGATTTCGCTTTCAACGATGGTGCGGCACAGTTCCTGCGCGCCCAGGTCGGTCTTGGGCAGGAACACCATGCCCACGCCGATCACGCCCGCCTGGGGCTCGTGGGCGGTGCGGCGGATGTGCTCCTTGAAGAATTCCTGCGGGATCTGGATGTGGATGCCCGCGCCGTCGCCGGTCTTGCCGTCGGCATCGACGGCGCCACGGTGGAACAACACCTTCAAGGCATCAATGCCGGCCTCGACCACGGCGCGGCGCGGCGTGCCGTCGATGGCGGCCACCAGGCCCACGCCACAGGCGTCGTGCTCGTCGGCGGGGTTGTAGGCATGGGCGGCGGTCAGGCGCGCGACGTCGCGCTGCCAGCGCTCGACAAAGGCGGCACCGGATTCGGCGGCGGGGGCGGAAGCGGGCGGAAGGATGCGCTCGGACATTCTTTCATATCCTCCTTCAGGAGGCGCGGGCGACGGCGACGCCGGCGGCCTTGTTTTCCAGGTAACGGCGGATGCCGTCGGCGGCGTCATGACCATCGCGGATGGCCCACACAACCAGGGACGCCCCCCGGACGATGTCGCCGGCGGCGAACACCCCCTCAAGGGCGGTCATCTGGGTGGCGGCATCAACGGGCACGGTCCCGTTGCGCGCGACGGTCAAGGCGGGGTCGCCCAGCAAGGTGGGCAGGTCCTCGGGCTCGAAGCCCAGGGCCTCGATCACCAGATCGGCGTCAACCGTGAAGGTGCTGCCGGGCACCGGGCGCGGCGTCTGGCGGCCCGACGCGTCGGGCATGCCCAGCGACATCCGCGACGCGCGCACGCCCGCGACCTTGCCCTCGCCCAGCACGGCCTCGGGCGCCGACAGCCATTCAAAGGTCACCCCTTCGGCGATGGCGTTGTCCACCTCGCGCTGCGAGCCCGGCATGTTGGCGCGGTCGCGGCGGTACAGGCAGGTCACCGAGGTGGCGCCCTGGCGGATCGCGGTGCGCAGGCAGTCCATGGCGGTGTCGCCGCCGCCGATCACCACCACCCGCTTGCCAGCGGCGTTCAGGCGGCCGTCCTCGAAGGCCGGCACGCTGTCGCCCAGGCCCTTGCGATTCGCGGTGATCAGGTAATCAAGCGCCTTTTCCACCCCGGTCAGATCGGCGCCGGGCAGCCCCAGGGCGCGCGCCTTGTAAACGCCGGTCGCGATCAGCACCGCGTCGTGGCGGCGGCGCAACTCGGCCAGGGTGGCGTCCTTGCCCACAGCGAAGCCCGGGCGGAACGTGACCCCCGAGGCGGCCAGGTGATCGAGGCGGCGCTGGACCACGGCCTTGTCCAGCTTGAACCCGGGAATCCCGTACATCAAAAGGCCGCCCATGCGGTCGTGGCGGTCGTAGATCGTGACCTGGTAGCCGGCCGCGCGCAGCCGCCCGGCCGCCGCCAGGCCGGCCGGGCCGCCGCCGATGATGCCCACCGAGGCATTATGCTCGACCACCGGGCGGATCGGCTTGACCCAGCCTTTTTCCCAAGCCGTATCGGTGATGTAGCGCTCCACGGCGCCGATGGTCACCGAATGGTGGCGGGATTGCTCCAGCACGCACGAGCCCTCGCACAGGCGGTCTTGCGGGCAGATGCGTCCGCAGATCTCGGGCATGGCGTTGGTCGACTGCGACAGGGCATAGGCCTCTTCCAGGCGCCCCGTGGCGGTCAGCATCAACCAGTCGGGAATATTGTTTTGCAACGGGCAGTGAAGATGGCAAAACGGAATGCCACACTGTTCGCAGCGCGACGCCTGATCGCCGGCGGCCTCGGGGGTGAAGCCGGTGTAGATCTCGTCGAAATCCCGGCGCCGGATGTCGGCGTCGCGCTTTGCGGGAGTTTTCTGGTCCAGCCGCGTGAACTGGAGCATGGGGCGGGCCATCGACGAGTCTCCTTATGAAACGAACGCCGCGTCCTCAACAAGCCGGCGGCGACAGGCAGGGGGCCCGGCACGCGAGGGTGCCAGGGGAAACCTGCCGTTCATAAGACGGAATCACACGAACACCAAGGTAATTCCGCATATAGTAAACGAATATGTACTATATTCGCGCGATGACCCCCTGCGCTACCCTGTCGCGGTTCCAAGGTAACGCACCCGCACAAAGCAAAGGTCAGCTATCCTGTCGTATTGTGCCTCTGGGCGGCTTTCGGGGGGGATGCTATAAGGACCACCGCCCCTCCACCTTTCGGGTCAACGACGTGGCTCTCCTTCCCCTTGTGGTGTTCGCCCTCCTTCAAGGGGCGGTGGTCCTGCTGCCCCTCAGCGCCCCGGCGCACGGAACACTGGCGTCCCTCCTCACGTCCTGGCCCACCCCCGGCCCCGCGTTCGACATCGCGGTTTCGCTGGGCACGCTGGCGGCGGTCCTTGTTTACTGCCGCGACGATGTGCGGGCCATCGCCAGCGGGGCATGGCGCAAGATGCGCCGGCGCCGCTCGGTGGGCGGTCGCGTCGAGGCCGCGTTGCGCCTGGCGGGGTGCCTTGTCCTGGGCGCGATGCCGCTGAGCCTCGCGATCGTCGCGGCCCCGGCCCTGGGATGGAGCCCGGGCCCGCTGACCCTTCCGGTCCTTGGCTGGTCAAGCGTGGGCATCGCCCTTGCCCTTTGGGCCGCCGACAGCCTGAACATGACCGTCAAGCGCGTGGAACACCTGAGTTGGACCGACGCCCTGGTCATTGGCGCCGTCGTCGCCCTCGCGGTGTTCCCCGGGGCGGGGCGGGGCGCGCTGGCCATTGGGGCCGCGCGTTTCCTGGGGTGCGAACGACGGGCGGCCCTGCGCTTTTCGGCCCTGATCTCGATTCCCCTTCTGGGCCTCGTGGGAAGCGTGGCCATGGCGCGCCTGATCGCCGACGGCGCCCCGGTGGCGCCCGCGCCGTTTCTCCTGGCCGGCGCCGTGGCCTTTGCCGGGGGCTGGGCGGCGCTGGAGATCCTGACCCGCTGGCTGCGCCGCCATACCTACGCGCCGTTTGTCCTTTACCAGGTGGGAGTAGGGGCGGCGGCCCTGGGCGTGGCCTATGGCCTGCCCTTCGCGCGGGACGCCCTGACGCGGCTCGTCTAGACCACCCCACGCAAACCAACCCGCGAGAAGGGCCCACCTTCCGGAGTCGCCGCCTGCCGGGGTCAAGGAGCCCCCGCGTCTTAATTCCCGCCGGAGGGGCACATCGCCTTGGCGAACGACGCGCGGCGTGCTTTCTTCCACCGGGCGCCCCGGAACACCGAGGCGTCACCGGGGCCGTTTTTTGGGGGCCTGTCACGCCGGCCCCCAAAAAACGCCCCCTTCGCCTCGAACGCCTCGACCACAAAAACAATATGCGAGAGCGCATGGGCCGGTTCCGGTCCACGGCACCGCGCCAGGCCAGGCCCAGGGGACGAAAGCCGACCGGTGGATTGATCGAGTATGACAACCAGGGAAGGGTAGGGCGCGCCGCTGGTTCGGACACAAGGCCGCGCGTTTTATAGGGGAAGGCGGACCTCATGCGCCAGGAGAGACGCCATGCTGACGCGCATCGAAATCGACGGGTTCAAAACCTTCGAACACTTCGCCGTGGATGTTTCGCCCTTCGGGGTCATGATTGGCCCGAGCAATGCCGGGAAATCCAATCTTTTTGATGCGTTGCGCTTCTTGTCCCTGCTTTCCCGCCACGACGTGCCGGCGGCGATGCGAGGCCTGCGCGGGCGCCCGGAGGAGCTGTTCCGGCGCACGGCCGACGGCGCGACCGACGTGCTTTGCCTGGCCGTGGAAGTGCTGCTGCCCCTGCGCGGGACCGACGATTTCGGCACCCCCTACGAGCTGGAAGCCCAGCGCCTGCGCTACGAAGTCACCCTCACCCAGCACCGCGACCCCGGCGGCCAGCCGCGCGAGGTCGTGGTGAGCGCCGAAAGCTGCCGCGCCCTTACCCGCGACGAGGAACGCGCGCCCTGGATCGATTCCGACACCGTGGCCTATGCCCGCGCCCCGCACCTGTACCTGCGCCCCAGCAGCCCGCCCGGCCTGTCGTTCGACTCGGAAGCCATCCCGCTCGCGCACGGCGCCGGCCCGGGATGGGAAGAGGAACTGGGCCTTCCTCCGGGCGGATCGGCGCTCTTTTCGGGGTGGAACGCGGCCCGCACCGCCTTGTCGGTGGTCATGACCGCCGAACAGCCGCACCTGTTCGCCCTGCGCGCCCTGCTCTCGTCGATCCGGCTGCTCGACATCGATCCGGTGGCGGCCCGACGGGGCAACGATGCGTTCGAGGAGCGCACCTTGCGCGTCAACGCCGGCAACCTGGCCACCGTGCTGGCCGATCTGCGCGAGGAAACCGCCAGCCCTCCCCACCCCGAGGGCGTGATGGGGGCCTTGTCCACCACCTTGGCCCAACTGGTGCCCATGGTCCGGGGGGTGCGCGTGCGCGGCGGGATCGAAAGCGGGGAAACCTCGTTCGATATCGAGACCACCGAGCACCTGGTGATGAGCGCGCGTCAGGTGTCCAACGGCACCGTGCGCGCGCTTGCCCTGCTCGCGGCCCTGAAGGACCCGATCCGCGCCGGGCTGCTGTGCATCGAGGAACCCGACGCCGGGCTGGACGAAGACCGCCTGCCGGTTCTGGCCTCGGTGCTGCGCCAGGCGATTCGCGGGCCCGCCCTTGCCCCGGCCGCGCGCCTGGCCGGACAGGCCGGGAGTCCGCCCCCCTTCCAGATCCTGGCCACGGCGCGTTCGTCGGCCCTGGCGGCCGCCCTGGAGGCGCACGAATGCCTGCGGGTGAACCGGGTGCTGGCGCCGGAAGCCAGCACCTCCATCCGACCCGCCGCCACCCGCATGACCTGGGCCGCGCCCCCTCCGGCCCGCCGGGACGCGAAACCAGCCGGTCCGTCCCCTTGAGGCCGCCGCCGCCGCCCCCAAAATACCGTTCACGCCATCTCGTGCCGTGCACGCCTTGACGACGCGAGACTCGCCTTCGCACCCCGTTATATTGCGTAGGAGCCCTTCCATGACGGATGTTCCCGGCTGCCTGGTGGGCCTGCCCGCCCCCGATTTCACCGCCCCCGCCGTTTTGGGCAACAACGAGATCGACCCCCGGTTTTCCTGGCACGCCCACCGGGGGGACGACTATGGCCTTTTGTTTTTTTATCCCCTGGATTTTTCGTTTGTCTGTCCTTCCGAGATCATCGCCCACAACAACCGCCTCGGCGCCTTCACCGAACGCGGGTGCAAGGTGGCGGCGGTGTCGGTGGATTCCCAGTTCACCCATCTGGCGTGGAAGCGCACGCCCCTTGAGGAAGGGGGGCTGGGGCCGGTGGATTTTCCGCTGGTGTCCGACCTCTCCCACGCCATCGCGCGCGCCCATGGAGTGCTGCTTGACGAACGCATCGCGCTGCGCGCCAGCTTCCTGATCGATCGCGCGGGCATTGTCCGCCATCAGATGGTCAACGATCCCAGCCTGGGCCGCGACGTGGACGAAACCTTGCGCGTCCTTGATGCCCTGATTTTCCACGACACCCATGGCGAGGTCTGCCCGGCCGGATGGCGCCAGGGCGACGAGGCCATGGCCCCCACGCCCGAAGGCGTGGCGGCCTTTTTGACCAAGCATGCCCCAAGACTTTAGCGCCAGTCAGGGGCTCCGGGCGACAGACACCGGCCACTTGTCCCCAAAAACCGGGGAGTTTCGCTTTACCGGCGGCCCCACCGCCTTTTATCCTTCACGAATCCCGGATCAAGAACCGGGACCACAAGAAAGGGGCCCGACGCCAACATGGCCGATCATCACACCAACGTTTTGATCCTGGGATCGGGAGCGGCCGGCTGCACGGCGGCGATTTACGCCGCCCGCGCCGGGCACGCGCCGCTCCTGGTCACGGGACTGCAACCCGGCGGCCAGTTGACGATCACCACCGACGTTGAAAACTACCCCGGCTTCGACGAGGCCATTCAAGGCCCCTGGCTGATGGAGCGCATGCAAAGCCAGGCCCGGGCCATGGGCGCCACCTTGATCGACGACGCCATTGTGTCGGCCGACCTGTCCGGGCCCCCGTTCGTGTGCGTGGGCGACAGCGGCGACCGTTACGTGAGCGAAACCCTGATCATCGCCACCGGGGCCTCGGCCCGCTGGCTGGGCCTGCCCAGCGAGGCCCGCTTTTCCGGGCGCGGGGTTTCGGCCTGCGCCACCTGCGACGGCTTCTTCTTCCGGGGCAAGCCGGTGGTGGTGGTGGGCGGTGGCAACACGGCGGTCGAGGAAGCCTTGTACCTGACCCAGCACGCGAGCCACGTCACGCTGGTGCACCGCCGCGACACCTTGCGCGCCGAACAGGTCTTGCAAGATCGCCTGCTGCGCCATCCCAACGTAAGCGTGCGCTGGAACCGCGTGATCGACGAAATCCTGGGGGGCGGCGATCCTCCGGGGGTTACCGGGGTGCGCCTGCGCGATACCCAAACCGGCGCCACCGAGGAAATACCGTGCGAGGGCGTGTTCATCGCCATCGGCCACAGCCCCAACACCAGCTTGTTCGAGGGACAGCTGGCCTGCGACGAGTCCGGCTACCTGATCACCGCCGCCAAGGGCACGGCCACCAGCCGGCCCGGGGTGTTCGCGGCCGGCGATGTGCAAGATCCGGTGTTCCGCCAGGCGGTGACGGCGGCGGGCACGGGCTGCATGGCGGCCCTGGAAGCCGGCCGTTTCCTGGCCGCGCGCGACGACAAGACGGTTTAGAAGCCCCAGGCGGAACCGAAACGCCCCGGGGGTGCGAGGCCCCCTTTTCACCGGGATCGAAAACGGCGCGGCTGGGGAGCATCCCTTCCCGCCCGTTTCCGGTCCCCCAGGAACGGCCCGTCAAACCGAGCGGAGACGATGGACTGGGACAAGCTGCGGGTCTTTCATGCGGTGGCCGAAGCCGGCAGCTTCACACACGCGGGGGACAACCTGAACCTGAGCCAGTCGGCGGTCAGCCGACAGATCAGCGCGCTTGAGGAAAGCCTGAAGGCGGCGTTGTTCCATCGCCATGCCCGGGGGCTTATCCTGACCGAGCAAGGCGAGCTGTTGTTTGAAACCGTCCACGAGGTGTTCGGCAAGCTGGCCTCGGTGGAGGCACGGCTGGGCGAAAGCCGAGAGCGGCCGGAAGGACCGCTGACCATCACCACGACCCTGGCGTTTGGCACGATCTGGCTCACGCCACGCATCCGGCGGTTCATGGAGCTGTACCCCGATATCGACGTGACCCTGGCGCTCAACGACACCGAGCTTGACCTGGCCATGCGCCAGGCGGATGTCGCCGTGCGTTTCATGCCCCCGCGCCAGCCCGACCTGATCCAGCGCCAGCTGGTGAGCATGCCCTACCATGTGTTCGCGGCCCCCGAATACCTGCAAGCCCACGGCTATCCGGAGCGGCTGGAGGATCTGGATCACCACAGCCTGATCATGTACGCCGATGAGTTCAAGCCGCCGGTGGGCAATATAAACTGGCTATTGTCGGCGGGCCGCGACGACGGCCGCCCCCGCAAGGCAGTTTTGCGCCTGAACAACCTGTATGGTATTTTCCGGGCGGTGGAAAGCGGCTTGGGCATTGCCGCGCTTCCGGAATATTTTTCTTCTGAATCGTCCAACCTTGTCCGCGTTCTTCCCGATCGTCAGGGGCCCGTGATCAGCCTGTATTTTGTCTATGCCGAGGAAATGCGTCATAGCAAGCGGGTGGCGGTGTTTCGAGACTTCCTCATAACAGAGTTGAATAGCTCGGGCTTCGCCTGTTGATCGGGTATTCTCCGTCCTTTCAATCCTACCAAGGTGTTAGACCCACGGTCGGGACTGTGAAACATGCGCATCCCGCATGGCTCGGATGAGGAAATACGCATGGTGAACCCGGGTGCCGCAGGGTAAATACAAGCCATCGCATGTTGCGTTGCACATGCACTCAGTTTGGCGGCCCTCCTCCCTTGTGCCGCCATTGGATCGGGGTGACCCGATCCGCGGGGCGCCATTTCGATGGTGTCCTACGTCTCCCAGACGTGAAACCTCCCTGTTCCGACTTGGCCCCTGGCTCCGCGAGCCGGGGGCTTTTTTTGTGCCCGGGCGAACACGAAAACGCCGTGGGAGGTTACCGCCGGAGGACCAACGCGGGGCTTGGCATCCGCCGCCGGAAACCCCTCTCCTGCGGCCCCACCCGAGGACTTGCCGTCGTCGGACACCCGCCCCCCCCAAACAACCAAAATCTTATACCAAAGG
>NZ_BJZO01000079.1 GCF_007992075.1 Pararhodospirillum oryzae
GGACGGGAACAGGCCCTCCCCGGGGACGGCGAAGCGGATGACGGCGCGCTTCCCCCCGCCGCGCCATCGCCGGACGAGATGGTCCTGGCCCCTGCCGAGCCCCCCCCGCCCCCGCCTGCGCCAGTGGACCTGCCCCCGCCGCCGCCGGCCGACGCGCCTCCCTTGTCGTGGATCGACCACGCGGAGCGTCTTGCCGGCCTCGACGCCGGCGACGCGGCCCGCAAGGCCCTCGCCCACGCCCTGGACGGCTGCGCCCTTTTGATGGAAGCCGGCACCGACGATGCCGTGGACGACATCCTGGGCCGGGCCTTGCGCCTGGGCGTCACCTTGCCCGCGCCCGCCGCCCTGGCCCGCGCCCGCGCCCTGCTGGGCCGCCAGCGCGAGGTTCATGGCGATGTCGAGGGCGCCCATGGTCACTACCTGACCGCGCTCGACCTGTTCGAAGGCCTGGGCGACCGGGCCGGGGTGGCGGCCGTGTGCGACCTGCTGGCCATCTTGCATGTGCGCCTCGACGACTCGGAAGGCGCCGAAACCTACTGGCGCTATGCCCTGTCCCTGGTCACCGCCCTGGAGGACCGGGCCGAGGAAGCGCGCCTGCTTGGCCGCCTGGGCACCGTGGCCTTCTACCGCGAGGACTGGCACGCCGCCGACGAGCTGCTGCGCGAGGCCCTGGTGCTGGAGGAAGGCCTGGACAACCGCGCCCAGGCCGCCCAGCTCGCCGCCGACCTCGCCCGCCTGGAGGAAGCGCGCGGCGATCTTCCCGCCGCCCTCGAATACTGGCTGCGCGTCCAGCGCTTCCTGACCGAGGACGCCGCCGACACCCCCCACCCCTCTCCCCTGGCCCAGACTTGCGCCGCCGCGCTCGCCCGCCTGGAAGACGCCCTGACCGCACCCGACACCCCCGCCACACCTTCAACGGGACTTGATTAAGCCCTGCCCCGGCGGGGCGTGCTTGACCGAGGTTTACGTATGCGTTAAGGAGAAAGGGAGCGTTGCCGGACGGGAAAGCAATCGGATCGCGTTTTAAAGAATCCGAGCCCCCGGCGCCCGTGGGGAGGTCTGCCGTTGATGTCCGAGAAACAACCGATTCTCGACGTGCGCGACGTGTCGCTTCATTTCGGAGGGGTGCGCGCGCTGTCCAATGTTGCGTTTCAAGTGAACCGGGGGGAGTTGTTCGCCATCATCGGCCCCAACGGGGCCGGCAAAACCTCGATGATGAACTGCATCTCGGGACGCTACAGTCCGACCCAGGGTCGGATTTTCTTCAAGGGGCAGGATATCACCGGCCTGCCCGCCAATCGCCGCACCGAAGTGGGCATTGGCCGCACCTTCCAGAACCTGGCTCTTTTCGGGCACATGACGGTTTTGGAAAACATCATGGTGGGGCGCCACCATCTTCTGCGCAACAACTTCCTCACCGGCTCGCTTTACTGGTTCACCGGCGCGCGCGACGAGGAACTGGCGCATCGCCGCGCCGTCGAGGAAATCATTGATTTCCTGGAAATCAGCCCCATTCGCAAGGCCACGGCAGGCACCTTGTCGTATGGCCTGCGCAAGCGGGTGGAACTGGCCCGCGCCATCGCGCTCAAGCCCGACCTGATCTTGCTCGACGAGCCCATGGCCGGCATGAACCAGGAAGAAAAGGAGGACATGGCCCGCTACATCGTCGACCTCAACGAGGAATGGGGAATGACGGTGATCATGATCGAGCATGACATGGGCGTGGTCATGGACATCAGCAGCCGGGTCATGGTCCTGGACTTCGGCCAGCGCATCGCGCTGGGCCTGCCCGACGAGGTCATCAACGACCCCTATGTGCGCAAGGCCTACCTGGGCGAGGACGACACCCCCGACGAGCCCCTGCCGCCGCCGTCCGTGCCCCCCGAGCTGGCGGCCGTGGCCGAGGCCAACGCCGCGCGGAGGGCCGCCCGATGAGCCGCCGCCCCCGCCGCGCCCCCGACCCCATCGACGTCGCCCGTTTCGACACCTTCCCCAAGATCCTGGCCGAGAACGCCCGGCGCTGGCCGACCGAAATCGCCCTGCGCGAGAAGGAGTTCGGCATCTGGACCGCCTACACCTGGGCCCGCTACAACGAAATCGTGCGCCTGTATGCCCTGGGCCTGCGCCGGCTCGGGGTCGCGCGCGGCCAGGTGATCGGGCTTCTGGGCGCCAACCGGCCGGAATGGGTGTGGGGCGAAATCGCCGCCCACGCCATTGGCTGCCTGTCCTTGGGCATCTACCGCGACGTGCTGGAGGAAGAGGCCGAATACCTGCTGGCCCATGCCGGGGCGGTCGCGGTCATCGCCGAGGACGAGGAGCAGGTGGACAAGCTGCTGGCACTCGCCGACCGCCTGCCCTTGCTGCGCCACATCGTCTATTGCGACCCCCGGGGCCTGCGCAAGCACAGCGACCCGCGCCTGATCAGCCAGGAAGACCTGATGGCGCTCGGCCGTGACCTGGATGGGGCCGAACCCGACCTGTACAACCTTGAGGTTGAACGCGGCCAGGGCACCGACGTGTCGATTTTGTGCACCACCTCGGGCACCACCTCGCGGCCCAAGATGGCCATGCTCCAGTCCGGCCCGTTCCTGGCCCACTGCGTGGATTACCTGGAGGCCGACCCCAAGAGCCCCGGCGACGAGTATGTTTCCGTCCTGCCGCTGCCCTGGATCATGGAACAGGTCTACGCCGTGGGGCAGGCCCTGATCGCGCGCACCGTGGTGAACTTCGTCGAGGAAGAAGAAACCACCATGGCCGACCTGCGCGAGATCGGCCCGTCCTTCGTCCTGCTTGCCCCCCGGGTGTGGGAATCCATCGCCGCCGATGTGCGCGCGCGCATGATGGAAGCCTCGCCCCTGAAGCAGTTCCTGTTTCGCCTCGGCTCGCGCCTGGGTCAGGAAGCCCTGGCCCGGGGGCAACGCTCGTGGCTGGCCGAAACGATCTTGTTCCGGGCCCTGCGCGATCGCCTGGGATTCTCCTTCCTGACCAGCGCCGCCACCGGAGGCGCGGCCATGGGGCCGGAAACCTTCCGCTTCTTCCACGCCATGGGCGTGCCCCTCAAGCAGCTGTACGGGCAAACCGAGCTGGCGGGCGCCTACACCATCCACCGCGAGGGTGACATTGATCACGAAACCGTGGGCGTCCCCTTCGAGGGCGCCCGGGTGCGCATCCACGCCCCCGACAGCGAGGGCGTGGGCGAGATCCTGGGACAAAGCAAGGGCCTGTTCGCGGGCTATTACCGCCAGGAGGAAGGAGCGCCCAGCGACATCAAGGACGGCTGGCTCCATACCGGCGACGCCGGCTACATCAAGCCCGAGAACGGCCACCTGGTGGTGATCGACCGGGTCAAGGACCTGGCCCAGACCTCGACCGGGGTGCGTTTCTCGCCCCAGTTCATCGAAAACAAGCTGAAGTTCTCGGCCTTCATCGCCGAGGCGGTGATCCTGGGCCGCGATGCCCCCTTCCTGGCCGCGATCATCTGCATTCGCTGGTCGATCGTTTCCAAGTGGGCGGAGCAGCGCGCCATCGCCTTCACCAGCTACAGCAACCTGGCCGCCCAGCCCGAGGTGTACAAGCTCCTGCGCGCCGAGGTCGAGCAGGTGAACGACTCCTTGCCGCCGGCCCAGCGCATCCGCAAGTTCCTGCTGCTCTACAAGGAACTGGATCCCGACGACGGCGAGCTGACCCGCACGCGCAAGGTGCGCCGGGGCGTGATCGCCGAGAAATACGCCCGCGAGATCCAGGCCCTTTACGACGGCGCCAAGGCGGTGGACGTGGATACCATGATCACCTTCCAAGATGGCACCCGCACCCGCTTGCAAACCCGTCTTGCGGTTGAAACCCTGATCGACGCCGGGGCCTGAGCCCCCGGCGCCCGATCTCGACGAAGGAACCCCCGCCACACCCCGACCCAACGCACGCAACCAGCCGACGACACAAGACCCCGCGCGAGACGGGGAAGGGAGGAACGCCGGTGAACTGGGAATTATTGTTTCAGCTTTTGCTGAATGGCATCATCGTGGGCACGCTGTACGGCGTGGTCGCCATGTGCTTTGTCTTGATTTACAAATCAACGCAGGTTGTTAATTTCGCGCAAGGCGAATTCTTGCTGATCGGGGCCTGGGTGTGCTGGTCCTTGCTGGTCCACTGGCAAATGCCCTTTGTCGTGGGCTTCCTGTTCACCCTTGTGTTCATGATGGCCTTTGGCGTCTTGCTGCAAATCGTCGTGCTGCGCCCCATGATCGGCGAGCCGATTATTTCGGTCATCATGGTGACCATCGGGTTGTCCATTTTCATGCGCGCCGCCGTCAACTGGATCTTCGGCCAGTCGGCCGAGGCTTTCCCGCGCATTTTCGAAACCGACGTGGTTTCGGTGCTGGGGCTCAACGTCCAGCCCGCCTACCTGATGAGCCTGGTTTTCTCCTTGTTCATCATGGCCGGCTTCTATGCCTTCTTCCGCTATTCCCGCTATGGCCTCGCCATGCGCGCCACCGCCTTCAACCAGCAGGTGGCGCAGTCGCTGGGCATTTCGGTGAAAACCGTGTTCGCCCTGGCGTGGGCCATTTCGGCCATGGTCAGCGCGCTGGCCGGGGTGGTGATCGGCATGGTCAACGGCGTGTCCAGCGCCTTGTCCTTCATCGGCATCAAGGTGTTTCCCGCCGTCATCCTGGGGGGGCTGGACAGCATCGTGGGCGCGGTGGTCGGCGGCCTGATCGTGGGCATGCTGGAAAACACCGCCGAATTCGTCGATGGCCAGTTCCTGCACTGGGGCAACATGCTGACCATCGCCCCGTTTTGGGTCCTGATCCTTCTGCTGGTGCTCAAGCCCTATGGCCTGTTCGGCACCAAGACCATCGAGCGCGTGTGAGGCACCCATGGCCAGCGTTTCCATGCGCCCGTGTGGCGATTTCCGCACCAGCTACAAGGACGATTCGCGCCTGTTCGACACCGCGCTGACCGCGCGGATCGGCATCGGCTTCCTGCTGGCGCTGTACCTCCTGGTCGGCCTGCCCCTGGCCTTCCCCGGCCTGGCCGACTGGCCGGTGCTGGGCTGGTTCGCCGACAGCTATTTCCTGTCGCTGGGCATCCAGATCTGCCTCTACGGCGTGGCCGCCATGGGGCTCAACATCCTGGTGGGCTTCACCGGCCAGATTTCCCTGGGACACGCCGCCTTCTTTGGCGTGGGGGCCTTTTCCTCGGCCTGGCTCAACAACACCTGGGGCATTCCCGTGGTGCTGGCCATCCCGCTGGCCGGGCTGATGGCGGCTGCCGTCGGGCTGTTGTTCGGCGCCCCGGCCGCGCGGATCAAGGGCTTGTACCTCGCCATCGCCACCCTGGCCGCCCAGTTCATCATCGAGGATCTGTTCGTGCGCCTGGACTGGTTCACCGGCGGATCCTCGGGGGCCATGGCCAACGCCCCCGAGCTGTTCGGCTTTGCCTTCGACACCGACCAGACCTATTTCCTGTTCGCGCTCACCATCACCATCGTTTTGACCGTGCTCGCCACCAACCTGATGCGCACCCGCGATGGCCGCGCCCTGGTCGCGGTGCGCGATCATTACCTGTCGGCCGAGGTGATGGGCATCAACCTGACCCGCTACCGGGTCATGTCGTTTGGCCTGGCCGCCTTCTACGCCGGCATCGGGGGTGCCCTGTACGCCCACTACCTGATGTTCGTTTCCGCCGAGGCTTTCACCATCTTGTTGTCGATCCAGTTTCTGGGCATGATCATCATCGGCGGCCTGGGCAGCGTGAAGGGGTCGATCCTGGGAACCATTTTCATGGTGTTGCTGCCCGAGGTCATGGCCGGCGGCATGGGGATGCTCCAGGCAACCGAATGGGGCAACCAGCCCTTCCTGGTCAACGGGCTGGCCTTCCTGCGCGAGATGGCCATCGGCGCGGCGATTATCCTGTTCTTGATCTTCGAACCCGACGGTCTCGCGCACCGCTGGCGCCAGATCCGGGCCTACTGGTCCTTGTATCCGTTCTCCCATTAGAGTTCGTCAGGGAAAAGCGGGCCCCGCTTTTTCCGAAAAGACAAACTCAAACAAAGGGATCCGGAGTCCGTCCGCTTCCGCGTGAAACGGACGGACTCTAATCCGAACGGGGCTTGCCCGTTCGGGGGTCGCGCTCCCCTTCCCCTGGGTTCACCGGGACCAGGCCCCTGTCGTTCGGGCCAAAACCGGTAAACCCGTATGGGAAGGCAACAGTAAAATGGGGGCAAAGCCCCCCGAGAGCACAACGGGGGCACAGCCCCCGAGACAAGGGGCCCGAAAAAAGGCTCCGCTCAAACACGGAGGAATCACGACCATGAGACCCTTCTTCAGCAGCCTTGCGAGCGCGCCGCCGCTCGCCGCCCTCGCCACCGCCGTGGCCCTGGCCCTGGCGCCCGCGCCGGCCGCCCGCGCCGACGACGGCGTGTTCGTGGGCCATCTGATGGACATCACCGGCGCCACCGGCTTCGTTGGCAAGATGTATGGCCCCGGCGTCGCCGACGCCCTGCGCTACATCAACGCCCATGGCGGGATCGACGGCACGCCCCTGAACGTGGAAAGCGTCGATTACGCCTACGAGGTCCCGCGCGCCATCAGCCAGTACAAGCAATGGGTCAGCCGCAACCACATGGTGGCCCTGCAAAGCTGGGGGACCGGCGACACCGAGGCCCTGATCAGCTTCGTGGCCAAGGACAAGATTCCGGTGTGGTCGGCCTCCTACTCGGGGCACCTGACCGACCCCACCGGCAAGAACCCGCGCACCCAGAAACCCGCGCCCTACAACTTCTTCTACGGCCCCAGCTATTCCGACGGCTGCCGGTCGCTGGCCCAGTGGGCGGCCGATGACTGGAAGGCGCAAGGACGCGAAGGCCGGCCCAAGTTCGTCCACGCCGGCGACAACCACCCCTACCCCAACGCGCCACGCGAGGCCTGCGGCGAATACGCGACCGAACTGGGCTTCGACGTGCTGCCGCCGGTGGTGGTGTCGCTCAAGCCCGGCGACTTCAAGGCCCAGTGCCTGACCATCAAGGAAAGCGGCGCCAACTACGTGTACGTGGCCAACCTGGGGCCGTCCACCGTGTCGCTGGTCAAGTCGTGCAAGACCGTGGGCACCGATGTGAAGTTCATTGCCAACATCTGGGGCGGCGACAAGGCCACCTTGGAAGCCATGGGCCCCGAGGGTGACGGCTATGTCTTCGTGGCCGCCAACGCTTTTTGGAACGACGACGTGCCCGGCATGGCCCTGGTCCACGAAATCGCCGGCACGAACGAGTATCGCACCCATCATTACATCCGGGGGATTTGCTCGGCCTTCTACATGAAGGAAGCCATGGAGTGGGCCAAGACCCACGGCGGCATCACCGGCGAAAACATCAAGAAGGGCATGTACGCCCACGCCGATTGGGTGCCCAAGGGCCTGGAAGGGGTGTGCATCCCCTCGACCTGGACCGCCGAGGACCATCGCGGCACCATGACCACCTTCATCTACCAGGGGTCGTACAAGGATGGCGCGGTGTCGATCCACAAGATCGCCGAATCCACCTTGCCCCGCCGGGCCGAGTGGCTGGGCTACTGATCCGTTCGTCCCTGCCTCCCGGGGGGGGCGCGTCGCCCCCCTCGCCCCTTGTCCTTCCTGCCCGGGAGCCGAACCCGCCATGGCCGCCCCTGCCCCCGCCCCTGCGCCCACCCCTGTCGCGACCCCGCCCGTGGCCCCCGGCGCCAGCGCCGAGCCGCTGCTCAGCGTCAACAACATCGAAGTCATTTACGACGACGTGATCTTGGTTCTCCGGGGCGTGTCGCTGGCCGTGCCCCAAGGCGAGATCGTGACCTTGCTGGGTCCCAACGGGGCCGGCAAAAGCACCACCTTGAAAGCCATCTCGGGCCTTCTGCGCACCGAAAACGGCAAGGTCACGCGGGGCGACATCCGCTTCATGGGCGAACCCATCGCCAACGCCGCCCCGGAATCGATCGTGCGCCGGGGCATTTTCCAGGTCATGGAGGGCCGGCGCATCGTCGAGGACATGACGGTGATCGAAAACCTCCGCCTGGGCGCCTTCACCCGCACGGACGGGGCCCGCGCCCAGCGCCGCGACATCGACATGGTGCTGGACTACTTCCCGCGTCTGCGCGAACGCACGGGCCTTGCCGGCTATCTGTCGGGGGGCGAGCAGCAGATGCTGGCCATCGGCCGCGCCATGATGGCCCGCCCGCGCCTGATCTTGCTCGACGAGCCGTCGATGGGCCTGTCGCCGCTTCTGGTCAAGGAAGTGTTCTCGATCATCCGCACCTTGAACCGGGAACTGGGGATCACCTTGCTCCTGGTGGAGCAAAACGCGCGCATGGCCCTGGGCGCCGCCTCGTTCGGCTACATCATGGAATCGGGCAAGGTGGTGATGGATGGCTCGGCGCCCGCGCTGATGGACAACGAGGACGTGAAGGAGTTCTACCTGGGCGGCGGCGGCGCGCATCGGCGATCGTTCAAGAACCTGAAATCCTACAAGCGCCGCAAGCGCTGGCTGTAGGCCCGTCCTTGTGCCCCTTCTCTCCGAGGCCCGCCCATGACCTTGCCCTACGACGCCCTGGAAAGCCGCCCCGCCCCCCAGCGTGAACGCGCCTTGATGGCGGCCCTGCCCCGCCTGATCGCCCACGCCAAGGCCACCACGCCCTATTACACGCGCGCGCTGGCCGACGTGGACCCGGCCGCCGTGAAAACACGCGCGGCCCTGGCCGCGTTGCCCCTGACCCGCAAATCCGCCCTGATCGACCTGCAAGCCGGCGAGCCGCCGTTCGGGGGCCTGGTGCCCCGGGGGGCCGTCCTGGGCCGTATCTTGCAATCCCCCGGGCCGATCTACGATCCCGAGGGCGCCCGGCCGGATACCTGGCGCATGGCACGCGCCCTGTTCGCCGCCGGCGTGCGCGGGGGCGACCTGGTCCACAACACGTTTTCGTATCACTTCACGCCGGGGGGATGGATCTTCGACGACGGCGCGCGCGCGCTGGGCTGCCGGGTTTTTCCCGCCGGCACCGGACAGACCGAGCAGCAGATCCAGGCCATGACCGCCCTGCGTCCCGGGGTGTACACCGGCACGCCCTCGTTTCTCGCCATCTTGCTCGACAAGGCGGACCAGGCCGGGGCCGATGTCTCGTCGCTGCGGGTGGGCCTGGTGTCGGGGGAAGCCTACCTTCCCGCCCAGCGCGCCGCCTTCAAGGCCCGGGGGATCATGGTCAGTCAGTGCTATTGCACCGCCGACCTGGGCTTGATCGCCTACGAGGCCCCCGACGCCGAGGGGAACGCCCTAGGGATGATCCTGGACGAGGGGCTGATCTTGGAAATCGTGCGTCCGGGAACCGGCGATCCCGTCGCTCCGGGCGAGGTGGGCGAAGTGGTGATCACCACCTTCACCCCCGAATACCCGCTGATCCGCTTTGCCACCGGCGACCTGTCGGCCGTGCTCACCGAGGTTCCCCCCGACGAGCGCACGAATGTCCGTCTCAAGGGCTGGATGGGACGGGCCGACCAGACCACCAAGGTGAAGGGGATGTTCGTGCACCCCGAGCAGGTGGCCGAGGTCACCCGGCGCCACCCCGAGCTTCTGCGTGCCCGCCTCGTGGTCTCGCGCGAGGGCGAGGCTGGTCCGGACCTGATGACCCTGATCTGCGAAACCAACGATGGCACCGGCCCGGCCGAGGCCGTGGGCGAAACCACCCGCGCCTTGACCAAGCTGCGCGCCACCATCGCATTCACGCGCCCCGGCACCTTGCCCAACGACGGCAAGGTGATCGAGGACACCCGCGCCGTTCCCGGCTGACGGAACCCCGGCCGGGCGGGATCAGGAACACTCTTCGGTGGCTTCGGCCCGCGTTTCCGTTCCCGCCTGGCTGGCCAGGGCACGGGCCATCTGGGTCAGCGCCTCGCGGTGACGGTCGTTTTGGATCATCACGAAGTTCCGCGCGAGTTCCAGGCACATCCGCTGACGCGCGCTGACGGGTCCTTCTTCTTCCTGGTCCAGGCCATCGAAGAAGAAGTTCACCGGAACCCCGAGAACCTGGGCGATTTCATACAATCGTCCGGCCGAAATCCGGTTGATGCCCCGTTCATACTTGTGGGCCTGCTGGTACGTAACCCCGATCATGTCCGCCATCTGCTGCTGGGAGAGCCCCAGCATCACCCGGCGTTCACGAATGCGTCGCCCCACATGGCGATCGGCGTCGCTTGCGCGCCCCGTGGTCTTGACCAGACCTGAAAATACCTCACCGTTATCCATTCGTCACCACCACCCCTTCTAGCGGTTCCCGTGCCGACGCCGCGACCATCGCGACGCCAGCAGCCCGTCTGTCATTCCCCGGCGAGCCGACCCTTGTTGTCGTGCCGTTCCTCGATAGGGACTTCTGCATTGGTTGCGGCATCAGGGGCCGGCCTCCCGTCCGGCACCGCACCCTGGGACAGCGACGTCAAGCAACAACAAAGCCGTCCAGCGGGCCACAAACGGGCGCAGACTGCCGGGAGATGGACTAGAAGACAAGTCAAAATCTCCCGACCGACCGCCGGTCGGATAACGGGCCGCGCACGGCCAAGAACAGCTTACCCCAATTCAATCCTTTTGGATGGGCTACAACCGTACCACCCGAAAAGATGTCGCCCCCCTTTTGGCACTGCGTTGGATTTTTTCAATATTGTTCCTACGCGAAACAAAGAGAGTCTTTTGTCCTACAGAAATTAGTCCAGAACCCAGGTCAGGGTCTTCAGGTACGCGGACTCGGGAAGGGCGGGGTGAATGGGGTGATCGGGCCCGGCGCCGGCCGCGCGCAACAAGCGTCCCGAGCGTCCCGCCTGCCCCAAACCATGCGCCGTTTCTTCAAAAAAGCGGTCGGCGGGCATGTGATGACTACAAGAAGCCGTGAAAAGAAAGCCGCCCGGCTTGACAAGGCCGGCCGCGAGGCGTGCCATTTTTCGATATCCTTTGGCCGCCGCGCCTTGATCCTTGCGGCTCTTGGCGAAGGCGGGCGGATCGCAGACCACGACGCCAAAGCGCCGGCCCTCGCGCGCGAGGCGCTCCAGCACCGCGAACGCCTCGCCGGTTTCGGTGGTCAGCCCCGCGTCCAGGCCGGCCCCGGCCGCCGCGCGTCGCGCCAGCTCCAGGCCGGCCGCCGCCCGGTCAACCAGCAGGGCCGAGCGCGCGCCGCGCGCCAGCGCCAGCAGCCCGAAGCCCCCGGCATAGGTGCACACATCCAGCACCGTCTCGCCCGCCGCCAGTCCGGCCACGAACGCCCGGTTGGCCCGCTGATCGAAGAACCAGCCGGTCTTCTGCCCCTCCAGGACATCGGCGTAGTAGGTGAAGCCGTTTTCCGTCACGGGCACCGCGCCGTCCACGGCGCCATGAGCCAGCCGGGTTTCCTGGGGCAGGCCTTCCAGCGCCCGGGCCGGGGTGTCGTTGAGCAGCACGATCGCCGAGGGCGCCAGGGCCTCGACCAGCACCGGAATCAACAGGGGCGTCAGGCGCTCCATGCCCGCCGTGTTGACCTGCACCGCCAGCACGTCGCCCAGGCGATCGACGATCAGGCCCGGCAGGCCATCGGCCTCGCCATGCACCAGACGATCGAAGGGCGCGTTGCCCAGGCGCGCGCGCAAGGCCACCGCCCGCGCCAGCCGCCCGGCCAGCCACGCCTCGTCGATCACCGCCCTTGGATCGCGGTCCAGGATTCGCGCCGCGATCAGCGAATGCGGGTTGAACGTGGCCACCGCCAGCGCTTCCTCGCCCGCGTCGCGGATCACAACCAGCGTGCCCGGCTCCAGCCCCTTGGCCCCGCCGTCCATCGCGATCTCGTTTGAAAACACCCACGGATGCCCCTGACGCACCCGGCGGGCATGCCCGGGCAACAGATGAACCACGGGAAGGGACAAGGGGGAAGCAACGGTCGGTTCGGTCATCGCGTGGGATCCAAAGCAACGGGAGACGGCAAGCGCCGGAAAACGGAACGGCGCGAAAAGAAAGAACAACTCAAAAAGACCGGATAGAACCCTAGTCGAAAGGGGGTCTGATTGAGGCAGATCAATGGCGGGCGTGCCGCCCGCGCCTACTGTGAACCCGGCCCCGCCCGACCGGCCTTCGGGTCGGCCCGGGGCCCCAGGCCATGAGCCCGCGCAAACGGGCCTGCACCCCACCCCGGCGCGCCGTGCGCGTCAACGAGGAGGCGACCGTGACGCTGCAAACAAACGCGCCAGGGGCGCGCACCGATACAGGCCCCTATCACGAAGGCGTGGTCAAGGCTTTCGTGCTGGCCGCCCTGGCGTGGGGCGTGATCGGGTTCATGGCGGGCGACTTCATCGCCTGGCAACTGGCCTTCCCCGCGTTGAACCTGGATACCCCCTGGACCACGTTCGGACGCGTGCGCCCCTTGCACACCTCGGTCGTGATTTTCGCGTTCGGCGGCAACGTGCTGCTGGGGACTTCGCTCTACGTGGTCCAGCGCACCAGTCGCGCCGCCCTCTACGGGGGGCCTCTTCTCGCCTGGATCGTGTTCTGGGGCTACCAGGGGTTCTTGCTGCTCGCCGGCAGCGGCTACCTGATGGGCATCACGCAATCGCGCGAATACGCCGAACCCGAATGGTACGCCGATCTTTACCTGGCCGTGGTCTGGCTTTTGTACCTGACCATCTTCGCCGGCACCTTGATCAAGCGGCGCGAGCCGCACATCTACGTGGCCAACTGGTTCTATCTTGCCTTCATCATCACCGTGGCGCTTTTGCACCTGGGCAACAACATGGCCTTGCCGGTGGTGCTGTTTGGCGGCGACAGTTGGACCAAAAGCTATAGTTTCTTCGCCGGGGTCCAGGACGCCATGACCCAATGGTGGTACGGGCACAACGCCGTCGGGTTCTTCCTGACCGCCGGGTTCCTGGCCATCATGTATTATTTCGTGCCCAAGCAGGCCCAGCGTCCCGTTTATTCCTACCGCCTGTCGATCGTGCACTTCTGGGCCCTGATCTTCCTTTACATCTGGGCCGGCCCCCACCACCTGCACCACACCGCCCTGCCCGACTGGACGCAAACCCTGGGCATGGTGTTTTCCATCATGCTGTGGATGCCCTCGTGGGGGGGCATGATCAATGGCCTGATGACCCTGTCGGGGGCCTGGGACAAGCTGCGCACCGATCCGGTCTTGCGGTTCCTGGTGGTGTCGATCGCCTTTTATGGCATGTCCACCTTTGAAGGGCCGATGATGGCGATCAAGGCGGTCAACGCCTTGTCCCACTACACCGACTGGACGGTGGGCCACGTGCATTCGGGCGCGCTGGGATGGGTGGCCTTCATCTCGTTCGGGTCGCTTTACTACCTGGTCCCCGTCTTGTGGAAGCGCCCCGGCCTTTACTCGGTGCCGCTGGTCAGCCTGCATTTCTGGATCGCGACCATTGGCATCGTCTTGTACATCACCGCCATGTGGGTGTCGGGCATCATGCAGGGCCTGATGTGGCGGGCCTACGACGAAATGGGCTTCCTCCAGTACTCGTTCCTGGAATCCGTCAAGGCCATGCACCCCTACTACGTCATCCGGGCCACGGGGGGGCTTTTGTTCGTCGCCGGTGCCTTGATCATGGTTTACAACCTTGCCCGCACCATCGCCGGGTCCGCGCGTCCGGCCGAGGCCCGGCCAACGCCGGCCGAGGCGTCGGCGGCCAGCTAGGGGGAGGGATCCGGCCATGAGCATTGTTCGCCATCACGAACGCCTGGAAACCAGCGTGCTGCTGCTGGTCGTCGGGATCATTCTCACCGTGATCATCGGCGGTATCGTCGAGATCGTCCCCCTGTTCACCATTGCCTCGACCATCGAAAAGGTGGATGGCGTGCGCCCCTACACGCCGCTGGAGCTGGCGGGGCGCGACATTTACGTGCGCGAGGGCTGCTACGCCTGCCACAGCCAGATGATCCGCCCCTTCCGCGACGAGTTGGAACGCTACGGCCATTACTCGCTCGCGGCCGAAAGCATGTATGACCATCCCTTCCAATGGGGATCCAAGCGCACCGGTCCCGATCTGGCCCGGGTGGGCGGCAAGTATTCCCATGAATGGCACCGCCGCCACCTGATCAACCCGCGCTCGGTGGTGCCGGAATCGGTCATGCCGGGCTACCCTCACCTGATGCGCGACCTGGACTACCACGACATCGATGCCCACCTGCGCACGCTCAGCCACCTGCGGGTGCCCTACGACGGCCTCGAAGGCGCCATCGAGCACGCCCGCGAGGACCTGGAAGCCCAGGCCGATCCCACGGCCGACAAAACCGACCTGAAGGCCCGCTATCCCAAGGTGGCCACCGGCGATTTCGACGGGGTTCCCGATCGCATCACCGAAATGGACGCCCTGGTGGCCTATCTCCAGATGCTGGGCACCTTGGTTGACTTCACCACCTTCGACCCGGCCCGGGCCGGCGCGGTGCGCTGAGCCCCAGGCCGCGCGCCGCTGTTTCCCTTGCACCAGAAGGAGCCGCGACGATGGATCTTGCCAGCCTGCTTGGCCCATGGGCGCGGCCCTTGTGGCTCCTGTGGCTGATGGCCGTGTTCATTGGCATCGTGGCGTGGGTGTTCTGGCCCGCCAACCGGGAGCGGCTGGAACACCAGGGGTCGCTTCCCTTGCGCGATGACCCGGACGAGGAGTGACAAGCATGGCCGGCACCCCCGAATACGATCCGATCACCGGACGATCCACCACCGGCCACGAATGGGACGGGATCAAGGAGCTGAACACGCCGTTGCCCGTGTGGTGGGTGTGGGTGTTCTATGTGTGCATTGCCTGGTCCGTTTTGTACGTGGTGTTCTTCCCGGCCCTGCCACTGGGCGATCGCCCCACCGAGGGCCTGCTGGGCTGGCACAGCCGCACCGCCCTGGATACCGAGGTGGCCAGGGCCGACGCCCTTTTCCACAACGACAAGACCGCGCGCCTGGCCACGCTGGGCATGGACGAGATCATGGCCGACCCGGACCTGCGCGCCTACGCCACCCGGGCCGGGGCGGTGATCTTCAAGGACAACTGCGCGCCTTGCCACCAGGCGGGCGGGGCCGGCACCTATGGCTTTCCCACCCTCGCCGATGACGAATGGCTGTGGGGGGGCACGCCCGACGACATCCTGACCACGGTCATGCATGGCATCCGCGACACCGAGAATTACGCCGATACCCGCTTCAACGTGATGCCCGCCTTCGACTACCTGTCTCCCGAGGACCAGAACACCCTGGCCGACTACGTTCTGGCGACCCGCGCCGGCACGCCCCCCGACGGCCCCGGCAAGACCCTGTTCGAGGACAATTGCGCGGTCTGCCACGCCTCGACCAGCGAGGGCCCGATCCCCGACGGCAACCAGGTGATGGGCGCCCCCGCCCTCAACAATGCCATCTGGCTGTACAAGGGCACCAAGGAGGCGATCGTGTCGCAGATCCGCGCCCCCCAGAACGGGGTGATGCCCGGCTGGGCCGGCCGTCTGCGCGACAGCGACATCAAGGCGGTGGCGGTGTATGTCCATGGCCTGGGCGGCGGACGGTAGGGAACGGGAGTTTTTTTCACGCTGCCCTCAAGCGCCGGGCGCGCTTGGGGTTGATCGCTCCCGGATCCGTGCGTATGCAAGGGCGGGCGGGCGGCCCGCGTGGCACGCCCGCCCTTCCCTCCCGCTTCTCAGGAAAGCCCTGGTCCGGTGCGCATTCCCATCACCGCTTCCGTGTTCCTTGACGAGGCCGAACTGTCGGTGCGGTTCATCCAGTCAAGCGGTCCCGGAGGGCAAAACGTCAACAAGGTGGCCACGGCGGTTCAACTGCGCCTGGATGCCCTGGGCTCGCCCAGTCTGCCCGAGGCCCTGAAGGCCCGCCTTCCCCAGGTCGCGGGTCAGCGCCTGACCCAGGGCGGCGAGCTGGTCATCACCGCGCGCGCCCACCGGACCCAGGAAGCCAACCGGCGCGACGCCCTGGAACGCCTGGTGGCCCTGCTGCGCGAGGCGGCGCATCGCGACCGCCCCCGGGTGGCCACCCGGCCCACGCACGCCAGTAAACGGCGGCGCCTGGAAGGCAAGGCGCGCCAGGGTATTCGCAAGGCGGAGCGGGGCGCGCGCTGGGACGGCGAGTAACGCCCTTTCTTTGCGCCTGTCTTTTGGGTATTCGCCCTGTTGCAACGCAAAACCGCCCCGCCCGACACGACCTCTACACGGCGTTGCGGTGTCCTGGGCGGGAAAAGAGCCCCTTCTTATTGCGGTTTTTCTGACGACAGGCGCCAATCGATCGGAGTACCCTGGCCGCGAAATCATCGGCGGATCCCGGAGGGAATCGGGATCGGCGCGGGTCCTATCGCGATGGGGGTCTTTCATGCGGGTTAGCGCAGTCTTTTCCCGTCGGGGCGTGGTGTGCGTCCTGGCTGCATTGGTGTTGGGGGGAGCGGTGCCGGAAACGGCGCTGGCCGCCGAGGGGGTATCGTCGGGATCGGGGATCGCCCTTGGGGTGGGGCTGGCGGCGCTGTTCCTGGCCATTCTCCATTTCAACCGCTTCATGACCACCAAGGACGCCGAACGCGAGGCCCGGCGCGCCGCCCAGGCCGCCGCCGAGGCGATGCACCGCGGGCCGTCGGAAGACACCAGCGCCGAAATCGGCGCCCTCAAGGCCGCGCTGGCCGAAACCCAGGCCCTGGCCCGTGCCCTTGAGCACCGCCTGAACGTGGTGGACGAAGGCGCCAAGGCCGCCACCCAGGCCGCCCACGCCGCCCAGGCCGAAGTGACCCACCGCGCCGCCAAAACCGTGGAACGCCTGGACGCGCTGGAAGAAAGCGCCAAGGCCGCCGCCCAGGCCGCCCAAACCGCCCAGGACAAGGCCCAGGCGGTTGAAAACGAGCTGGCCCAGCGGGCAACCGCCACGCTGTCGCGCCTGGACGCCCTGGAGGAAGGGGCCAAGGCCACCGCCCAGGCCGCGCAGGCCGCCCAGGGCAAGGCCGAGGCCGTTGCCGCCGAAATGAGCGAGCGCGCGACCAAGACCCTGGCCCGCCTGGACGCCCTGGAAGAAGGCGCCAAGGCCACGGCCCAGGCCGCCCAAGGCGCCCAGGGCAAGGCCGAGGCTGTTGCCGCCGAAGTGACCGAACGCGCGACCAAGACCCTGGCTCGCCTGGACGCCCTGGAAGAAGGCGCCAAGGCCACGGCCGAACGGGTGGAAGCCCTGGCCAAGGCCCCGGCGCCTGCCGCCGCCCCGGCTCCCGCCGCCCCGGCTCCCGCCGCCCCGGCCGCCGCC
>NZ_BJZO01000080.1 GCF_007992075.1 Pararhodospirillum oryzae
TGCGGGGGGGGCGCGCTAGGCTTCCTTGATCGCGGCCAGGAAGCGATCGACTTCCGTGCGCAGCACGGTGGTTTGATGGCTCAACGCTCCGGCGGCCTCCAAGACGGCGTCGGCGGCTTTTTCGGTGTGGGCGGCGGTTTGGGTCACCTGGGTGATGGTGGCGGAAACGTCCCGGCTGCCCGTGGCCGCGTGCTGCACGCCGTTCGAGATTTCCGTCGTGGCTTCCCCTTGCTGATGAACCGCGTCGGCGATGAGTCCCGTAATGTTGTTGATCTGGCTTATGGTGGTGCCAATCGCGCCGATGGCCTCGACCACGGCGCCGGTCACGCTTTGGATGGTGGTGACCTGGGTGGCGATGTCCTCGGTGGCGCGGGCGGTTTGTCCGGCCAGATGCTTGACCTCGCCCGCGACCACGGCGAACCCCTTGCCCGCGTCGCCGGCCCTCGCGGCCTCGATGGTGGCGTTGAGCGCGAGCAGGTTGGTCTGGCTGGCGATGGTGGTGATCAGATCCACCACGGCACCGATTTTCTGGGCGGCCTCGGCCAGGCCCCGCACCGTGGCATCGGTGCGTTCGGCCTCGGTCACCGCCTGGCTGGCCATGGAGGTGGAGCGTTCCACCTCGGTGCCGATGCTGCGAATGGAAGCCGTCATCTGCTCGGCCGCCCCGGCGATGCCCTCGACCGTGGCGCTGGTTTCCTCGGCCGCCGCGGCGACGGTGGCCGACTGGCTGTTGGCGGCGTCGGCCATGGCGGCCATGTCGCGGGCCGTGGTGGTCAAGGTCGCGCTTGCCTGTTCAAGGGCGCCCAGCACTTCGGACACCGTGGCTCCGAAGTGCCGGGTCAAGGTGTCAAGGTGATCGCCCCGCTGCTGGCGCGTCTTCTGGGCCGCGTCGCGCTCGGCCGCCAGGCGTTCCCCGTCCTTCAGGCTTTCGCGCAGCACGAACAGGGCGCGCGCCATGACCCCGGTTTCGTCCTCGCGGTCGCGGCCAGGAACCTCGACGGTGTATTCACGTTCCGAAAGCCGCTGCAAGGTCGCGGTCAGGGCCCGGATCGGCCCGGCGATGCGCACGGAAAGCCCGACCGCCACCGCCATGCCCAGCACCAAGGAGAGCGTTCCCAGTCCCAGGAACAAGGTGCGCGCGCGGCTCAAGGTGTCGCGCAGCGCCTCCCTTTTCTCGGCCGCGAGGGTTCCCACCTGGGCGCGCATCGCCTCCAGGGTGGTTCGGCCCGCCTGATAATAGCGTTCCGTCGCGCCCATGAAGGTTAATGCCGTGGCCACGTCGGCCTGCACCATGTCGGCCGCGTCCAGGGCGCTTTTCAGGAAGGCCTTCATGTGCTTGCTGGCGTCCTCGGCCACGGTGGGATCGAGTCCCACCGCGAGGGCGGCCGCCCGCACCGTTTCCGTCTGGTCGTCGAGGGTGCGCAAGGTCCCCATCACGGCGCTGGCCCGCTCGTCCAGGTGGGTGGGGTCGTTGTCGTTGGCGGCAACCGAAATCAGCCGGTAGAGATCGCCGCGGGCCTGCGCCGTTTCCAGAAGGAACTCGTGGATGACATCGAAACGGGCGTTGGTGTCCTCCAGTTGCCTGAGTTGCGCGATATTGCCGGTCATGGTGAGGGATCCGTATCCAACCATGACCAGAAGAAGCAATCCCATGATAATCGGCGCAAGTGCCACCTTAAGGCGAACGCCGATGTTATCGACCCAGCTCATTGCGGTGCCCACCTGATACTCTCCTTTGTATTGGTATTATTTTTATCGGAGAGGGGACTTAGTTATCCTTGTAGATTCCGACGCAGACCAGCATTGCCTGCTCGGTTTCGCAGTACGTTGACTTGGGCTCGATTTTCTTGGTCACGGGGTTGGAGAATTTGTAGTCCGTCCAGAAGCCCGATTGCGTTTTTGCCAGATCCAGGCGTTCGCGGGCGAAGGCTTTTCCATCCACGTCCGTGGCATCGGCAAGATTCTTGCCCACCATCCTGGCGTTGGCGGCGTGGGCCAGGGTGTTCCCATCCATGTCCCAGACGAAAACGAACAGGTCGCGGTCCGTGAAGCGGGGGTCCTTGGCGGTGATCGCCGCCAGGGCGGCGTCCTTGCCTTCGGTTTCGATGGCGCTCACCGCCGTGTGGACCATGGCGACCGCCTCGTCCGCCGTGCCGCGCCCGGGGGTCTGGGCCAGGGCGGCGACGCTCGCAAGGCCAAGGAATGCCGCCGTCAGGGACGCGGCCACGCCGCCGGAGAGAAAACGATGGGTCATGATGCATAAACTCCTTGGGGTTCGTGCCATGGGGGATCGGCCGGAAGTTCCCGGTTGCGCGTGAAAAAGCCGGGGAAAACGGATGTCGGGCCAAGGTGGAAGGGGAGAGGCTCCTTTCGCGGGACAGGCCGCCGGTTGGAGGGCGGCGCGAGGAGGCGTTTTCGGGAAGGCCGGAAGCCGGCCTCTCCTCGCCGGGCGAAAAGGGAAGCCTGTCGAGCCGTTCGCTCTTTGGAGAGATTATCATTTTCTGGTCAGAAAAGGGAGGGGAACGTCCCCAAAAAGAGGGGGATCGCGTTCCGGATCCCTTGGGATCACGGGTGTCGCGCGCAAGGTGGGCCACCCTCGTTGCCAAGGCGGGTCACCGTGGGTATGGTGTCGGGCCCATCCCCCCCTTTGATCCAAGGCAGCGCACGGCGCGGGAGTAGAGCGTGGTCAAGCCAACGACACCGATCGTTGATCCGCAACAAGAGGCCCTGTTTCGCGAGGTCGAGGAAGACCTGCGCCACGATCGGCTGGTGGCCTTGTGGAAACGGTTTGGCGGGCTGGTCCTGGCCGGGGCCGTGCTGCTGGTCGTGGCCGTGGCCGGCGCCCAGGGCTGGCGCGCCTGGCAGGCCGACCGCCAGGTCGAGGCCGCCGCCGCCTTCGAGGCCGCCGACGCCCTGATCGCCCGGGGCGATCGCGACGGCGCCCAGGCCGCGCTGGCCCGCGTCGCCGACGAGGGCGTGAGCGGCATTGCCCCCCTGGCCGCCCTGCGCCGGGCCGCCCTTCTGGCCGAGGACGGCAAGACCGCCGAGGCCGTCGCGGCCTATCGCGCCCTGATCGACAAAAGGGGCGTGGACCCCGTGTTCCGCGACACCGCCCGCCTGCTGGCGGCCTTGCATGGCCTGGCCCTGCTGCCGGCGAACGAGATCGAATCCCTGCTCACCCCCTTGCGTGGTGGCGAAAGCCCGTGGCGGCCCCTGGCCGAGGAGATCGCCGCCCAGGCCGCCTTGCAAGGCGGCGACCGCGACACCGGCCTGACCTTGCTCGCGGGGCTGTCCGAGGACCGGATGGCGCCCCCCGACCTGCGCGAGCGGGCCGGCGCCTTGCTTGAAGCCCTGGGGGGTGCCCCGGCTTCCGCTGCCCCGGCTTCCGCCGCTCCGGCCCCCGCCGCTCCGGGGGACAGCGCCCCGGCCGCCGCCGATGCCCCCGCGACCGGGAGAACCAGCCCATGAGATCGTCGCGTCGCCGCGTGGCCGGCCGCCTGGGCCGGCTGATGTTTTCCTTGATGCTGCTGGCCCCCCTGGCCGCGTGCAGCGATGGCTGGTTTGGCGATTCCTGGTTTGGCGGCAACGACGATCCGCCCCTGCCGGGCAAGCGCGTCGCGGTGCTGGCCCAGGAGCGCGGCCTCGCGCGCGCGCCCCGCACCACCGAACCGGTGCAGTTGCCCGCTCCCGAGCCCAACGACGCCTGGCCCCAGAATGGCGGCTATTCCCATCACGCCATGCAGCACATGCAGGTGGGCGGGGGCCTGAGCCGGGCGTGGTCGGTGGGGATCGGCGCCGGATCGACCAGCCGCGACCGCCTGCTGAACGGGCCCGTGATCGGCGATGGCCGCGTCTACACCATGGACCGCAAGGCCCGGGTGCGCGCCTTCGACGCCCGCACCGGCCGCCAGCTGTGGGAAACGTCGCTGCCCGACAGCAAGCGCGACGAGGATGACGGCGCCTTGCTGGCCGGCGGGCTGGCGTTCGACAACGGCCGGGTGTTCGCCACCACGGGTTTTGCCAGGGTGGTGGCGCTGGCCGCCGACACCGGGCAAGAGGTGTGGCGCACCACCGTCGATGCCCCGATGCGCGCGGCTCCGGCGGTCAATTCCGGCCGCGTCGTGGTCGTGACCATCGAAAACCAGACCCTGGCCCTGGCCGCCTCCGACGGGCGCAAGCTGTGGACCCACTCCGGCGTGCCGGAAACCGCCAGCATCCTGGGCGCGCCCACTCCGGCGATTGATCAGGGCATCGTGGTGATTCCCTATTCCTCGGGCGAGGTGTTCGCCTTGCGTCTGGACAGTGGTTCCGAGGTGTGGGCCGACTCGGTGACCGCCTTGCGCCGCACCGATGCCGCCGGCACGTTGTTCGATATCCGCGCCAATCCGGTGATCGACGGCAACCGCCTGTTCATCATCGGCAACAGCGGCCTGATGGTGGGCATGGATCTGCGCTCGGGCAATCGCATGTGGCAATTGCGCGTTGCCGGCACGCAAGAGCCGTGGCTGGCCGGCGACGTGCTGTATCTGGTCAGCGAGGACGCCGAACTGGCGGCCATCAGCGCGCGTTCGGGACAGGTGATCTGGATCACCCCCTTGCCGCGCTGGAAGAACCCGGGCAGTCTGGCCGATCCGCTGATCTGGACCGGGCCCGTGCTGGCCTCGGACCGTCTGATCGTCGGGTCGTCGGACGGCTATGCCTACGCGGTTTCGCCTTACGACGGCCGGCTTCTGGGGCGGGTCGATCTGCCCGACCCCATGGCGTCCGCGCCGGTGATCGCCGGCGGCACGCTGTACTTCCTCACCACGGGGGGCGACCTCGTGGCCTATCGCTGAGCGTCCCCGCCCGTCGGGGCCGGCTCCCCATCGGGACCTTTCATGTTCACCCTTGCGATCATCGGCCGGCCCAACGTCGGCAAATCCACCTTGTTCAACCGCCTGGCCGGGCGCCGGCTGGCGATCGTCCACGACTTGCCCGGGGTCACCCGCGACCGTCGCGAGGCCCCGGGGCGTCTGGCCGACCTCGACTTGCGCATTGTCGATACCGCCGGCCTGGAAGAAGCCGGGCCCGAGGTGCTCGAAGGGCGCATGCGCCAGCAGACCGACCGCGCCTTGTCCGAGGCCGACGCGGCGTTGATGCTGATTGATGCCCGCGCCGGCGTCACCCCCCTGGATGCCCACTTCGCCGACCTGCTGCGCAAGGCGCCGATTCCGGTGATCCTGGTCGCCAACAAGTGCGAGGGCGGCGCGGGCAAGGCGGGCCTCTACGAAGCCTATGGCCTGGGCCTGGGCGATCCGGTGCCGTTCTCGGCCGAGCACGGCGAGGGCCTGAACCTGCTGTACGACGCCTTGCGTCCCCATTATGACGCCTGGCACGAGGCCCACGCCGACGCCCTGGCCGAGGCGGGCGAGGCCGCGCCGGGCCAGGCCGAGGCCCGCGCCCTGGCCGTGGACGCCCTGGAACCCGACGAGATCGTGCTGGCCGACGACGACGCCGAGGATTACGCGGTCGAGGCCGTCGATCCGCGCGGCGAGCGTCCGATTCAGGTGGCGATCGTCGGGCGCCCCAACACCGGCAAGTCCACCCTGGTCAACCGCCTGCTGGGCGAGGAACGGCTGGTCACCGGGCCCGAGGCCGGGGTGACGCGCGATGCCATCTCGGTGGATTGGACCTGGGGCGGGCGCCGCTTCCGGCTGGTGGACACGGCCGGCCTGCGGCGCAAGGCGCGCATCGAGAACAGCCTGGAAAAGCTGATGGTGGCCGACACCTTGAACGCCATCCGCCTGGCCGAGGTGTGCGTTTTGCTGCTGGACGCCAACATGGTGATGGACCGCCAGGACCTGGCGATCGCGCGCATGGTGGTGGATGAAGGCCGTGCCCTGGTGATTGGCGTCAACAAGTGGGATGCCTGCACCGACCGCGCCGCCTCGGCCCAGCGCGTCGCCGACCGGCTGGAAAGCTCGCTGGCCCAGGTGCGCGGCGTGCCCACCGCCACCTTGTCGGCGCTGCATGGCCGGGGCCTGGACGACCTGATGGCGGCGGTTTTGGAAATCCATGCCCGTTGGAACCGCCGGGTGCCGACCAGCCGCCTGAATCGCTGGTTGCAGGCGATGATCGACCGCCACCCGCTGCCCCTGGGCAAGCATGGCCGGCGGTTGCGCATCCGCTACGCCACCCAGGCCAAGATCCGCCCCCCCACCTTTGCCCTGTTCATGACCCGGCCCGAGGATCTCCCTGAATCCTACGTGCGCTATCTGGCCCATGGCCTGCGCCAGGACTTCGACATGGCCGGCGTGCCCATCCGCCTGCTGTTCCGCGCCACCAAGAACCCTTACGCCGACCGATAACACCTGCCGGGGAAAGAGAAGCCCTTTTCCCGACAAGACACGTTGAACCAAAAAGAGTCCAAGGCCCGTCTGCCTGGGTGAAACAGACGGACCTTGGATGACTTGGGGGTGATGTCCCATGAGCTTCAGCGCGCAGATCATCGACCAGCATGTGGGCGGGCTTGTCGAGCGCCTGGGCGAGCGTCTGCGCACCGAGGTGGGCGTGCGCGACGAGTCGGCTCGTTTGAAGTCCGCCGCCTTTGTCGTCCTGGTTGCCCAGGCCCTGCTGGATCTGGACGACGACGCGGCCCTGGATGGGGTGGTCGAGGGCGGGGGCGACTTTGGCATCGACGCGCTGTACGTCGGCGCCCTCGACGAGGTCGAGATCCCCATTGTGTTGATCCAGGGAAAATATCGCCAGGATCTGAAAGGCGACGCGCAGTTTCCCGAATCGGGCATCGAAAAAATGATCACGGCGCTGGGCACGCTGTTCGATCCCAATCGGGCTTATCGCGTGAATCCCCGCCTGGAAAGCCGGGTCGAGGAAATCCGCGCCATGATCGGCGAGGGCGCCATCCCCCGGGTGCGGGTGGTGCTGTGCAACAATGGCCTGAAGTGGAACCAGGCCGGTCAACTGCGCCTGGAAAACACCGGGTTCCACGACATGGTCGGTTGGGAATACGCCGGGCCGGATGACCTCATCGCCTTGATGCGCCGGCGCAAGGACGTGGAAACCCAGATCCGCCTCACCGGCCGCGCCGTGGTCGAGGACTACGATTTCATGCGGGCCATGGTCGGGCGCCTGTCCGTTCTGGAACTGGCCCGGTTGTTCGAGACCCACGGCGACGCCTTGCTGGAGCGCAACATCCGGCGTTACCTGGGACTGGGGGGACGGATCAACGAGCGGATCGCCCAGACCCTGCGCGATCCGGCGCAGCGGGATAAATTTTATTTTTATAACAATGGGATAACGATAGTCTGTTCCAAGTTTTCCTACAACGGCCTGGCCGAACGGGACTGGATCGTGCGGGTGAACGGGCTTCAGATTGTCAACGGCGGCCAAACCTCCAAAACCATCCAGCAGGTGAAGGCCGAGGTGGGCGACGATATCGGCACGGCGTGCGTGCTGGTGCGGCTGTACGAAGTGCCCGGCAACGACGACGATCTGGTTCAGCGGATCACCGAGGCCACCAACAGCCAGAACCCGGTCGATCTGCGCGACCTGCGCTCCAACGATCCGCGTCAGAAGGATCTGGCCGACGCTCTCGCCCTTCTGGGGTTCACCTACCGGGCCCAGCGTTCGCGCGTGCCGGTGGAAGCGGGCGAGATCACCAGCGCGGTGGCGGCCGAAGCGGTCCTTGCGGTCTGGCGCCATCGCCCGCACGCGGCCCGTTTCCAGGTCAAGGAGCATTTCGGGAGCTACTACGACCTGATTTTTTCCCCCGACCTGAACGGCGCCCAGGTCGTGATGGCTGTGTTGCTGCTGCGGTGGGCCGAAAACAAGCGCAAGCGGCCACCGGCGGACGCGCCCGTCTTCCTTCAGTACGGGTCGCGCCATGTCGCCATGCTCATGGGGATGGCCCTGCTTGACGACCTGGGGGAGCCGCTGGCCGGCCTCACCCATCGCACCCTTGCCAAGGCCCGCGCCCTGCTTGAAACCCGCGCCGATCTTTATTTCAACAACGCCCTTGCCCGACTGCAAGGCGCCCTGACCCTTTTGTACGGGGACGCCGAGCCCAGCTTGCAACGCCTGTCGGCAACGTTTCGCCGGGCGGATCTGGTGGCAGTGCTGCGAGGCGGCCGGCAGCTTTCAGTTTAGCAGGAAAGGCGGACACACTCCCCCCCCCAGCTCAACCAGAAAACGACGAGCGGGGGTCCGGGAAGGTCAGTCGTCCAGCGCGGCGACCAGGGCGCGGCCGATATCGGCGATCGCCGCGTCACGATCGGCCATCGGCGCCTCGGTTTTCGTGAGATAAATCGCGATCACCAGCGGTGCGCGGCCCGGTGGCCACGCCACGGCAGTCAGGCCACGGGTGCCGTGCCCCCCGGCGCCGCTGCGGTCGGCGATCCGCCAGTCCGCCGGCACGCCGGCGCGCAACAACGACCCGCTGACCGCGTTGCTTTCCAGCCAGCGGACCAGCCGCAAACGCCCGTCCTCCGACAGGATCGGCCCCAGGACCAGGGCGCGCAGCGTCGTCGCCATGGCCCGGGGCGAGGTGGTGTCACGCGGATCGTCGGGAATGCCCTCGTTCAGGGCCGTTTCCCACCGGTCCAGGCGCGTCGTTTCGTCGCCCAGGGCGCGGACGAACCGGGTCAATCCGGCCGGCCCCTCTACGTGTTCTAGGATTTTATTCGCGGCCGTGTTGTCGCTGGTGCGCAAGGTGATGGCGCACAGGTCCAGAACCGGCACCCGCTGGCCGACCAGGGTCTTGGTGACCGGGGCGTAGGACACGAGGTCCTGCGCCTCGATCGGAACGGAAGTGTCGGCGCTTTCCTCGCCCGCCTGGATCCGGGCCAGCAGGGCGCCGCACGCCAGGGCCTTGAAGGTGCTGGCCATGGGAAAGCGCTCGTCGGCGCGATAGGCCCAGGTGGTGCCGCCACCGGTATCGACGACAAAGACCCCGACGCGGGCATCCAGCCGGGCCTCGACCGCGCGGGCTGTCGCCGCCACCGGATCCTCGCCGGCGCGGGCGGGCGTGACCGCAAGGACGGCCAGCACGATCCCCATCCCCCAAAGCATGCCTGCCTTCATCGCGTCCTCTTTTCCCTTTGCGCCTTGCCGTCCCCAAGAAGCGTGGGGTCCGGGGTGGCCGCGCCTCCCCGGGTTTATCCCTTTTGCCCTTGTCCCGCCGGGCTCCCCTTACCGCCGCCGGGGGGCGCGGCTGGCTTGCAGGCGCTCGCGTGCCGTGGGACGGGCCGGGGGGGTGATCGGGGTCGCGATCAGATCGTAGTCGCGGGCCTTCTGGATGCGCACCTTGATCAGGTCGCCGGCCGCGTAGCCGTGGACGCCGGGCAGGATCACCGTGCCATCGATCTCGGGCGCGTCGGCGCTGGAGCGGCCCACGGCGCCGGTTTCGTCCACGGTGTCGATCAGCACCGGCATCACCCGGCCCACCTTGGCCGCCAGGCGTTCGTGGCTGATGGCCTGCTGCTGGGCCATCAGGCGGTGCCAGCGTTCTTCCGCCACTTCGGGCGGCACCGGATCGGGGTAGGTGCTGGCGGGCACGCCGGCCACCGCCTCGAACTTGAAGCAGCCCACCCGGTCGAGGCGGGCTTCCGCCAGCCAGTCGAGCAGGGCCTGGAAGTCGGCCTCGGTCTCGCCCGGGAAGCCCACGATGAAGGTGGAGCGCACGGTAAGATCGGGGCATTGGGCCCGCCACGAGGCCAGCCGGTCCAGCACCTTGTCCTGGGCGGCCGGGCGGCGCATGGCCCGCAGCACCGAGGGACTGGCGTGCTGGAAGGGGATGTCGAGGTAGGGCAGCACCTTGCCCTCGGCCATCAGGGGAAGAAGGTCGTCCACGGCCGGGTAGGGGTAGATGTACATCAGGCGCACCCACACGCCCAGGGAACCCAAGGCGGCGGCCAGGTCGGTCAGGCGGGCCGGCACCAGGGCATCGCGCCAGGGGCTGGCGCCGTGGCCGATGTCACGGCCGTAGGCGCTGGTGTCCTGGCTGATCACCACCAGTTCCTTGACCCCGGCCTGGGCCAGGCGTTCGGCCTCGGCCAGAACCTCGCCGGCCGGGCGGCTGACCAGATCGCCGCGCAGGGCCGGGATCAGGCAGAACGAACAGCGATTGTCGCACCCTTCCGAGATCTTCAGATAGGCGGTGTGGCGGGGCGTCAGGTGGATGCCCTGCGGGGGCACCAGGCTGGTGTAGGGGTCGTGCGGGGGCGCCACCGCCTCGTGCACGGCCTGCACCACCTGTTCGTACTGCTGGGGGCCGGTGATGGCGAGCACGCGCGGATGGGTTTCCCGGATGGCGTCGGGATCCGCGCCCAGGCAGCCGGTCACGATGACGCGCCCGTTTTCGGCCAGGGCCTCGCCGATGGCGTCCAGGCTTTCGGCACGGGCGGAATCAAGAAAGCCGCAGGTGTTGACGATGACCACGTGGGCGCCCTGGTAGGTGGGCGAGATCGTGTAGCCCTCGGCGACGAGGCGGGTCAGGATGCGTTCGGAATCGACCAGGGCCTTGGGACAGCCCAGGCTGACCAGGCCAATGGTGGGGGAGGAAGGGCGCATGATGTCGTGAACCAGCAAGGGAAGCGAAAACAGGCCCGGGGGGCCCTGGGGCCCGAAGGCCCTGGGGGCCTGGGGCCCTTCGTCCTTTCGCTATAGCCCGGCTGGGGCGGCAAGGCCAGCCACCCCGTGCGCCGGGGGGCGGGCGGGGGCCAAAAGGAAGGCGCGGCGGGAGCCGGTAACCCTTTCAACGCCCGCGCGGCCGTTTTTGCACCGGAGCGCGACGAGGGTCCGGCCTTGGGGGCGACGCCTGCCGTGGGTCGCCCCCCTCAACGGCGTGGGAGTCGGCTCACACCACCAGTTCAACGGTGGCGGGCACGGCCGCGACCTCGGCCCGCGCGTCCGACAGGGCGGTGTGCAGTTCGCGCCGGGCGTCGCTGGTGGCGGGATCGTCGGAAGTGCTCTCGGCCAGGGCCAGCAGGTCGATCAGGCGGCGCAGCCAGGCCAGGGCCTCGCGGCCCTCGCGCAGCCCCTCCTGGCGGGCCTTTTCGTTGTCTTCGTCGGACGGGACCTTGCCAAGGGCCGAGGGGTCAACCCCCTGGGCGGCGCCCGGGGTGGCCTCGGCTGCGGCGCCGGCGTCCGTGCCGCTGTCCTTGCCGGAACCGGTCGAGTTTTTGTCGCTGGTGTCCTGGCTGGCGGCCTGGGCGGCGGCGCTGGCGGCTTTTTCAGAGCCATCGGCGGAGTCGGTCGCGTCGGCGCCGGTGCCGGAACCGGCACTCGCGGCGGCGTTGCCGCTGGAGCCCCCCGAGCCGCCCGAGCGTTCGCCCAGGCCGGTGAGGGTGTTCATGGCCTGGCGCACGGTGCGGGCAATCTGGGCGATCTGGCGGGCCAGGGCGGCGGCGCGATCGGTGTCGCCCGAGGCCACGGCCGAGCGGATCTGCCCTTGCAGGGCCTTGAGCTGGGCCTTCGCCTGGGCAATCTTCTGGCGTTGCTGCTCGATGTCGCGCGCCTTGCGGGCCTTGCGGATGGTTTCCATCAGGCTGTCGGCGTTGCGGGCGATTTCGCGGGTGGCGGTGTGCAACGCCTCCCCGGCGTCCAGTTCGTCCAGGGCCTTGGCCAGGGCCTCGTCAACGATCGACCGGGGCGAGGACGAGGAAGGCCGCGCCGTGCTCGTGGCGGCGGAAGCCGAGGCCGACACGGGGGGTGTCGTCGTCATGGCGGGGTTCTCCCGTTCTAAAGGCGCCCCCTTGCGTTCTGAAGGGGGAGGGAGCCCCACTATACCCCACGGTCGGGGAGGCTGTCGCGCGCGATCGGCGCGTTGTCCGGGCATGGGATGTCATCTTCCTCCAAAAGGCTGGCCACCCGCGCCATCAGTCCGGGCCAGCCGCACGCCGCGCCGCGCAGCAGCCGCGCCCCCGGATACCAGGGCGAGACATCCCCCCATCCCCAGCGCCAATCCGGGCGCGGCCCCAGCAGGACCCACAGCGGACATCCCAGCGTGCCGGCCAGGTGGGCGGCGGCGGTATCGACGCTGATCACAAGATCCAGGCCGGCCAGCACCGTGGCGGTATCGGCGAGGTCGGCTCCGGCCGCCACCGGCTCTTCCAGGGGGAAGGGGGGAGGCGGCGCGCTGGCGTCGGCGGGCAGCACGGAAACCCATCTCACCCCCGCCACCCGGGCCAGGGGCGCCCAGGCGTCGGGCGGGGGATCGCGTTGCAGGTCCGGCCGCGCGCTGGAGCGCAGGGCCAGCCCGATCCGGCGGTCTTTTCGTTCCGGCCCGCGTGGCGCGACCGGGCACGGCAGGAGGGGAAGGGAGCCCCCCAGGGGATCGCCCCCGGCAACCGTCAGGGCAAGGCTGGCCAGCGGCACGTGCCAGTCGGCGGCGGGCGGCGGGTCCCCGGGCGAGAACACGGCCACCTGATCCACCCCGGGCACGCGGGCCGCCAGCCGGGCCAGCGGGGCATGGGTTTCCACGATCACCCGAGCGGGGGAGAACAGGCGGCGCAGGGGCGGAATATACCGCAGGAACTGCAACCCGTCGCCCAGACCCTGTTCGGCGGCGATCAGCAGGGACTGGCCGGCCAGGGGCTGGCCGGTCCAGCGGCGTCCGGGCAGGGGATGGGGGCGTGCCCAGCCGGGCAGGGAAAGGCGGGCCTCGTAGGTGGCGAAGCCCTCGGCCCAGGCCCCTCCGGCCAGCAGGGCATGGGCCAGGGACACGCGGGTGTTCGTGTTGCCGGGATCAAGCTCCAGCGCGCGGCGCAAGGCGTCCCGGGCCGGTTTCAGGAGTCCGACCTGAGCGCGCAGCAGGCCCAGGTTATGCCACAGGCCCGGATCGTCGAAGCCGGCGGCGGCGCGATCAACCAGGGCCTCGGCCAGGGCCAGGGCCTCGGCCATCCGGCCCAGGCGGGCAAGCACCACGACCCGCAAGGGCGCGAGGCGAGGATCGGCGGGAGTCCCGGCCGGCCCGTCGTCGAGGGCCGCCAGCGCGCCCTCGACATCGTGCACGACCAGGAGCGCCTGAACCAGGGTGTGCCGGGCCTCGGGCAGGTCGGGGGCCTGGTGGACAATCCGGCGCAGCCACGGCACCGCGTGGGCGTGGTGGCCGGTGGACAAGGCGGTGATGGACGCGGCCATCAGCACCACCGGGTTGTCGGGATGGCGCGCGACCGCTTCGGTCATGACCTGGACCACGCGGGCGGGCTGCTCCCGGACGGCCACGAGGGCCTGCACGGCGGCGTCGGGGGTGTCCATGGGCGAGGGCTCCACTCGGCCCGGCGCCGGAGGGGCTGGCGCTTGGACCGGCAAGGGGATGAGGCGGGGTTTCCCTTTGTATGCCATACTGAAGGCGATTGGGAACAATCCCGCCCGTCGCCCCGGTCGCGGGGCCTCGGGCCATCAGGCACGGAGTCTTGCCATGACGAAGCGGTCTCGGGGAGGGCTGCGGGCGCGGGGGGGAATCGGGAGGGGGCCATCCCTGGGGCTGCTCCTCGTTCTGCTTGCCCTTCTTCCCCTGGGCGGACCCGGCGGGTGCTCGCAGGCGCGCCCGACGGTGAGCGTCGAGGTCACCACCTACGTTCGTCCCCAGGCGCCCCCCACCTTGAGCGGGCACGCGATCGCGGTGGTGGCGCTGCCCGACCAGGAAACCAGCCTGGAACACGCCCACGCCCGCGACCAGGTGGCGGCGGAACTGCGCGCGCGGGGCGCCCGGGTGGTTGAAACCAGGGCCGGGGCCGAGTTCCTGGTTTCGCTCGCCTATACCCTGGACGACGGGGAAACCCGCATTGATCTTGCCCCGGCTGGATCCGCCTGGGATCCCATGCCCTTCGGACCGGTGCGGCCCAGGTATCCCGGGATGGTGCGTCCGGCCCTGATCGAGCGCACGATCCAAACCGCGACCTTGACCCTGGCCGTGTACGACGCCCGGGCCGCCGGTGACACGCCCCTGGCCCAGGTCACGCCCGTGGCCCAGATGCATGCCCGCGTGCAAGGCCAGCACCTGACCTTGCCCCAGGCCCTGGACCCGTTGATCCGGGGCGCGTTGCAGGCCTATCCGGGCCAGGACGGGGCGGTGCGTCGGGTGCCGGTGGCCCTCTTCTAGGGCCCGTCGGTTTCGGGTGAAAGCGCACGGACTTTGCATTCCCTCGCTTGAGTTTGTCTTTTCGGGAAAAGGGGTGTTCCCTTTTTCCCGACGAGACCCGTGGGAAGACAGGCATCGGGATACCCATGTCGTGGGGGCGGATCGTCCACGTCAGGAAAGGGAATGCCATGCGCAGGCCAGACGCCATTTTGCGGTCGTTGTTCGAGGCCGCCGTTGCCGCCGCCGACCCCGCGCTGGTCGTGGCGCCGCACCTGCCTTCGCCCCCCCGGGGGCGCACCGTGGTGGTGGGGGCGGGCAAGGCCGCCGCCGCCATGGCCCGCGCGGTGGAAGCCGTGTGGCAGGGCCCCCTTTCGGGGCTGGTCATCACCCGCTATGGCCACGTGGTGCCGTGCCGGTCCATCGAGGTGGTGGAGGCGGGCCATCCCCTGCCCGACGCCCATGGCGAGGCGGCGGCGCGGCGTCTCCTCGCCCTGGCCCGGGACCTGGGGCCCGACGACCTGCTTTTGTGCCTGATCTCGGGCGGGGCCTCGGCGCTGGCCAGCGTGCCGGCCCCCGGCCTGGATCTGGCCGACGTGCGCGCCGTCACCGCCGCCTTGCTGCGCAGTGGCGCGACCATCGCCGAGATGAACACCGTGCGCCGCCACCTGTCGGCGATCGCGGCCGGGCGGCTGGCGGCGGCGGCCGCGCCGGCGGCGGTGGTGGCGCTGCTGATCTCCGACGTGCCCGGCGACGATCCGCTGACCATCGGATCAGGCCCCACCGTGCCCGATCCCGGCTCCCCGGCCGATGCCCTGGACATCTTGCGCCGTCATGGCATCAGCGAGCCCGGGCGCGTGCGCCGCTTCCTGGCCGAGGGGGGCGCGCCCGGGCCCCGCGAGGGCGATTCCCGCCTGGCCCGGGTTTCCACCACCGTGATCGCGACCCCCCGAGGCGCCTTGCTGGCCGCCGCCGAGGGGGCCCGGGCCGCGGGGCTGCTGCCGGTGGTGCTGGGCGATGCCCTGCAAGGCGAGGCGCGCGAGGCGGCCCGGGTGCTGGCGCCGATGGCCCTGTCGTGCGCCCATCACGGCGAACCGGTCGCGCCGCCGTGCGTCTTGCTGTCGGGGGGCGAGTTCACGGTCACGGTGCAAGGGAGCGGGCGGGGTGGGCCCAACGCCGAGTTCGCCCTGGCCCTGGCCCTGGCCCTGGACGGGCACCCGGGGGTGTGGGCGCTCGCCGCCGACACCGATGGCATCGACGGCACGGAAACCAACGCGGGCGCCCTGATTGGTCCCGACACGCTGGCGCGCGCGCGCCGCCTGGGGCTCTCGCCCCGTGCCTTCCTGGCCGACAACGACGCCTTCGGTTTTTTCAGCGCCCTGGGCGACCTGGTGGAAACCGGTCCCACCTTGACCAACGTCAACGACTTCCGCGCCATTCTTGTCGAGGGCCTCCCCGAATGAGGTGGGAAACAGGGCCATCGGTGAACGCCTTGGGTGGCCTCGGAAGAGGGTTTTCCAACGCCGCGACGGCGGCGCGCGGCTTGTGCCGCGAGAGCCAAGCGCACGGAGTGCGCGCCCGACGTTTGAGGGCACTGCAAGGACTCCAGGGCAATCGGTTCACCCGGTTGCCCCGAGGGAAGGAGGCAGACGGTTGCGCGCGTGCGCCGCTTGTTCTAAAGCAAGGAGTGCGAGGGCCGGTTCCCACGAGGAGCCGGCCCTTGTGCCCCTTGGCTTTTTTTTCCGATAAGACGGGACGCCTTTCCCATGACTGCCTTGCGATCGCTGTGCGTCTTTTGTGGTTCCGCCCCGGGAGGGGATCCCCGTTTCATGGCCCAGGCCCGTCTGCTGGGAACCCGCCTGGCCGAGGCCGGAGTGACCTTGGTTTTTGGCGCGGGCAACGTGGGCCTGATGGGCGGCGTGGCCCTGGCGGCCCTGGAAGCCGGCGGGGAGGTGGTGGGCGTGATCCCCGAGCACCTCACCCGGGTGGAAACCCCCGACGCCGAGCGCATGGAACTGCACGTGGTCGGCTCGATGCACGAGCGCAAGCGGCTGATGTTCGACCGTTCGGACGCCGTGTGCATCCTGCCCGGGGGCATCGGCACCCTGGATGAAACCTTCGAGATCCTGACCTGGCGGCAATTGGGCTTGCACGACCGTCCGGTGATCCTGGTCAACGTGGCCGGCTACTGGGATGGCCTGGTCGCGCTGGTTGACCGGGTGGTGAGCGACGGCTTCGCCAAGCCCCACGCCCGCGACCTGTTTACCCTGGTGGACGATGTCGAAGCGGTGCTGCCGGCCGTGCGCGCCGAACTGGCCGCGCCGCGCCACCGGGAAGAAGCCCGGATCGAGCGGTTTTAGGCGGGGGGCCGGCCTCTTGTGCCGGTTGCCTGCTTGAAGCACCTTGAGAACGGGCCCATATGCTCTCCCCATGGGAGGGGCGTCCGGCGGGAGCATGAACCCTTGTCGGCGCCGGCTTGTCCGGGCAGGCGGCCGCCGGGAGAACCGGATGAAGATCGACAAGGATTACGAAGCAACGATCACCCGGCTGATGGCCAGGGCCAAGGTCAGCGATTACCGCCTGGAAATGGGCGGCAAGCACCTGCGCCTTCGTTTTTCCCGCGAGGGAAGGCCCTACAGCTATACGGTTCCGGTCTCGCCCTCGGATCACCGGGCGCGCAAGAACATGGAACGCGACCTCAAGGCCCTGCTGGGGCTGACCAGCGCGCCGGCGGTGGTGGTCGAGGTGTTGCCGCCGCCTGATCTGGTGTCGTCGGTGCGCGAGCGCATCGCCGCCAATCCGCCCTCGCGGCCCACCCCCAAGGATGACCGGGCCTTTGCCGCCCTGGATGAAACCTTTACCTCGGCCGTGACCATTGGTCGGCGCGCCGATGCCCGCGATCCTGCCTCGTGGGGGGTCGAGCGCCTGGAGCGCCTCGTGGCCCTGGGGCTGGCCGACGGCGATGGGGTGGGGCGCTACCGGCGCCGGGCCCAGG
>NZ_BJZO01000081.1 GCF_007992075.1 Pararhodospirillum oryzae
GGTGCAGCCGGCATCGGCCTCTTCTCCACCGACACCACCACCCTGGACGGCAACGACTGCGGCGCGAATGAAGGGAACGGCATCGAGGTGGGGCGGGATCCCAACAGCCCCGACGCCCCCGCCACACACATCACCCTCCACGCCAACACCTGCCACGACAACGACGGGGCCGGCATTTTCCTGGCCTCCACCGACACCACCACCCTGAACGGTAACGACTGCGGCGCGAACAAAGGCCACGGCATCGCGGTGGCGCGGGATCACCGACGAAGCCCCGACGCCCCCGCCACAAACACCACCCTCCACGCCAACACCTGCCACGACAATGGCGAGGCCGGCATTGGCCTGGGCTCCTCCCCCGCCACCCTGGAGGGCAACGCCTGCTGGGGCAACCCCACCAACGAGCCGCTGGTGGGGTCTTTCTTTGGGCGGGAGGTTCTGACGCCAACCGTGCATTCCCACGCGATCGGCTGCCCGCTCTCGCCCGAGGCCTGGGCGCGGCAACAGGCGGCCGTGGTGAAGGAGCGCGAAGCCCGCAAGGCCCATGCGGCGGTGATCGCGCGGGTGCGCACGGCGGTTGATCCCCCCCTGCCCGGGGGCGAGGCCCTGGCCCAATTCCTGGGCGCCGGGTGGTGCGTGGGCTGCTTCACGCGCTTTTGGATGCCCGAGGCCACGCCCCCCCTTGCCCCGGAGGCTCCCGCCGATCCGCCCCCGGCCGAGCCGGCCGCCGCCACTTCGCAAACGGTCCAGATGTACGACGTGTGCCTGGATCAGGCAGGGGGTCTTGTTGGCTTTCGCCGTCGCAAAGCGGCCGGGGCCGCCCCCCTGCTGGATCTTTTGCTGAAGTATTACCGGGAAATCGGCCCGGGCCGAGCCCGCCGGCGGGTGTACGTGGGCATCGTTTCACCCGACGATGCGCCGGTGGACGACTTCCTGGCCCTGGCCCGCGCCCTCACCCAGCCGCGCGGCGCCCCGCCCCCGCCCGCCTGGCGCACTGAGGACAAGGACGAGATCGCCGGGAAGATTCAAGAGTACGCCTCCGCCTTGCGCCCGCCCCTGGTCAGCATCGGGGAAGGCTCCGGGGCCTTGCTGGAAGAAGCCTTGCTGCGCGGTCGTGGCCGCCTGGGGGAAGCCCTGCGGGAGCTGTTCACCGGCCCCGGTTGGATGCTGGCCGGGGTGCCGCTGGTGCTGGTGGTCGCAAGTCTGGCCCTGATGTTTTTTGGGCTCCCCCTTGATATCGCTCCTCCCGCCTGGGGCGCCGCCCTGGTTGGTCTTTTCGCCCCGCTTTTGGGCAAGATCGGCGGCGGTCTGCTGCTTGCCCTGTGCACGGTGGCGGCCCCGTGGATGGCCAACGTGTGCCTGCCGCCCCCCTTGCGGCTGCATGTGGGTGATTTCCTGAACCCGCTGTTCACCCGCTTTGGTCTGCGCCGTCCCGGGCAGGACGACACCCCCAAGGACAAGAACGTGGAAACCGGGCGGTGGGCGCGGATGGCCTGGGGCCGGTGGCTGCGGCACCGGCTTTTCGCCGCCAACGATCTGCCCCTGGTGTGCTTTCGCGGCATCGACGCCTGGTCCCGGCCCCACATCGACGATTTGCGCGCCCTGCCCGCCTTGGCCCGGGACGACGAAAGCCTGATGGTGGTGGTGCACATGGGCGACAAAACCCTGTTCACGCCCGGGTTCCTGGGGCCGTGGCTTGATCCCCCCATCCCCGGAACCCCGCCGGCCGCCCCTTCCCCCCTCGCCTTTTTCGACGAGGTTCACCTGATCGTCGTGGATACGCCGCACGCGGTCGCCTTGCGCCTGGGGGAGGCCGTGCCCGCTGCCTCGCCGGGTCTGGCCCCCCTGCTGAAGGCCGCCGATCCTCCCTCGATCGCCAACCTTGCCGCCACGCTGCGCCATCCCGGCTGGGCGGAAGAAAAGCTGCTGGCGCTGGCCCCGCTGGCCAGTACCCCAGCCGCCCCCTTCCGCCTCACCTTTCCCTGCGCCAAACAGGCGGCCCGGGACCGCCGTACCCTTCTTGCCCCCTATCACGCCTGTTTTCCCTCCGGTTCATCGGCGAAACCCCAGGAGCTGGAGCCGGTCTTGCAGGCGGCGGAACGCACCCCGGCCGTGCACCGGCTGAGCCTGGACAGCGGGGCCGTGGCCGGGCTGGTGGGCCGGGTGGGTCAACGCCGGGCGGTGGGCGCGCAACTCGCCGCCCTGTTCCAGGGCCCGAGCGCGGAAGTCGAGCGGACCAGGGCCCTGGCCACCTTGCTCGCCTGCGGGGAAATGCACCACCTGCGCGAGGCCCGGGCGATGGTGGACCACCTTGCCACCGCCCCCGACGCGCCCGAAAGCGCCCGCGACTTCCTGCCCTGGAAGGTCGCCTTTCACCTGGAGGCGGCCTTGTTCCTGCGCCGTGATCGCCGGGCCCTGGGCCGGGGCGCGTTTCACGAGCCGCCGCCCTTGACCGAGGCCCGCGCCGCCTTGAGCACGGCGCTGCACACCCGGGCCTGCCCGCGCACCGACGAGGCCACCACCACCGGCCTGATCCGCGCCTACGGGGCCTTCCTGTCCCTGGAAGCCGAGGAGCCGGCGAACGGAGGCTCGAAAGCCGGGGAAGCGCCGTCCGTCCCGGTTTGGGATCCCCTTGCGGTCTCGCGCGGAACGGCCCCGCCCGCCGTGCCCGGCAGTGCCCACGATCGCTTCGTCACCGATCTGGTGCAGGGGGTTCGCAAGCTGTTGTCGCTGGACGGCGGCTATGCCGGGCACCTGCTGCGCGCCAAGCTGGGCTACGACTGGCACCCGCTCCCGCCCTCCTGGAAGGCGGCCCTCACGCAGGTGGTGATCGATGAACGCCCGGCCTCCCGCGCCACCCTGAGCGATCTCTTGCTGACGGCCCGCGACGACACGGAACGCTGGGCCCTGATCGCCAACCACGCCTCCGCCCCCCCGGTTCTGGCCCTGGGCCTGGGGGCGGCGGCGGCCCTGGGTTTGAACGCGGGCCCCCGCGACGACACCCGCCTGGAGCGCCTGACCACCCTGGCCCTGGTGCTGGCCCGCGTGCGCGATGCCGCCCCGCCGGCGCCTGATCATGCCGCCATTCCGCTGGCCCTGTCCCGCCTGACCTCCGCCCCCGCGCCCCCCGCCGCCGCCCTCGATGCCAGCGCCGCGCTGCTCGCCTTGCTGGAGGATCCGGCGGCCCAGGAACGCCTGCTGGCCCTGGTCCGCGACGCCCGCCCGCTCGCGCACCAGGAGATCGAGGGCCTGACCCTGGGCGCCCTGGGCCCCGTCAACCAATGCCTGGCCGACGTGCGCGAAGTCTGCTTCCTGGCCCCCGACCGCCTGGACTGACCAGCCGCCTCCCGCCGAACACGAAAAACCCCTTGAAATCGCCAAGGATTTCAAGGGGTTTCAATTGGTAGCGGAGGAGGGACTCGAACCCCCGACACGCGGATTATGATTCCGCTGCTCTAACCAGCTGAGCTACTCCGCCATCGTCTCGCCGTGTGTCGCGGCGAGGTCGGGTTTTTACCGAGAGCCGCCGGGCCTGTCAACGGGTTTTTTCGCGGAAAAATTCGGAGGTCCGGGGCGTGGTGAGGGGCGCGTTGAAGAAAGGGGGCGAGGGCGTATACGCTTCCTTCTTCGTCCCCTTCCCCCTCCCCTTTTCCCCTTCCCCTTCGGAGAGCGGCCATGGATCTGCGTCTGGGCATTGATTTGGGCGGCACCAAGATCGAGATCATCGCCCTGGATCCCGACGGCACCGTGCGCGTGCGCCGGCGGGTGCCCACGCCGCGCGGCGACTACGACCAGACCCTGGCCACCATCGCCGCCCTTGTCGCCGAGGCCGAGGCCGAGGTGGGCCGGCGCGGATCGGTGGGGGTGGGCATGCCGGGAACGCTCGATCCCCAAACCGGGCTGGTCAAGAACGCCAACTCCACCTGGCTGATCGGGCGCCCCTTCGATCAGGACCTGGCCCGCGTCCTCGGCCGGCCGGTGAGGATCGCCAACGATGCCGATTGCCTGGCCCTCTCGGAAGCCCACGACGGAGCCGGCGCCGGCGCGCCCATCGTGTTCGCCGTCATCCTGGGCACCGGGGTCGGCGGCGGGCTGGTGGTGAACGGCCATCTGGTCGGCGGCCCCAATGCCATCACCGGCGAATGGGGCCACATCCCCCTTCCCTGGCCCCACGACGACGAACGCCCCGGCCCCGCCTGCTACTGCGGGCGCCTGGGCTGCGTGGAAACCTTCTGTTCCGGGCCGGGCATGGCCGCCGATCACCGCGCCCATACCGGCCAGGTCCTCGACGCCGCCGAAATCGCCGCCCGTGCCCAGGCCGGCGATGGCGCCGCCCAGGCCACGCTGGAGCGCCACGCGAACCGCCTGGCCCGCGCGCTTGCCGTTGTCATCACCCTTTTGGATCCGCATGTCATCGTGCTGGGGGGCGGCGTGGGCACCATGCCCCACCTGACCCGCGACCTGCCCCGCCTGTGGGCACCGTGGGTGTTCAGTCCGCAAACGCTCACCCGGGTGGCCATCCCCCGCCATGGGGATTCCAGCGGGGTGCGCGGCGCCGCCTGGCTGTGGTCGTGAAGCCCGCCCGGAGCGGCCCGAAAACGGCGCCTCCCCGGACAGCGGGCGGCGTGGTAGAATAAGGCTTCGCCTTTTTTGGTCCGTTTTCTTGAATCGCGTCCGGATCCGCGCGCCGACCGGCCCACAGGAGAGCCCCCAGGATGCCCACCCCGCCCTGCCCCCCCGCCCCGCCCCGGGAGGTTCTGTTTGAAATCCGTCAGGCCGGCGCGTACATGCGCGTTGCCGCCCTGGATGCCGCCACCGGAACCGAGGTTGTCATGGTGGGCCCGGCCTCGGCCAGTCTGACCACCTTGAAGCAAAACGCGGCGCGGAAGCTGGCCTATGTTCTGGCCCGGCGCCCGGCCTCGCGCTAGAGGGCCGTGCGTTAGACCGGATCCAGATACGGCGCCCCATTCTTTTGCGTTCGACTTATCCGAAAAGCGGTTCCCACTTTTCGGGTCTCACGTTACCAAGAGCCCAAGGGCGACGGGGCACCGGCCTTCAGGCGGGAAGGATCACAAGGGATCCCTGCCCTTCCCGCAAATAATCCTAGTCCGCGCTCTTGCGGCCAAGACCAATCTTTTTCGCGAATTCAGAGCGCTGCTGGGCATAGTTCGGCGCAACCATCGGGTAATCCGGCGGCAGATTCCACTTTGCCCGATATTCCTCGGGCGTCATGTTGTAGTTGGTGCGCAGGTGCCGCTTGAGCATCTTCAGCTTCTTGCCATCCTCCAGGCACACCAAATGATCGTTATGGATCGATTTCTTAACCGAAACGGCCGGACGCTGCTGTTCATTGCGCGGTTCGGGAGGGGGCGCGTCAAGGCCGGTCAACGCCTGAAACGTCGTTTGAATCAGATCCGGTATGTGACCCGTCGGCGTGGGATTCTTGCTGAGATAGGCTGAAACCACGTCAACGGTCATCTTGAGCAGTTCGTCCTTGCTCAGGGCCTCGATCTTTTCGTCCATCATTCTTGTGGCTTTCGGCTGCATCGCTTTGGTGTAAACCACCAAGCTGATTCGTGCTTGCACGCCCTGACGGCGTTTATTTTTGTTACGCCCTTCTTTTTTGCCTTAGCGATTAGGCCCTGTCAATCAATGTACTCCCCAATCCCGGTTCAAGGAAAGAATAGCCCAGGACGGTTAGTGGTATTTTGTCTAGGTTAACCCTCTTTGCTGCCGGCACACTGCGAAATTACGATGCCTCTCCCCCGGATACCGCGCCGGATAAAGACCGGACGCCCCGCAGGGAGAACGCCGTGTTTTGGCCCAATTCGAGTGATAGACAGGCCCCCGGTTGGCAAGAGGCCTTGACGAAAGGCCTTCAAGGGCGCTTTCCCTGTCCGCTCGAACGACAAGGCGGACCGGCCTTGTCCGGTGACCGGGTTGCCCGAGCCGCTCCTGGCCGGGACCGGGCCCAAAAATTGAAAGAACGTGAAAGCCTCAAGGAAGGGACATCACCATGCAAGGCGCACCATCCCCCATTGCCCCCGAGGACGACCAGCCCCGGCCGGTGGTCGCCCTGGCCTCGGATCATGGCGCCCTTGAGCTGCGCGCGCTGCTGGTCGCCCACCTGCAAGAACAAGGCTGGCCGGTTCTCGACCTTGGCACCCACGGCCCCGGATCCGTTGATTACCCCGATATCGCCAACCTGATGGCCGAAACCATGCGCGCGGGCAAGGCCGGGCGCGGTGTCTTGTTGTGCGGAACCGGGATTGGCATTTCGATCGCCATCAACCGCCACGCCGACATGCGCGGCGCCCTCGTCCACGATGCCTATGGGGCGCGTCTGTGCCGGTTGCACAACGACGCCAACGTGCTGGTCCTGGGCGGCCGGACCACCGGCCCCGAGATCGCCAAGGAGTGCGTGGATCTTTTCTTGTCGACCCCTTTCGAAGGAGGCCGCCACGCCCGACGCGTGGCCAAGCTAGGCGGCGCAACCCCCGCCTGATCCCTCGGGATCAGGACCGGCCGCCCCACCCCCACCGCCCGCCCCCGTTGCCAGGGCGCGGCTCCTGGGGGGGGAGGGGTCCCGACTCCAGTTTGAACGGAACATTGCACGGATGAACGACACCACTCCCTGGTCCGGTTTTTTCTCCGCCCCGGTGGCCGAAACCGACCCCGCCATTGCCCATGTCTTGCAAGCCGAGTTGAAGCGCCAGCAAAACCAGGTCGAGCTGATCGCTTCCGAGAACATTGTCTCGCGCGCCGTGCTTGAAACCGCCGGCAGCGTGCTGACCAACAAATACGCGGAAGGCTATCCGGGCAAGCGCTACTACGGCGGTTGCGAGGAAGTGGACGTCGCCGAGGAACTGGCCATCGAACGGGCCAAGGCCCTGTTTGACTGCCAGTACGTCAACGTCCAGCCCCATTCCGGCGCCCAGGCCAACGGGGCGGTCATGATGGCCCTGGTCAAGCCCGGCGACACCATCATGGGCATGAGCCTGGCCGCCGGCGGCCACCTGACCCACGGCGCCAAGGCCGCGCAGTCGGGCAAGTGGTTCAACGCCGTGCAGTATGGCGTGCGCCGCCAGGATGCCCGCATCGACTACGACGAGGTCGAGGCCCTGGCCCGCGAGCACAAGCCGCGCCTGATCATCGCCGGCGGCTCGGCCTACCCGCGCGAGATCGATTTCGCCCGCTTCCGGGCCATCGCCGACAGCGTGGGCGCCCTGTTCATGGTCGACATGGCCCACTTCGCCGGCCTGGTCGCCGCCGGGCTGCACCCCAGCCCGCTGCCCTTCGCCGACGTGGTGACGACCACCACCCACAAGACCCTGCGCGGGCCGCGCGGCGGCATGATCTTGTCGAACAACCCCGACATGGCCAAGCCGCTGGCCTCGGCCGTGTTCCCGGGCCTGCAAGGGGGCCCGTTGATGCACATCGTCGCCGCCAAGGCCGTGGCCCTGGGCGAGGCGCTGCGCCCCGAGTTCAAGGTCTATGCCCAGGCGGTGAAGGACAACGCCCGCGTGCTGGCGGAAACCCTGGTCGAGGGCGGGCTCGACATCGTGTCGGGCGGCACCGACACCCACCTGGTCCTGGTCGATCTGCGGCCCAAGCACCTGACCGGCTCCGTGGCCGAAAAAAGCCTGGAGCGGGCCGGCATGACCTGTAACAAGAACGGCATTCCGTTCGACCCCGAAAAGGCCACCGTGACCTCGGGCATCCGCCTGGGCTCGCCCGCCGCCACCTCGCGCGGGTTTGGCGTCGCCGAGTTCCGCGCCCTGGGCTCCCTGATTACCCGGGTGCTTGATGGCCTGGCCGCCAACCCCGACGACAATACCGCGTTGGAAAGCGCGGTGCGGGCCGAGATCCGCACGCTTTGCGATCGCTTTCCCATATATGGCGGGCTATAACGGTTCCCTGCCATGGGGCCCGCCGGCTGGACGGCGGGCCAGGGAAGGGAAATAACGCATGCGGTGTCCGTTTTGCGGTCACGACGACACCCAGGTGAAGGACTCGCGCCCGACGGAGGATAATGCCGCCATCCGTCGGCGCCGGTTCTGCCAGGCGTGCGGGTCGCGGTTCACGACCTTCGAACGCGCTCAGCTGCGCGATCTTGTCGTCTTGAAGCGAAACGGACAGCGTTCCGCCTTTGATCGGGAAAAACTCTCGCGTTCGATCCGCATCGCGTGCCGCAAGCGTCCCGTGGACGACGAGCGGATCGAGCGCATTGTTTCCGAAATCCAGCGCCGGCTGGAAAGTTCCGGCGAAAGCGAAATTGACTCCAAGATCATTGGCGAGCTGGTCATGGAACACCTCGCCCAGCTTGATTCCGTGGCGTATGTGCGGTTCGCCTCGGTGTACCGGAATTTCAGGGAAGCGAAGGACTTCGAAGCCTTCGTCGAGAACCTGCACGGCCCCACGACGTAACGGAAAGGCGATCGTGAACGGTCGGATCTCCCCATGGTGACAGGGTTCCTCCCGACGGACGAAGCCGCCATGCGCACCGCGCTTCGCCTCGCGGCCCGGGGGCTGGGGCGGGTCTGGCCCAACCCGGCGGTGGGATGCGTGCTGATCGCGCCCTCGGGGCGGGTGGTCGGGCGCGGCTGGACCCAGCCCGGCGGGCGCCCCCATGCCGAACGCGAGGCCCTGGAGCACGCGGGCGCCCAGGCCGTGGGCGCGACCGCCTACGTCACCTTGGAACCGTGCTCCCACCACGGCAAGACGCCACCGTGCGCCGATGCCCTGATTGCCGCCGGCGTCACGCGGGTGGTGGTGGCCCTGGGCGATCCCGATCCCCGGGTCAACGGCCGGGGGATCGCGCGGCTGAAGGCGGCGGGCCTGCTGGTCCAGACCGGCTTGCTGGCGCGCGAGGCCCGCGACCTCAACCTGGGCTTCCTGATGCACCGCCAGCTGGGGCGGCCGATGGTGACCTTGAAGGTGGCCTCCTCCCTGGATGGCCGCATCGCGACCGCCAGCGGGGAAAGCCAGTGGATCACCGGCCCCGAGGCCCGCGCCGCCGGCCACTGGCTGCGCGCGACCCACGACGCCATCGCCATCGGGCGCGGCACCTTGCTGGCCGACGATCCCGTGCTGACCTGCCGCCTGCCGGGGCTGGAGGACCGTTCGCCGGTCCGCGTTGTGTTCGATGCCCGCCTTGACCTGCCAACCGAAGGACGCCTCGCGCGCTCGGTCGAGGGCGGACCTCCCTTGTGGCTGTTGTGCGCGCCCCAGGCCGATCCCCTGCGCCGGGCCCGCCTGGAGGCCAAGGGCGTGCGCGTGGTCCCCGTGGCCACCGACGCCAGCGGGCATCCCGATGTGGACGTGGCCCTGGCCACCCTGGCCGGGCTGGGCATTACCCGCCTGCTGCTGGAGGGCGGCAGCCGGCTGGCCGCCACTTTCCTCGCCGCGCGCCGGGTGGACCGGGTGGCCTGGTTTCGCGCGCCCAGCGTCGTGGGGGGGGATGGCATCGCGGGCGTGGCCCCGTTCGGGGTTGACCGCCTGACCGATTCCGCCGTCTTCTCTCGTCAGGAGGGGCGGACGCTGGGAAACGACTGGCTGGACCTGCTGACCGGGCCCGATCCCCTGCCGGGGACGGCCGCCGCTTTCCTTGGGCCTTATTCCGATTGAGTGGAGTGATCTTGCATGTTCACCGGCATCATCACCGACCTGGGCCGTGTCCGCGCCGTGGACACCCAGGGCGAAACCCGGTTTGAATTCACCACGCGCTACGACACCGGCACCATCCCCCTGGGCGCCTCGATCGCGTGCAATGGCTGCTGCCTGACGGTGATTGAAACCGGGCCCGACTGGTTCGCGGTTCAGGCCTCGGCCGAAACCCTGTCGAAGACCACGCTTGGCGGCTGGACGGTCGGCACCCCGGTCAACTTCGAGCGCGCCCTGGCCGTGGGCGACGAGCTGGGCGGACACATCGTTTCGGGGCACGTGGATGGCGTGGCCGAGGTCGTGGACACGACACCCGACGGGGAAAGCATGCGCTTTTCGTTCCGGGCGCCGGCCGATCTCAAGCGCTTCGTGGCCCCCAAGGGCTCGGTGGCCCTTGACGGGGTGTCGCTGACGGTCAACGAGGTTGCCGACGACGTGTTCGGGATCAATATTATTCCCCACACCCAAAGCGTCACCACCTTTGGCACCCTGAAGCGGGGCAGCCGGGTGAACATGGAAATCGACATGCTGGCGCGCTACGTGGCGCGGCTGCTGAACTCCGAGACTTAACTAAAGGACCACCTCCTTGACCTACCGTGATTATCTGGCCCGGCCGGAAGAAATCATCGAAGATGCCCGCCAGGGACGCATGTTCATCCTGGTCGACGATGAGAACCGGGAAAACGAAGGGGATCTGGTCATCCCCGCCGGCATGGCCGACAGCGATGCCATCAACTTCATGGTCAAGCACGCCCGGGGACTGGTCTGCCTGGCCCTGAGCCGCGAGCGGTGCGAGCACCTGAACCTGCCCTTGATGTCCCAGCACAATGGCTCGCGGCATTCCACGGCGTTCACGGTCTCGATCGAGGCCCGCGAGGGGGTGACCACCGGCATTTCGGCCGCCGACCGCGCCCGCACCGTGCAAGTCGCGATCGATCCGGCGGCGGGACCGGCCGACATCGTGAGCCCGGGGCACATTTTCCCCCTGGTGGCCCGCGATGGCGGCGTCCTGGTGCGCGCGGGACACACCGAGGCGGCGGTGGACGTGGCCCGGATGGCGGGCCTGGAGCCCGCCGGCGTGATCTGCGAGATCATGAACGACGATGGCTCGATGGCGCGCATGCCCGACCTGGTGCGCTTCGCCCAGGAGCATGGCCTTAAGCTGGGCACCATCGCCGACCTGATCGCCTATCGCCGGCGCACCGAGCGCCTGGTCCGCCGCGAGCTGGAAACGCCGTTCACGTCGGTCCACGGCGGGGACTGGCGCATGGTCTTGTACGTTTCCACGGTTTCGTATGGCGAGCACGTGGCCCTGGTGAAGGGCGACCTGTCGGGGGCCGAGCCGGTTCTGGTCCGCATGCACGCGCTCAACTTGCTCGACGACGTGCTGGGCGACGCGGAAAGCGGCCACGACGGCCTGCTGCACCGCGCCATGGAGCAGATCAGCGAGGCCGGCCGGGGCGTGGTGGTCTTGATCCGCGAATCCGAGCCCACGGCCCTGGCCGAACGCCTGCGCGCCCGCCTTGGCGAAGGCCCGGCGGGGGGCCGCCTGGTGGACTATGGCGTGGGCGCCCAGATCTTGCTGGACCTGGGGGTCACGGACATGGTGTTGTTGTCCAACACACCGAAGACCATCATCGCCCTTGACGGCTATGGCCTGAAGGTGGTGGATCAACGCCCCCTTTCCGACAAGGAGTGAACCCGGATGGCCGGCGGTCCCCGCATTCTCATTGTCGAAGCCCGCTTCTACGATGACATCACCGACAATCTGGTCCGGGGCGCGATCCGCGCCCTGGAGCAGGAAGGGGCGGGCTTCAAGCGCGTGCTGGTGCCGGGGATCATCGAAGCCCCGGCGGTCATTCGCTACGCCATTCGCTCGATCGAGCTGCGCGCCACCGATTACCGCTATGCCGGGTATGTCGTGCTGGGCTGCGCCATCAAGGGCGAAACCGACCACTACGAAAACGCGTGTCGTGTCGCCATTGATGGTTTGATGCACCTGACGCTGACCTACTCGCTGGCCATGGGCAACGGCATCCTGACCTGCCAGACCTACGACCAGGCCCTGGAGCGCTCCGATCCCGACAAGCGCGACTTTGGCGGTCAGGCGGCCCGGGCCTGCCTGCGCATGCTCAAGGTCAAGCGCGAGCTGGGTTTGTAACCTGTTTCCCGTTCACCGGGGCGCGCGAGGTCCGTTCGCGGCTGTCCACGCCCCGGTTTTCCCAGGAGGCAGGGTCTCCCGGGCTTTTTTCGATAACCGACCACACGAGTTCACGCCCAGGATGGCCAAGTCTCCCGACCTTTCGCCCGCCGCCCGTCTGGGCCGGCAGGCCCGCAGCAGTTCCGCCCGCCTTGCGGCGGTGCAAGCCCTTTACAGTCTGGACGTCGGCGAAACCGACGTGGAAACCCTGGTGCGGGCCTTCATGGATGGCTCGCTGGGGGGCTTTGCCATGGTGGATACCCCCGATCCCGACGGGATCTTCGAACCCACGGAAACCCGCGCCGACCTGGAACCCCTGGAAGGCGAGTTGTTCTGCACCCTGGTGCGCGGCGCCCAGGCCGAGATGGACCGGCTCGACGACGTGATCCGGCCCACCTTGTCGTCGGAATGGCCGTGGGAACGGCTGGAGCCCGTGGTGCGCGCGGTGCTGCGCGCGGGGGTTTACGAGTTGCTGGAACGTCCGCGCACGCCGCCCCGGGTGGCGATCAAGGAATACGTGGACATCGCCGCCGCCTTCTACACCGGGGCTGAAAAGGGCCTGGTGAACGCCGTCCTCGACAAGGTGGCGCGCTCCGCCCGTCCGGACGCGTTTGGCGGCGGGGCCTGACGGATGGGGCGACGCGGGGAATTCGCCCTGATCCGGGATCTGTTCCGCCCCCTGGCCCAGGCAACCCCCCAGGCCCTGGATCTGGCCGACGACGCGGCGGTGTTGTCGCTGGAGGGGCAAGGCGATCTGGTGGCCAGCGCCGATGCCCTGGTGAGCGGGGTCCACTTCCTGCCCGCCGATCCTCCGGCCACCATTGCCGCCAAATGCCTGCGGGTGAACCTGTCGGATCTGGCCGCCATGGGCGCGCGCCCGCTGGGCGTGCTGATCACGGCGGCCCTGTCGGCGGCCCAGGATGACGCCTGGATGGAAGCCTTCGCCCGGGGCCTGGGCGAGGATCTGACGGCTTTCGGGCTCGCCCTGCTGGGCGGCGACACGGTATCGACTCCGGGGCCGGCCACGTTCTCGATCACCATTCTGGGCACCGTGCCGGCCGGAGAAGCACTCCGGCGCAACCACGCCCGTCCCGGTCATGACCTGTGGGTGTCGGGCACGCTGGGCGACGGGGCCCTGGGCCTGCTGGCGGCGCAGGGGCAGCTGCTGGGCCTGCCCGCGCCCCTTCACGACCATCTGGTGGACCGGTACCGCCGGCCGTGCCCGCGCGTCGCCCTGGGGATGGGCTTGCGGGGGCTGGCCGGAGGATGCATGGATGTGTCCGACGGCCTGTGCGCCGATGCCGCCCACATGGCCCGGGCCTCGGGGGTGGCGATCGAGATTGACGCCCCCGATCTGCCGCTTTCGGAAGCCGCTGCCCTGGTGATTGCCGACGCGCCCGAGCGCTTTCATCTTGTCCTGGGCGGAGGGGACGATTATGAACTTTTGTTCAGCGCCCCGGCCGAGGCCCGCGACGCGGTGCGCAAGGCGGGCGCCGACGCCGGCGTGGCCGTGACCCGGATCGGGCGGGTTTTGCCCGTGGCGGCATCCGCCATGCCCGGGGTACGGGTCTGTGACGCCACCGGCGGGACCGTTGGCATCGATCACCCGGGATGGACGCACGACGCATAGGGTTTGCCCGGGGAACGGGAACACCGCTTTCCCGAAAGGGCAGACTGAAACGGCGGGATCTGGCACACGTCCCTTGCTTTCCGAAGCGGGCGGCCCCAGACCCGCCCAGGCCGGCCAGGAAGGGGGACGGACCATGAAAAGACTCGGAATCCTGGGGCTGATCGTGGTGATTGTCCTGGGGACGGGAATTCCCGGGGCACGGGCCGCAGGCCTGGTGTCGGACATCAAGCAGATGTTGGGCCTTTCCAACGATCCCCCCCCTCCCCCGCCGCCGCCCACGCCCCTGGAGCGCCTGGGGCCGCCCCCCTTCCTGCTTTCCATGAAGCCCCTGGAAATCCCGGTCATCGCCAACGGCGCCGTGCAGCGCCGTCTTTCCTTCCGGCTGCGCCTGAGCCTGGCCGAGGCCGACAACGCCACCTTGAGCGAACGGGGCCATCTGCTGCACGCGGCGTTTTTCCAGGATCTGATGGTCTACGCGCCCAACTATCTGGAAACCCATCCCGAGCTGAACCTGATGGCGATCAAGGCCCGCATGAAGGCCGTGGCCGACCGGGTTCTGGGGCCGGGCGTGGTGAAGGAAGTCCTGATCCAGGGGTTCTTCGAGCGCTGAGTCCTGATTGCCGTCCTGCGCGCGTGGGCGGGGGCCCACGGCAGGGCAATTGGGTGAAGCCCTGGATGCCCTCGGAAGAGGGTTCCCCAACGCCGCGAGTGCGGCGCGCGGCCTTTGTCGGGTGAGACAAGCGCACGGAGTGCGCGCCCGGCGCTTGAGGGCCATGAAAGAGTCCAGGGCAATCGGTTCACTCGATTGCCCCGGGGCCCACCGGCCTTGCCCTGGGGCCCACCGGCCTTGCGGATCTCGCCAAGCATCAGAATATGGCGAAATGCCGGATGTCGCCGCAGTTTTGTTGCCCTCGCGAGACACTTCTGGCACGCTCTGCGGGCCTTTCGGAAGACACGCGACGGCCCGGAAAGGCAAGGGAGGATTCGGTCCTTGTCCCAAGGGCCGCCGCTGGGCTCACAGCGCAAGGAATGTCATTAATGACAGGGATTTACCTTTTCGTCATCGCCTGTGGCGTGGCGGCTCTGGCCTTCGGAGCCTTCACGGCGCGGTCGATCATGACGGCAGACCCCGGCTCTCAGCGAATGCAGCAGATCGCCGGTGCCATTCAGGAGGGGGCGCAGGCTTACCTCAACCGCCAGTACCGCACCATCGCCATTGTTGGCGCCGTGGTGTTCCTGGTTCTTCTGCTTACGCTTGGTTTCGCGGTCGCCATGGCCTTCCTGATCGGCGCCCTGTGTTCGGGAGCCGCGGGCTACATTGGCATGCACATTTCCGTGCGCGCCAACGTCCGCGTCGCCGAGGGCGCGCGCCAGGGGCTGGCGCGCGGCCTGGACATCGCCTTCAAGTCGGGCACGGTCACCGGCATGCTGGTGGCGGGCCTGGCCCTGCTGGCGGTGTCCGTGTACTACGCCATCTTGCTGGCGGTCGGGGCCGAGGGCCGCGCCCTGGTTGATCCGCTGGTGGCGTTGGGCTTTGGCGCTTCCTTGATCTCGATCTTCGCCCGACTGGGCGGCGGCATCTTCACCAAGGGCGCCGACGTGGGCGCCGACCTGGTGGGTAAAGTCGAGGCCGGCATCCCCGAGGACGACCCGCGCAACCCGGCCGTGATCGCCGACAACGTGGGCGACAACGTGGGTGACTGCGCCGGCATGGCCGCCGACCTGTTCGAGACCTACGCGGTGTCGGTGGTGGCGACCATGGTTCTGGCCTCCATCTTCTTCGCCGGCACCGACAACGTTACCGCGATGATGGCCTACCCGCTGTCGATCGGGGCGGTGTGCATCCTGGCGTCGATCGGCGGCACGTTCTTCGTCAAGCTCACCGAATCCAAGGGCTGGATGAACAAGCTGAGCGGCAACCCGATCATGAACGCCCTCTACAAGGGCTTCGTGGCCTCGGCCGTTCTGTCGCTGGGCGGCATCGCGGTGGTGACCACCTGGGTGCCCGGCCTGGGCGGCATCGAGGCGTCGAACGGCGAGTCCTACAGCGGCATCGCGCTGTTCTTGTGCGCGTTCGTGGGCCTGCTGGTCACGGGGCTGCTGATCTGGGTCACCGAATACTACACCGGCACCGATTTCCGTCCGGTGCGCTCGGTGGCCAAGGCCTCGACGACCGGTCATGCCACCAACGTGATCCAGGGTCTGGCCGTGTCGCTGGAAGCCACGGCGGTGCCGGCGCTGATCATCTGCGCCGCCATCATCGTCGCCAACCTGCTGGCCGGCCTGTTTGGCATCGCCATCGCGGTGACCAGCATGCTGGCGCTGGCGGGCATGGTCGTGGCGCTGGACGCCTATGGTCCGGTGACCGACAACGCCGGTGGCATCGCCGAGATGGCCGATCTGGAGCAGTCGGTGCGCAAGACCACCGATGCCCTGGACGCGGTGGGCAACACCACCAAGGCGGTGACCAAGGGCTACGCCATCGGCTCGGCGGGCCTGGGCGCCCTGGTGCTGTTCGCGGCGTTCACCGAGGACCTGTCCCACTTCGTCGCCAACCCCAAGCTGTACCCGTCGTTCGCGGGCCTGGAGCTGGACTTCTCGCTGTCCAACCCCTACGTGGTGGTCGGCCTCTTCCTGGGCGGCCTGTTGCCCTTCCTGTTCGGGGCCATGGGCATGACCGCCGTGGGTCGGGCCGCTGGCAGCGTGGTGGAAGAAGTGCGCCGTCAGTTCCGTGAAATCCCGGGCATCATGGAAGGCACGGGCAAGCCCGAATACGGCACCTGCGTCGACATGCTGACCAAGGCGGCGATCAAGGAAATGATCATCCCGTCCTTGCTGCCCGTGCTGGCACCGCTGGTGCTGTACATCGTTGTCGCGATCATCGCCGGCAAGGCGGCGGCGCTGACGGCGGTGGGCGGCATGCTGCTGGGCGTGATCGTGACCGGCCTGTTCGTGGCCATCTCGATGACCGCCGGCGGTGGCGCCTGGGACAATGCCAAGAAGTACATCGAGGATGGCAACTACGGCGGCAAGGGTTCGGAAGCCCACAAGGCCGCCGTCACCGGTGACACGGTCGGCGACCCGTACAAGGACACCGCCGGCCCGGCCGTCAACCCGATGATCAAGATCACCAACATCGTGGCCTTGCTGCTGCTGGCCATGATGGCGCACTAGAGTAATCCGAGATCAGGTTGGGCCATTTCTTGGCCCAACCTGGCCTCGAAGTTATACCAACGG
>NZ_BJZO01000082.1 GCF_007992075.1 Pararhodospirillum oryzae
TTTCTTCTCTCCGTCGCCCGCATCAGCCCGCCATCTTGGCGCGAATTTCCTCGGCCACGTTGTTCGGCACTTCGGCGTAGTGGTCAAAATGCATCGTATACTGGGCGCGCCCCTGCGACATCGAGCGCAGCGTGTTGACGTACCCAAACATGTTGGCCAGCGGCACCGTCGCTTGCACAACGCGCGCGTTGCCGCGCTGATCCATGCCGCTCACGTTGCCGCGACGGCTGTTCAGGTCGCCAATGATGTCGCCCATGTATTCCTCGGGCGTGACAACCTCAACACGCATCATCGGTTCCAGCAGCTTCGGCCCCGCCTTGGGCAGGCCCTCGCGGAACGCGGCGCGGGCGGCGATTTCGAACGCCAGCACGCTGGAGTCCACGTCGTGGTAGCCGCCGTCGATCAGCGTCGCCTTCATGTCGGTCACGGGGAAGCCCGCGATCACGCCATTGTCGAGCGCCGAGGCCAGGCCCTTTTCCACGCCCGGAATGTATTCCTTGGGCACGGAACCACCGACGATCTTGCTTTCGAACTTGTAGCCGAAGCCCGGCTCCATCGGTTCGAACGTGATCGACACCTTCGCGTACTGACCCGACCCGCCCGACTGCTTCTTGTGGGTGTAGTCGACGGTGTAGGTCTTCGAAATCGTTTCGCGGTAGGCCACCTGCGGGGCGCCGACCGAGCAGTCCACCTTGAACTCGCGACGCATGCGGTCGACGATGATTTCGAGGTGCAGTTCGCCCATGCCCTTGATGACCGTCTGACCGCTTTCGGGGTCCGACGACACGCGGAACGAGGGATCCTCGGCGGCCAGGCGCGCCAGCGCCATGCCCATCTTTTCCACGTCGCTCTTGGTCTTGGGCTCCACGGCCACCTCGATCACGGGATCGGGGAAGTCCATGCGCTCCAAGATCACGGGCTTGACCGGATCGCACAAGGTGTCGCCGGTCGTGGTGTCCTTCAGACCCACCAGCGCCACGATGTCGCCCGCGCCCGCCGCCTTGATCTCTTCACGGTTATTGGCGTGCATCAGCAGCATGCGGCCGATGCGCTCGCGCTTGTTCTTCACCGTGTTGATCACGTAGGAGCCGCTTTCCAGCACGCCCGAGTAAATGCGCGCGAAGGTCAGCGAGCCCACGAACGGGTCGTTCATGATCTTGAAGGCCAGCGCCGAGAACGGCTCGTCGTCCGAGCTGTGGCGGTGCACTTCTTCCTCGGTCTCGGGCAGCACGCCACGGATGGCGGGCACGTCCAAAGGCGAGGGCAGGTAGTCAACCACGGCGTCCAGCATCGGCTGCACGCCCTTGTTCTTGAAGGCCGACCCGTTGAGCACGGGCACGAACTTCATGGCGATGGTGCCCTTGCGGATGCAGGCCTTCAGCGTCGCCTCGTCGGGCTCGTTGCCTTCCAGGTACGCTTCCATCGCCGCGTCGTCGAACTCGACGGCGGTTTCGACCAGCTTTTCGCGGTATTCGGCGGCCTGATCGGCCAGCTCGGCGGGGATCTCGACCTCGTCGAACGACGCGCCCAGATCATCGCCGCGCCAGACGATGGCCTTCATCTTCACCAGATCGACCACGCCCACGTAGTCGGCTTCCGAACCGATCGGCAGGCTCAGAACCAGCGGACGCGCGCCCAGCCGGTCGACGATCATGTCGACGCAGCGGAAGAAGTTGGCGCCCATGCGGTCCATCTTGTTGACGAAGCACATGCGGGGCACGTGGTACTTGTCCGCCTGCCGCCACACGGTTTCCGACTGCGGCTCGACACCCGCCACCGAGTCGAACACCGCGATCGCGCCGTCGAGCACACGCAAGGAACGTTCCACCTCAATGGTGAAGTCCACGTGTCCCGGGGTGTCGATGATGTTCACACGGTGATTGTTCCAAAACGCCGTGGTCGCCGCCGACGTAATGGTGATGCCGCGCTCCTGCTCTTGCTCCATCCAGTCCATGGTGGCGGCACCGTCGTGGACTTCGCCGATCTTATGGGACTTGCCGGTGTAGTACAGGATGCGCTCGGTGGTCGTCGTCTTCCCGGCATCAATGTGAGCCATGATGCCGATGTTACGATAGCGCTCAAGCGGGGTGTCGCGTTTCATGCCGCCAACTCTCTGATTCTGGATGTCGTGAGAAAACTACCAGCGGTAGTGACTGAACGCCTTGTTGGCATCAGCCATGCGGTGCGTATCCTCACGCTTCTTCACCGCGCCACCGCGGTTTGATGACGCATCCAGAAACTCACCGGTCAAACGGTCGATCATGGTCGTTTCCGAACGCTTGCGCGCAAAATCGATCAGCCAGCGCAGGGCCAGGGCCTGACGCCGGTCCGGCCGCACCTCGACGGGGACCTGGTACGTGGCGCCACCAACACGACGCGAGCGGACCTCGACGGCCGGCTTCACGTTATCGATGGCATCATGGAAAACCTTCAACGGATCCTGACCGGTCTTGGCCTGGATGCGATCGAACGCCCCATAAACGATCTTCTCGGCAACGCCCTTCTTGCCTTCAAGCATGACCGAGTTGATGAACTTGGCAACGACGATATCGCCGAACTTGGCGTCCGGCAAAACTTCACGCTTTTCGGCTGCGCGACGACGGGACATGGCTTCCTCGATCTCTTACTTGGGACGCTTCGCGCCATACTTGGAACGGCGCTGACGACGGTCCTTCACACCCTGGGTATCCAGCACGCCACGGATGATGTGGTAGCGCACACCCGGAAGGTCCTTCACGCGGCCGCCTCGGATCATCACCACCGAGTGTTCCTGCAGGTTGTGGCCTTCACCGGGGATGTAGCTGGTCACCTCGAAACCGTTGGTCAGCCGCACGCGCGCGACCTTACGAAGGGCCGAGTTCGGCTTCTTCGGAGTCGTGGTGTACACGCGCGTGCAAACCCCTCGCTTCTGAGGGCAGGCTTGCATCGCCGGCACCTTGTTGCGCTTTCCCTGCCCCTGTCGAGGCTTGCGGATGAGCTGATTGATCGTCGGCATCGAACGTCCCTTCTCAAGGCCACCCAAGTACGCGTTTCATGAACTGGACCATCACGACAAAACGCCGGGCGCGTCGCCCAAGCGGCGAAGTGTCGCAATGATGCGATTGTGCCGGCTGCCGGAGAACGGCCCAAAGGCCAGATGTCTTCCAACCGCCTCATACACCGGCCGAGCGGCCAGAAGCGAGGCTCAATTGGCGCGTCTAGGAACGACCCATTCTTTGGATCCCCCCTACCGCCGCCAACCGAGAGAGGCGGCATCATAGGGATGCCCCCCCGGATCGTCAAGCGAAAAGCAGCCTCGGCCGCTCCCCCAGGAGGAGATCTCCTCCTGGAAATTCGACCGGCGCGGGCGCCCCTGGGCCTTCCCGCGCTGGTCTTCTTCCTTGGTCAGGGCGTTTGCGTGTCGCCCGTCGGCGTCACCGGCGCCGGCTCGCCCGGGAAATCCACCACATCGGCCGGCACCGCGGTCAGCATCGGCGCCTCGGCGGTGCGAGTCGCCTCGACCTCGCGGTCGCGGCGCGCCGCCAGCGCGCGCAGGCGGTTCATCAAGGCTCCCGTTCCCGCCGGAATCAGGCGTCCGACGATCACGTTTTCCTTCAAGCCGGCCAGGTCGTCCTTCTTGCCCGACACCGCCGCTTCCGTCAGCACCCGAGTCGTTTCCTGGAACGACGCCGCCGAGATGAACGAGTGCGTCTGCAACGACGCCTTCGTGATGCCCTGCAACACCGGGATCGCCGACGCCGGCCGCCCGTTTTCACGCAGGGTCTTTTCGTTCTCGGCCTGGAAGTCGATCCGGTCGACCAGTTCGCCCACCAGGAGGGTGGTATCGCCGGGCTCGGTGATCTCGACCTTCTGCAGCATCTGGCGCGCGATCACCTCGATATGCTTGTCGTTGATCTTCACGCCTTGCAGACGATAAACGTCCTGGATTTCCTTGATCAGGTAGTTGGCCAGCGCCTCGACGCCCATCACCCGAAGGATGTCGTGCGGCACCGGGTTGCCATCCATCAGGGGATCGCCCTTGCGCACGAAGTCCCCTTCCTGAATCGTCAGGTGCTTGCCCTTGGGCAGCAGGTATTCGACCGGATCGCCGTCGCCATCCTCGGGCACCACCAGCAAGCGGCGCTTGTTCTTGTAGTCCTTGCCAAACTCCACCCGGCCATCGATTTCGGAAATGATCGCGTGGTCCTTGGGCTTGCGCGCCTCGAACAGTTCGGCCACGCGCGGCAGACCGCCGGTGATGTCACGCGTCTTCGAGCCTTCGCGCGGAATACGCGCCAGCACGTCGCCCGCGTTCACCTTCTGGCCGTTTTCCACCGACAAGATGGCGTCCACGCTCATGAAGTAGCGCGCTTCCAGGCCGTTGGTCCCCAGCACCGCCTCGCCCGATTCGGTGTGCAAGGTGATGCGCGGCTTCAGATCCGACCCCTTGGGCTGGTTCTTCCACTCCACCACCACGCGCGATGCGATGCCCGTGGCTTCGTCGGTCACTTCGCGCACCGACACGCCTTCGACCAGGTCGACATAGCGGGCAATACCGGCGCGTTCGGTGATGATCGGCACCGTGTACGGATCCCATTCGGCGAGCTTGGTCCCCTTGGTCACGTCCTGACCGTGGTCGGTCAGCAGGCGCGAGCCGTAAGGCACCCGGTAGCGGGCCTTTTCGCGGCCGGCGTCGTCGGTGATCGCCAGCTCGCAGTTGCGGGCCATGACGATCAGAACGCCTTCCGAGTTGGCCACCACCGAGCGGTTGGTCATCACGATGCGCCCGTCGAAGGCCGCTTCCACGCTGGACTGCTCGGCGCCCCTTTGCGCCGCGCCGCCGATGTGGAAGGTGCGCATGGTCAGCTGCGTGCCCGGCTCGCCGATCGACTGAGCCGCGATCACGCCCACCGCCTCGCCGATGTTCACCGGCGTGCCACGCGCCAGGTCGCGGCCATAGCACTTGCCGCAGATGCCGCCATCGGCGTCGCAGGTCAGCACCGAGCGGATGCGCACCTGCTCGATGCCCGCCTTTTCCAGGGCCTCGACGTCGCGTTCGTCGATGATCTTGTTGTTGGGCACGATCAAGGTGCCGTCGGCGCCCTTCACGTCCTCGGCCGCCGTGCGTCCCAGAACCCGCTCGCCCAGCGAGGCAATGATCTGGCCGCCCTCGACCACCGGCATGGCGGTGATGCCCCGGGTGGTGCCGCAGTCGTCCATGACGATGATGGCGTCCTGGGCCACGTCGACCAGACGGCGCGTCAGGTACCCCGAGTTCGCGGTCTTCAACGCCGTGTCGGCCAGGCCCTTGCGCGCGCCGTGGGTGGAGTTGAAGTACTCCAGCACGGTCAGGCCTTCCTTGAAGTTCGACACGATCGGCGTTTCGATGATTTCGCCCGACGGCTTGGCCATCAGGCCGCGCATGCCGGCCAGCTGCTTCATCTGCGCCGCCGAGCCACGCGCCCCGGAGTGCGCCATCATGTAGACCGAGTTCACCGGACGACCCGGCTCGATCTTGGCGATCTCCTTCATCATCTCGTCGGCCACCAGGTCGGTGCAGTGCGACCAGGCGTCGATCACCTTGTTGTACTTTTCACCCTGGGTGATCAGGCCGTCCTGGTACTGCTGCTCGAACTCCTTGACCTCGGCTTCGGTCTTGGCCACCAGGTCGGCCTTGGTGGCCGGGATCACCAGGTCGTCCTTGCCAAACGAGATGCCCGCCCGCGCCGCGTGGGCATAGCCCAGGGCCATGATGCGGTCGCAGAAGATCACCGTCTCCTTCTGGCCGCAGTGACGGTACACCGAGTCGATAACGTCGGTGACGTCCTTCTTGCGCAGCAGACGGTTGATCAGCGCGAACGGCAGCGCCTTGTGCTTGGGCAGAAGCTGGGCCAGAAGCATGCGTCCGGGCGTGGTCTGGACCGTGCGCGTGACCGGATCGCCGTTTTCGTCCACGGTGTGCAGCCGCGCGCGCACCCTGGCTTGCAAGCTGGCCTTCTTCGAGAACAAGGCATGCTCGATCTCGGCCATCGAGCCAAAGCACATGCCTTCGCCCGGTTCGCCCTCGCGCTCCAAGGTCAGGTAGTAAAGCCCCAGCACGATGTCCTGGGTCGGCACGATGATCGGCTTGCCGTTGGCGGGCGACAGGATGTTGTTGGTCGACATCATCAGCACGCGCGCTTCCAGCTGGGCTTCCAGCGAAAGGGGCACGTGCACGGCCATCTGGTCGCCGTCGAAGTCCGCGTTGAAGGCGGTGCACACCAGCGGGTGCAGCTGGATGGCCTTGCCTTCGATCAGCACCGGCTCGAACGCCTGGATGCCCAGGCGGTGCAGCGTCGGCGCGCGGTTCAGCATCACCGGGTGTTCGCGGATGACCTCTTCCAGGATGTCCCACACCTCGGGACGTTCCTTTTCCACCATCCGCTTGGCGGCCTTGATGGTGGTCGCGAAGTGGTACTGCTCCAGCTTCGAGTACACGAAGGGCTTGAACAGCTCCAGGGCCATCTTCTTGGGCAGGCCGCACTGGTGCAGCTTCAGTTCCGGACCCACCACGATGACCGAACGGCCCGAGTAGTCGACGCGCTTGCCCAGCAGGTTCTGACGGAAGCGGCCCTGCTTGCCCTTGAGCATGTCGGAAAGCGACTTGAGCGGACGCTTGTTGGCGCCCGTGATCGCGCGCCCGCGCCGGCCGTTGTCGAACAAGGCGTCGACCGACTCTTGCAGCATGCGCTTTTCGTTGCGGATGATGATGTCGGGCGCGCGCAGCTCGATCAGGCGCTTGAGGCGGTTGTTGCGGTTGATGACGCGCCGGTACAGGTCGTTGAGGTCCGAGGTCGCGAAACGGCCGCCATCCAGGGGCACCAGCGGGCGCAGCTCGGGCGGGATGACCGGAATCACTTCCAGGATCATCCATTCGGGCCGGCAGCCGGATTCAAGGAAGGCGTCGACGATCTTCAGACGCTTGACCAGCTTCTTGCGCTTGGCCTCCGAGCTGGTTTCGCGCAGCTCGGTTTTCATCTCTTCCTTGAGGGTCTCCAGGTCGATGGCCATCAGCATGTCGCGGATGGCCTCGGCGCCGATGCCCGCCGTGAAGCTGTCCTGGCCGTATTCTTCCTGGGCGCGCTGGAACTGCTCCTCGGTCAGCATTTCGTGGAGCTTGAGCGGCGTCAGGCCCGGCTCGACCACCACGTAATTCTCGAAGTACAGCACGCGCTCAAGGTCCTTGAGCGTCATGTCAATGAGCAGGCCCACGCGGCTGGGCAGCGACTTCATGAACCAGATGTGCGCGACCGGCGCGGCCAGTTCGATATGGCCCATGCGTTCGCGGCGCACCTTCGACAAGGTGACCTCGACGCCGCACTTTTCGCAGATGATTCCGCGATACTTCATGCGCTTGTACTTGCCGCACAAGCATTCGTAATCCTTGATCGGCCCGAAGATCCGCGCGCAGAACAGGCCATCCCGTTCCGGCTTGAAGGTCCGGTAGTTGATGGTCTCCGGCTTCTTGATTTCGCCAAAGGACCAAGACCGGATCTTCTCCGGGCTGGCAATGGAAATCTTGATCTGGTCAAACGACTGGGTGCCGGAGACCTGACCAAAGATCTTGGTAAGTTCGTTCATGCCTGCCTTCTCCCGCCTGTTCGCGGCGGGCGCGGTGCGTTAAAAACAGGACCCGCGCCCCATTCGGTGCCGACGCGCCCCGCCCCGGGCATCCCGCCTGTGCGACGGGATCCGGGCCGGGAAGCGGTCCTCTTAATAGCTGCTCTGGCCCAGCTCGACGTCCAGACCCAGCGAGCGCATTTCCTTGACCAACACGTTGAAGCTCTCGGGAATGCCGGCCTCGAAGGTATCGTCGCCCTTGACGATCGCCTCGTAAACCTTGGTGCGTCCGGACACGTCGTCCGACTTCACCGTCAGCATTTCCTGCAGCGTGTACGCCGCGCCATAGGCTTCCAGGGCCCACACCTCCATTTCGCCGAAGCGCTGGCCACCGAACTGGGCCTTGCCGCCCAACGGCTGCTGCGTCACCAGCGAGTAGGGACCAATGGACCGGGCGTGGATCTTGTCGTCAACCAGGTGGTGGAGCTTCAGCATGTAGATGTAGCCCACCGTCACCTTGCGGTCGAACGGCTCGCCGGTACGGCCATCGCGCAAGGTGACCTGCCCCGACGTATCCAGCCCCGCCTTGCGCAGCATGTCGCAGATGTCGCTTTCGCGCGCCCCGTCGAACACCGGCGAGGCAATGGGCACGCCGTTGCGCAGGTTCCAGGCCAGTTCGCAGACCTGATCGTCCGACATCGCGGACAGATCTTCCTCGGTGTGGCGCGGACCGTAGATGTCTTCCAGACGGTCGCGCAGGGCGCTCACCGGCGTTTCCTCGCGCCTGACACCGTCGAGCAGTTCCTTGATCTGCGCCCCCAGCCCACGACAGGCCCATCCCAGGTGGGTTTCCAGGATCTGACCCACGTTCATGCGCGACGGCACGCCCAGCGGGTTGAGCACGATGTCCACGTAGGTGCCGTCTTCCAGGTAGGGCATGTCCTCGATCGGATTGATCTTGGAAATCACACCCTTGTTGCCGTGACGGCCGGCCATCTTGTCGCCCGGCTGCAGCTTGCGCTTCACCGCGACGAACACCTTGACCATCTTCAAGACGCCCGGCGGCAGTTCGTCGCCGCGCTGGAGCTTTTCAACCTTGTTCTCGAAGCGCTCCTGGATCTTGCCGATCGATTCCTCGTAGGCCCGCTTCAGGGTTTCGATCGCGGTGGCCGCCGTGTCGTCCTCGACCGCGATCTGGCGCCACTGGGCCGCCGTGAAGCCGGCCAGCAGTTCCTCGGTCACCACGCCGCCGGTGGCCATGCCGCGCGGGCCGCCCACCACCTTCTGGCCCATCAAAAGGCCCTTGAGCCGGCGCGCGAAGCTGCCTTCCAAGATGGCGCGTTCGTCGTCGCGGTCCTTGGCCAGGCTTTCGATTTCCTGGCGCTCGATCGCCATCGCGCGCTCGTCCTTCTCGACGCCGCGCCGGTTGAACACCCGCACCTCGACCACGGTGCCGGTCACCCCGGGCGGAATGCGCAAGGACGTGTCGCGCACGTCCGAGGCCTTTTCGCCGAAGATGGCGCGCAGCAGCTTTTCTTCCGGGGTCATCGGGCTTTCGCCCTTGGGCGTCACCTTGCCCACCAGGATGTCGCCGGCCTGGACATCGGCGCCGATGTAGACAATGCCGGCCTCGTCCAGGTTCTTCAGCGCTTCCTCGCCCACGTTCGGAATGTCGCGGGTGATTTCCTCCTGGCCCAGCTTGGTATCGCGGGCCATGACCTCGAACTCCTCGATGTGGATCGAGGTGAACACGTCATCGCGCACGATGCGCTCGGAAATCAGGATCGAGTCCTCGAAGTTGTAGCCGTTCCAGGGCATGAACGCGACCAGCACGTTGCGCCCCAGCGCCAGCTCGCCCATCTCGGTCGACGGTCCGTCGGCCAGGATGTCGCCCTTGCGCACTTCCTCGCCCACCTTCACCAGCGGACGCTGGTTGATACAGGTGTTCTGGTTGGAGCGCTGGAACTTCTGCAACCGGTAAATATCAACGCCCGATTCGGCCGCGCGCAACTGCTCGGTGGCCCGGATCACGATGCGGGTCGCGTCCACCTGCTGGACCACGCCGCCGCGTCGGGCCGAAATCGTGGCCCCCGAATCGCGCGCCACCGCCGGTTCCATGCCCGTGCCCACGTAAGGGGCCTCGGCGCGGACCAGGGGCACCGCCTGACGCTGCATGTTCGAGCCCATCAGCGCGCGGTTGGCGTCGTCGTTTTCCAGGAAGGGAATCAGCGCCGCGGCCACCGAAACCAGCTGCTTGGGCGACACGTCGATGAAATCAATGTCGCCCGGCGGCACGATCTCGTAGTCACCGGCGCGGCGGCACGACACCAGATCCTCGATGAAGCGGTTCTCGGGGGTCAGCGGCGCGTTGGCCTGGGCCACCGTGTAGCGGCCTTCCTCCATCGCCGACATGTAGATGACCTCGTCGGTCACCACCCCGTCCACCACCTTGCGGTAGGGGGCCTCGATGAAGCCGTACTGATTGACGCGGGCGTAGGTGGCCAGCGAGTTGATCAGACCAATGTTCGGCCCTTCCGGCGTTTCAATCGGGCAGATGCGGCCGTAGTGGGTCGGGTGCACGTCGCGCACCTCGAAGCCGGCGCGCTCGCGGGTCAGACCACCGGGGCCAAGCGCCGACAAGCGCCGCTTGTGGGTGATTTCCGACAGCGGGTTGGTCTGGTCCATGAACTGCGACAGCTGCGACGAGCCAAAGAACTCGCGCACGGCCGCCGCCGCCGGCTTGGCGTTGATCAGGTCGTGGGGCATCACCGTGTCGATGTCCACGCTGCTCATGCGCTCGCGAATCGCGCGCTCCATGCGCAGCAGGCCAACCCGGTACTGGTTTTCCATCAGTTCGCCGACCGAGCGCACCCGGCGGTTGCCCAGGTGGTCGATGTCGTCGATTTCGCCCCGGCCGTCCTTCAGCTCCACCAAAACCCGGATGATGTGCAAGATATCGTCCTTGCGCAGCACCCGCTGGGTATCGGGCACGTCTTGCAAGGTGAAGTCCAGGCGGGCGTTCATCTTCACGCGGCCCACCGCCGAAAGATCATAACGCTCGGAGTCGAAGAACAGCCCCTTGAACAGGGCCTCGGCGGTTTCCAAGGTGGGGGGCTCGCCCGGGCGCATCACCCGGTAGATGTCGATCAACGCCTCTTCGCGCGAGGTATTCTTGTCGACCATCAAGGTATTGCGGATGTACGGGCCCACGTTCTGGTGGTCGATGTGCAGCACGCGCAGCTCGGTGAAGCCGGCGCGCTCCATCTCGCCCAGCATGGCCTCGGTCAGCTCGTCGCCGGCCTCGGCGTAGATCTCGCCGGTTTCCTCGTTGATCATGTCCTCGGCGGCGTAGCGGCCCACCAGTTCCTCGGTGAACACGCGCATCTCGGTCATGCCGTCTTCCGCCAGCTTGCGGGCGGCCCGGGCCGTGACCTTGGTGCCGGCTTCCAGCTTGACCTCGCCGGTGCGGGCGTCGATCAGATCGTAGGTGAGCTTGACGCCGCGCAGGCGTTCGGGCGTGAACTCGACCTTCCAGCCCATGTCATCGCGGTTGAAGATGAGCTTCTGGTAGAAGAAATCCAGGATTTCTTCCGAGGTCATGCCGGCGATCTCGGCCGAATCCACCGAACGCCCCTCCGCCGCGCGCTCGTCGCGCAGGGCCTGGGTCTGGGCGCCTTCCAGGGCGTACAGCAGGGTCGTCACCGGCAGCTTGCGGCGCCGGTCGATGCGGACATACACCAGATCCTTGGCGTCGAACTCGAAGTCCAGCCACGAGCCGCGATAGGGAATGACCCGCGCCGCGTACAGGAACTTGCCCGACGAATGGGTCTTGCCCTTGTCGTGGTCGAAGAACACGCCCGGCGACCGGTGCATCTGCGAGACGATGACGCGCTCGGTGCCGTTGATGATGAAGGTGCCGTTCGACGTCATCAAGGGCATGTCGCCCATGTAGACGTCCTGCTCCTTGATGTCGCGGATCGAGCGCGAGCCGGTTTCCTCGTCCACGTCCCACACGAGAAGGCGCAAGGTCACCTTCAAGGGCGCGGCAAAGGTCATGCCGCGCTGCTGGCATTCATCCACGTCGTACTTCGGTTCTTCCAGCTCGTAGGAAACGAACTCCAGTTCGCCCTTGCCCGAGAAGTCCTTGATGGGAAAGACGGACTTGAAAACCTCCTGCAAACCGCTATTGGTACGCTGGTCAACCGGAATCCCGATCTGGAGAAACTGGTCATAGGAGCTTTTCTGAACTTCAATCAGGTTTGGCATGGGAGCCACGGTCGGAATCCGGCCGAAGTCCTTCCGAATGCGCTTCCGACTGGTCAACGACATGGTCATTACCGCTCCTTAACTGTACGCGCCGCGCAGGTCCGCCTGGATCGCGAAGCCCGGGCTTCAGCCTTGCGATCCATATTTTCGCCTCTTCTCCCCGCCGGATCTCGCTTTTCGCGGGCAAAAAATGCGATAAACTCTAGAATAGGAAAGGCTCCGGCACCGCCTGGCACCTTGAGGCCCCCTCCCCCCGGGGCGCTTGCGCCTCGGGCGACACCGCCCCCCGACTTGCCGGGGGATCCCACACACCGCCCGCCGACGCCAGGCCGTCCCTTCCAGGGAGCCGGCCCAAGACAGCGGCATCCAGAGGCTGGCGCCCTCCTTTGACCCGGACCCGCGGGGCCCAGGGGCCCCGATCCGGGTCAAAGGAGGGCGATCCCCCTGCCATCGGCCCCTGGCCGGGCTTGTCGCCGTCGGGAAATCCGGTTTTCCCTTTTCCCCGACGAACCCGCGAACCGACGGATAAAAACCGAGTTAACCGATCAGGAACGCCGCATGGCCGAACGAAAGGCGCGCCTGGGGCGCTCCCTTCCGTCCGGCCTTGCGGCGCCTGACACCCGAAGGAGACAGACTTACTTCACCGACACCTTGGCGCCGGCTTCCTCAAGCTGCTTCTTCATCTTCTCGGCGTCGTCCTTGGACACGCCTTCCTTCACGGGCTTCGGAGCGCCTTCGACCAAGTCCTTGGCTTCCTTCAGGCCCAGGCCGGTGATGGCGCGGACTTCCTTGATCACGTTGATCTTCTTGTCGCCGGCGTTCTCAAGGATCACGTCGAACTCGGTCTTCTCTTCCTCGGCCGGAGCGGCCTCGGCGGCGGCAACGGCGGCAACGGCCACCGGCGCGGCGGCGGAAACGCCCCACTTCTCTTCGAGCATCTTGCTCAGTTCAGCCGCTTCGAGAACCGTCAGGGCGGACAGCTCTTCCACGAGCTTGGCGAGATCGGCCATTTTATCATGCTCCTACAGATAAGGATCGTACTTCCGATTGAAAAGGGTAGGCCGCGATCAGGCGGCCTCGTCCTTGGTGGCATAGGCGTTGAAGACCCGCGCCAACTGACCCGCCGGCGCCTGCAAGACGCCCGCGATCCGGGTGGCGGGGGTGTTGATCATGCCAAGCAGCTTGCCGCGCAGCTCGTCGAGCGACGGCAGCTTGGCCAGCGCATCGATTCCCTGCACGTCCAGCATCTTGCCCTGCATGGCTCCGCCCAGAATCACGAGCTTGTCGTTCTTCTTGGCGAACTCCACGCAGACCTTCGCGGCCGCCACCGGATCGGACGAAGTCGCGATCGCGGTCGGGCCGGTGAACAGGTCGGCAAGGCCTTCAAACGCCGTATCCGCAAGGGCAAGGCGCGTGATCCGGTTCTTCGTCACACGGAACGATGCGCCGGCAGCCCGCATCTCCCTGCGCAGCTTCTCCACCTCGGCCACCGTCATGCCCTTGTAGTGGGTGACGATGCAGGTGCTCGTGCTGGCAAAGAGGGACGAGAGCTCCGCGATCAGTTCCTTTTTTTCTTCCCGGTTCACGGTGATCTCCGCTTCCTGACCCGCCCCGACGGCCTTGGTGACAAGGCCTCCGGCACGGGCTGGTTGCCCTCATGAATCCCGGGCTGGCCGCGCCCTCCTCCCAAGGGAAGAAAACGATCCGTGCCCGGGGGTGAACCTGCCCCGGAAGTCGATCCCCTTTTCAACCGATCCTGGCAAAGCCCGGGCCGGCGATCAGCGGTCTGTCTCCCGTCTACGCGGGCGGGGAGCCTCCCCTTCAAGCCTTCCTGGCATGCCAGGAAGACACCTGCGGTCTTGGACAGGCTGGCAAGTCCCAGGCCCAGGGGCCTAGCGGACCTGCCCCCGGCGCCCCGGCCCGACCCCCTGGGGGATCCGGCCGGATCACGCCGGAAACAAGACAGCGCAGTACGCGCCGCCGTGCATGGCGCGGTTACGCGCCGGTGTGCACGGCGCGGTTACGCGCCGGTGTGCAACGTGTTCACCGCCAGCTTCACGCCCGGCCCCATGGTCGAGCTGAGAGCGGCGCGCTTCAGGTAGGTGCCCTTGGCGCCCGACGGCTTGGCCTTGATGATCGCGTCGACAAAGGCCCGGATGTTGTCCAGCAGCTGTTCCTCGGCGAACGAGGCGCGGCCGACACCCGCGTGAACCAGACCCGCCTTTTCCACGCGGAACTGCACCTGGCCGGCCTTGGCGGCCTTGACCGCGCCGGCCACGTCGTTGGTCACCGTGCCCAGCTTCGGGTTCGGCATCAGGCCGCGCGGACCCAGCACCTTGCCCAGCCGGCCCACCACGCCCATCATGTCGGGCGTCGCGATGCAGCGGTCGAAATCAATGGTGCCGCCCTGGATGGAAGCAGCCAGATCATCGGCGCCCACCACGTCGGCCCCGGCGGCCTTGGCTTCCTCGGCCTTGTCGCCCTTGGCGAACACGGCCACGCGCACCGTCTTGCCGGTGCCGTGCGGCAGACCCACCACGCCACGGACCATCTGGTCGGCGTGACGGGGATCCACGCCCAGGGCCAGGGCGATCTCGATGGTTTCGTCAAACTTCGCGGTCGCCCGCGCCTTCACCATCGAAACGGCCTGAACCAGGTCGTACTGCACCAGCGGATCGACGCCCTCGGTGGCCTTCTTCAGTCGCTTGCCAAGCTTCGCCATCGCCTCAGCCCTCCACCTTCAAACCCATCGAGCGCGCCGAGCCGATGACCATCTGCATCGCGGACTCAACGGTCGGCGAGTTCAGGTCCGGCATCTTCTTTTCGGCAATCTCGCGCACCTGCGCCATGGTCACGGTTCCCACCGTGCCCTTGCCCGGCGTCGTCGAGCCCTTGGGAAGACCGGCGGCCTTCTTCAGGTAGTACGACATGGGCGGCGTCTTGGTGATGAAGGTGAACGTGCGATCGGCGTAGGCGGTGATCACCACCGGCGTCGGCGTGCCCGGCTCCATCTGCTGGGTGGCCGCGTTGAACGCCTTCACGAATTCCATGATGTTCAGGCCACGCTGACCAAGCGCGGGACCCACCGGCGGCGACGGCGTCGCCTTGCCGGCCGGGATCTGCAACTTGACATAGCCCGTAATTTTCTTTGCCATGACAACCTCGGTCCTTGAAGTTCAGGAATGCCCGAAGGGCCGTGGTGCGGCTGCTCCCGGACTTCGGAGCCGACCTCCCACGTCAAACCGGCCGAAGACGACTCCCCGGCCCAGGCCTCGCGGCCAAAACGACGCGCCCCATCCGCCGGAGATTCCGGCGTGCCGACGCATCCTTAAATCTTTTCCACCTGAGCGTATTCCAGTTCCACGGGAGTCGAGCGCCCGAAGATCGACACCGACACCTTGAGCCGGGCCCGTTCCTCGTCCACTTCCTCGACCAGACCGTTGAAGCTGGTAAACGGTCCGTCGCACACGCGCACCTGCTCGCCCACGTCGAACGAAATCGACGGCTTGGGACGATCGATGCCCTCTTGCACCTGGTGCAAGATGCGCTCGGCTTCCTTGTCGGTGATCGGCGACGGACGGCCGCGCCCCCCCAGGAACCCGGTCACCTTGGCCGTGTTCTTGACCAGGTGCCACGTTTCGTCGGTCAGGTCCATCTTGACCAGGACATACCCGGGGAAGAATTTCCGCTCCGCGTTGACCTTGGCCCCGCGACGGACCTCAACCACCTCTTCCGACGGAACAAGGACTTCCTCGATCAGGGCTTCCATGCCCTTCTGGATTGCCTGCTCCCGAATGGATTGGGCAACCTTGTTCTCGAAACCGGAATAGACGTGAATCACATACCAGCGGGCGGCCACGCGATCACACTCCCAGGCCAAAGATGAATTGAACCCCTTCGGCCAGCACAAAATCGACAAACAGGAAAAACAGCGCCGCCAGGAAGACCATGACAAAAACCATGGTCGTCGAGATCGTCGTCTCCTTGCGAGACGGCCAAGTAACCTTGGCCATTTCCTGACGAACTTGACGGATATACTGGCCTGGAGTCGTCCTTGGCATCCTGCGGTTCCGAAATGGCGAACCGCCGATCCCCGGGACACCAAAATCCCAAGGCGACGGTTGCGAGTGGGTCGGACTGAACCGGGCCCGCCTCCCTGAAAGAAAGGAGACACCCCAGCGGACAAAGGCGGCCGTGGCAGGGGCGACAGGACTTGAACCCGTAACCCCCGGTTTTGGAGACCGGTGCTCTACCAGTTGAGCTACACCCCTCCAGCGGCCGAGACACCCGGCGGATCCCGGGTTGCCCGCTCCGGAAGGCAACGTGCCTTCCGCGAACTCTCACTTCCGACATTCCCCGAAACCAAGCCTGCCGGGGAGGGCAGTTAATAACGGATTTGCCGGAAGCGATCAACTCTTTTTTTCAAGACCCGGAGCGTTTTTTACTCCGGGTCTTGAACACTCAACAC
>NZ_BJZO01000083.1 GCF_007992075.1 Pararhodospirillum oryzae
TCCAAGGCTTCACCCGATTACCCTGGGTGTAACCCCTGCGTTCGTGGCCAGCCGGGGGCCGGTGCCCTGCATCAGGCCAGGGGCCGGCTCACCGACAGGCTGACCCCCAGGCCGCCATGCGACACCACGGCGGCCGGCGGGCCGAAGGGCAGGCCGGTGGCGGCAACCAGGGCGGGGTCGTTGGTGACCAGGCCCACCCGCCAGCCGGAAAAGCGCGCGTTCAGGGTCTGGCCCAGGGCGTGATAGAGGGCGTGCAGCTTCTTGCGATCGCCGATCCGCGCCCCATAGGGCGGGTTGACCATGACCAGTCCGGGCGGTCCCTCGGGCGGCTCCAAGGCGCTGACCGGGGCCTGGTGAAACCGGGTGCAGTCCCCAACCCCGGCGCGGGCGGCGTTGGCCTGGCTCATGCGGATCGCGCCCGCGTCGCGGTCGCTGCCAAAAAAGCGCGGCGACGGAGGCGGGGGCAGGGGGGCCGCCCGCAGGCTTTTCCAGATCACCGGGTCGAACGAAGCGAGCTGCTGGAAGGCGAACGGGCGCGAGCGCCCCGGGGCCAGTCCGGCCGCGATCTCGGCGGCTTCGATGACAAAGGTCCCCGACCCGCACATGGGATCGACCAGGGGTTCCTGGCCATCGTACCCGGCCAGGCGCAAGAACAAGGCGGCCAGGGTTTCGCGCAAGGGCGCCTTGGCCACCGCTTCCTTGTGCAGCCGCCGGTGCAAGGGCTCGCCCGAGGTATCGATGCTGACGGTGCACAGGTCGTCGTCCAGGCGGGCCTTCAGGCACAAAGGCGCGTCGTCCTTGAGGGGGGCGCCCAGTTCCTCGGTGATGGCGCGGCCAATGCGCTGGGCCGCCGCGCCCGCGTGATAGATGCGCGATCCCTTGCAGGTGGCTTCCACCCGCACCGGCACGTCGGGGCGCAGGAAGGTGCCCCAGGCCACGCGCCGGGCCCGCTTATCGAGCTGGGCCAGGTGAAAGGCGCGAAACGAGGCCACCCGGGCCAGGACACGGCTCGCCCCCCTGATTTCCAGGTTGGCGCGCCACACCTCGGGCCACCCGCCTTGAATCAGGACGCCGCCGGGCGTGACCACGGGATCGGGGAATCCCCGCGCGGCCACCTCGGCCGCCAGCACGGCTTCCAGCCCCGGGGGGGCCACCAGGAAAATTTCAAACGGCTCTTGGGAGGTCATGGCAGTGCGGTCCGTTGGCCCGGATCGTGCGGGGCGCGATCAGGCGGCATCGGAGGCAAAGGCGCTCCGTTCAAAGCCCTGGGCGTACAAAAGGGTGGTCAGGTCGCCGTGATCGACGCGCAGCCGGGCGTTGGCGGCGACCGAGGGCTTGGCGTGGAACGCGATTCCCAATCCCGCCGCCTGGATCATGGGCAGGTCGTTGGCGCCGTCGCCAATCGCCGCGCAGGCCGACAGGGGCACGCCCAGGCGCGCGGCCTCGGCGGTGAGGGTGGCGAGCTTGGCCGAGCGATCCACGATCGGCTCGATCACCGCCCCGGTGAGCCGGCCCTGGGCCACGCCCAGGCGGTTGGCGACGTGATCATGGAAGCCGCAGGCCTCGGCCACCCGGCTGGTGAAGTAAGTGAAGCCCCCCGACACCAGCAAGCAGCGGCAGCCGTGGGCGGCAAGGGTGCGCACGGCCACCCGTGCCCCGGGGGTCAGGGCGGTGTGGGCCCAGGTTTCGGCCAGCGCGGCTTCCGGCAGGTCCTTGAGCATGGCCACGCGCTCGCGCAACGCCGCGATGAAATCCAGCTCGCCGTTCATGGCCCGCGCGGTAATGCCCGCGATCACGTCCTTGAGGCCGGCGTGGGCCGCCAGTTCATCCAGGGTTTCGCCAATGACCATGGTTGAATCCATGTCGGCGATCAGCAGGGCCTTGCGCCGTCCGGCGGTGGGCTGGGCCAGGACATCAAGGGGGGCGGTGCCCAGGGCCTGGGTCACGGCGGCCTGGGCCTGGTCCGGCGACAGGCCGTCAACGCCCAGGTCCGCCGCGATGCCCTCGTCCAGCCAGCGGGGGCGGCTGGTTTCGCCGCCCAGGGACTCCAGGGCGCGCCGGCCCGCGTTCAGGTGATCGGGCGTCAGGCCGCCCTGGGCCGGATTCGCAACAAGGGTGACGACGACTTCCATGGAGCAGGCTTCCCCGCGCGGCCCAAGACAGGATCAGACATGCGAGCCATCCCCTCGCCGGGCCTGGGCGGAGGGACATCCCATGTCATCGAAGGAAGGGGAAGATGGAGCGGGTGATGGGAATCGAACCCACGTATTCAGCTTGGGAAGCTGATGTTCTACCATTGAACTACACCCGCGTCGGACGAACCGTATACGACACGCCCGCCCGTTCTGGCAAGCCCCGTTTTTCGAACCGGCCGCTTTTCGGTTCTGGCGGCCGGTTCGGTTTTTTTGGGGGCTGGCGTCAGCCGGCCATGGCCGGGCAGGCGCCCGCGCAGCACGACGGCCCGGCGCACGACGGCAGGGGGGCGGTGGCCTTGCCCTGGCCGATGCGGGGCGCCATCAGGCTTTTGCGGACCTCGGTGCTGGCGCACTCGGGGCAGGGGATGGACCCCAGGGCCAGTTGGGCATCGGCATCGGCCATGTTGTCGAACCAGTGTTCGAAGACATGGCCCTCGGCGCATTCCAGGGCGTAGCGGATCATGGGACGGTCCTTGCTTGCATTCAGGGGCTGGGCTCCTTATAGCGGGGGCCAGGCGCCCGGGGAAGTCCCAGGGCGGGCCTTCCGGCCAGGAGGAGCGCGTATTGCGGGAAAACCCGGCTCCCCTTATATAAGGCCGGCGAGCCCGACAAGGGGCGCAGTCCGTAACGTCAAAGGGCCTTCCAATCACCGGTCTCCGGGGATCACCGCGATGCCTGACAGTGGTCGCGGAAGGTCTGCCAGATGGGAGAGAGTGACATTATGAGCAAGGTAATCGGTATCGACCTTGGTACAACCAACTCGTGCGTGGCCGTCATGGACGGCAAGGACGTGCGGGTGATCGAAAACGCCGAAGGCGCGCGCACCACGCCGTCGATGGTGGCGTTCAGCGAATCCGGCGAGCGTCTGGTGGGTCAGCCGGCCAAGCGCCAGGCGGTGACCAACCCTGAAAACACCCTGTTTGCCATCAAGCGCCTGATCGGCCGGCGCTACAATGATCCGACGGTCGAGAAGGACAAGGGCCTGGTGCCCTACAAGATCGTCAAGGGCGAGAACGGCGACGCCTGGGTGGATGCGCGCGGCGAGAAGTACGCGCCCAGCCAGGTTTCCGCCTACGTCCTGCAAAAGATGAAGGAAACCGCCGAGGCCCACCTGGGCCAGCCGGTGACCCAGGCCGTCATCACCGTGCCCGCGTACTTCAACGACTCGCAGCGCCAGGCGACCAAGGACGCCGGGCGCATCGCCGGGCTTGAGGTGCTGCGCATCATCAACGAGCCCACGGCGGCGGCGCTCGCCTATGGCATGGACAAGAAGAACTCGGGCATCATCGCGGTGTACGACCTGGGTGGCGGCACGTTCGACGTGTCGATCCTGGAAATCGGCGATGGCGTCTTCGAGGTGAAGTCGACCAACGGCGACACCTTCCTGGGCGGCGAGGACTTTGATGCGCGCATCATCGGGTACCTGGCCGACGAGTTCAAGAAGGAGCAGGGCATTGACCTGCGCAACGACCGTCTCGCGTTGCAGCGGCTGAAGGAAGCGGCGGAAAAGGCCAAGATCGAGCTGTCCAGCTCGATGCAGACCGAAGTCAACCTGCCCTTCATCACCGCCGACCAGAGCGGCCCGAAGCACCTCAACATCAAGCTGACCCGCGCCAAGCTCGAAGCCCTGGTCGACGATCTGGTCGAACGCACCATCGAGCCCTGCCGCAAGGCCCTGGCCGACGCCGGCGTGAAGGCGAGCGAGATCGACGAGGTCATCCTGGTCGGCGGCATGACCCGCATGCCCAAGGTCCAGGCCACGGTGAAGGCGTTCTTCGGCCGCGAGCCGCACAAGGGCGTCAACCCCGATGAAGTGGTCGCCATGGGCGCCGCCATCCAGGGTGGCGTGCTGAAGGGCGACGTCAAGGACGTTCTGCTGCTCGACGTGACCCCGCTGTCCCTGGGCATTGAAACCCTGGGCGGCGTGTTCACCCGCCTGATCGACCGCAACACGACGATCCCGACCCGCAAGTCGCAGACCTTCTCGACCGCCGACGACAACCAGACGGCGGTGACCATCCGCGTCTTCCAGGGCGAGCGCGAGATGGCGGCCGACAACAAGCTGCTCGGTCAGTTCGATCTGGTCGGCATTCCGGCGGCCCCGCGTGGCGTGCCGCAGATCGAGGTCACCTTTGACATCGACGCGAACGGCATCGTCAACGTGAGCGCCAAGGACAAGGCGACGGGCAAGGAACAGGCGATCCGCATCCAGGCCTCGGGCGGTCTGTCGGACGACGACATCAACCGCATGGTCCGCGAGGCCGAGCAGAACGCCGAGGCGGACCGCAAGCGCCGCGCGGCGGTCGAGGCCCGCAACCAGGCCGATGGCCTGATCCACACCACCGAGCGCACCTTGTCCGAACACGGCGACAAGCTGCCGGCCGAGGAAAAGAGCAAGGTGGAAGCCGACATCGCCGCCCTGCGCGCGGTGCTGGACGGCGAGGACGCCGACGACATCAAGGCCAAGACCGAGGCCCTGATGCAGTCGTCCATGAAGCTGGGCGAGTTCCTGTACAAGGATGCCGCGGGCGATGCCTCGGCCCACGGGCCCGAGGCCGGCGCCCAGGGTTCGACCGGCAGCGCCGGCGCCTCCGACGAGCGGGTGGTGGACGCCGACTTCGAGGAAGTCAACGACCGCAAGACCTCGTGATGACCGGGGCCGGGGCCGGCCGGGGGCATCCCCGGACCGGCTCCGGCCCTGGAGCTTGAGCGCCCCGTTCGCCGGGCGAAGGGGGGCTTGGCCACGCTTGGGGTTGGCGTCGTTGAGCAAACGGCGCACCCTTGGCGTGGCTTCGGTCATCCGTGGAAAAAAAGAGCGAACCGCCCACCATGAGCAAACGCGATTATTACGAGGTCCTGGGCGTCGCCAAGAACGCCTCGGCCGACGACTTGAAAAAGGCCTACCGCAAGCTGGCCATGCAGTTCCACCCGGACCGCAATCCGGGGGACAAGGACGCCGAAGTCCGGTTCCGCGAGGTCAACGAGGCCTACGAGGTCTTGAAGGACGACCAGAAGCGCGCCGCCTACGACCGCTTCGGGCACGCCGCCTTCGAGCAGGGCGGCGGCGCGGGCGCGCGGGGCTTTGGCGACTTCGGCGGCGGCTTCGCCGATATTTTCGACGAGATGTTCGGCGAGTTCATGGGCGGCGCCCGGCGGGGCGGGGGCACGGGTGCCCAGCGCGGGGCCGATGTCCGCTACAACATGGACATCACCTTGGAGGAAGCCTTCGCCGGCAAGAAGACCACCATTCGCGTGCCCGGTTCCGTGACGTGCTCGACGTGCAAGGGCTCGGGCGCGCGGGGCGGGGCGGCGCCCGAAACCTGCCCGACCTGCAAGGGGCACGGTCGCGTGCGCGCCCAGCAGGGCTTTTTCACCATCGAGCGCGCCTGTCCCACCTGCCATGGCCAGGGCAAGGTCATTCGCGATCCGTGCCCGGATTGCGGCGGCTCGGGGCGTCAGCGCAAGGAAAAGACGCTGGAGGTCTCGATTCCGGCCGGTGTCGAGGAAGGCACGCGCATCCGGCTGGCCGGCGAGGGCGAGGCCGGCATGCGTGGCGCGCCTCCGGGCGACCTGTATATTTTCCTGACCATCGCGCCGCACCGCCTGTTCCAGCGCGATGGGGCCAACGTCCATTGCAAGGTGCCGATCACCATGACCACGGCGGCCCTGGGCGGGTCGATCGAGGTCCCCACCATCGACGGCGGCCGGGCGTCGGTCAGCATTCCCAAGGGCACCCAGTCGGGCGATCAGTTCCGCCTCAGGGGCAAGGGCATGACCTTGTTGCGCAGCGCCTCGCGCGGCGACATGTTCATTCATGCCACGGTCGAAACCCCGGTCAACCTGACCCGGCGCCAGGAAGAACTGCTGCGCGAGTTCGAGGAGGCTGGCGATCGGGATTCCAGCCCGGAATCCTCGTCCTTCTTCAAGAAGGTCAAGGAATTTTGGGAAGACCTGACCGATTAGAGTGAGACCCGAGAAGTGGGAACCGCTTTTCGGATAACTCGAACGCACGAACAAAGGCTTGGAGCATCGCGCCGGGATCCGGTTCAACGCGCGGTGCTCCAGGCGCGCGGGGCCGGCCCCAGGGGCCGGCTCGGGAACGGGGGAAAGGAAAAGGGCCATGAGGATTGGCATTGTCGGCTGCGCCGGGCGGATGGGGCGCATGCTGCTGAAGGAAACCCTGGCCACGACCGGGGCCGAGCTGGCCGGCGGCATCGAGCGCAAGGGCTCGCCGGCGGTGGGCATCGATCTGGGCGTGCTGGCCGATGGCGCGATGGTGGGCCTGACCGCTGGCGACGACCCGGCGACGCTGTTCACGGCCGCCGACGTGGTCATTGATTTCTCGACCCCGTCCGCCACGGTTTCCCACGCCGCCCTGGCCGCGCGCACGGAAACGGCCCTGGTCATCGGCACCACCGGCCTGGGGCCGGCCGATGTCACGGTGCTGGAAGCAGCCGCCCAGCAGGTGCCCATTGTCTACGCCCCCAACATGAGCGCGGGCGTGACCTTGCTCATGGCGCTGACCGAGCAGGTGGCGGCGATCCTGGGCGACGACTACGACATCGAGATCGTGGAAATGCACCACCGCCACAAGGTGGATGCGCCCTCGGGCACCGCGCTGGGCCTCGGCCGGGCGGCGGCGGCCGGGCGGGGGATCAACCTGGAAGCCATGTCGGTGCGCTCGCGCGATGGCCACACCGGCGCCCGCGTGCCGGGCAGCATTGGCTTCGCCACCTTGCGCGGCGGCGACGTGGTCGGCGACCACTCGGTGATTTTCGCGACCGAGGGCGAGCGGGTGGAACTGACTCACAAGGCGTCCAGCCGCGCGGTGTTCGCCAAGGGCGCCGTGCGCGCCGCCTTGTGGTGCGAGGGCCAGGACCCGGGCCTTTACTCCATGCGCGACGTTCTGGGGCTGGGCGTGTCGGCGTAAGGGGCGTCGGCATAAAGGGTGTTGGGGGGACCCCCGTCCCCCTTTTCCCGGTTGATCAAGCAAAAAAAGGGGCCGGGGGAGCGCCCCGAGGAAGCCGGGGGGCTTGTCCGGGAGCCTCAGGCCTCGCGCACGCCGTGCAAGAACAGCTGCATCTGTTCGCTGATTTCGCGTGACTGACGGGCCACCTGGGCGGCGGCGGTCAGCACCTTGGCGGCGGCGGCGGCGGTTTCGCCGGCACCTTGGCGGATCTCTCCGGCCCGGCTCGCGGTTTCGCGCGCCCCCTGGGCCGCCTCGGCGATGTTCGACGAAATATCCTGGGTGGCGCTGCCCTGGCGTTCCACCGACTGGGCGATGGTGGCGGCGATGGCGTGCATGCCCTCGATCGTTCGGGCGATGTCTTGCAGCGACTGAACCGAGGTTCCGGCGATGGCGCGGATTTCCCCGATCTGGCCCACGATGCCCTCGGTGGCCCGCGCGGTCTGGTTGGCCAGGGATTTGACCTCGTTCGCCACCACCGAAAAGCCCTTGCCCGCCTCGCCCGCGCGCGCCGCCTCGATGGTGGCGTTGAGCGCCAGCAGGTTGGTTTGCCCGGCGATGGTGCGGATCATGTCCACGATGTCGCCAATCCGCTGGGCGCTGTCGGCGAGGGCGTTGACGGTGGTATCGGTCTGGCGGGCCTCGTCCAGGGCCGACTGGGCGACCTGGGTGGCCTGGGTGGCCTGGGCACGGATATCGTTGATCGAGGTTGTCAGGTCGCCGGTCGCCCCCGCCACCGTTTCCACGTTGCCGGTGGATTGCTCCGCCGAGGCCGCCACCGCCACCGACTGCCGCGTGGTGTGATCGGCGATCCCGTGCAGGGCGCGGGCCGTTTCCTCCAGCTCGGCGGCCGCCGCCGCCAGGGCGTCGATCAGCGTCCCGCCCTGGTGTTCGAAATCGCGCTGCAAGGCTTCCAGCCTGCGGGCGCGGGCTTCGCGTGCCGCCCATTCCTGGCGCTGGGCCTCGTCCAGGGCCCGGGTGCGGATCATGGTTTGCTTGAACACATCCACCGCGCGCGCCATTTCGCCCACTTCGTCTTTTTTCTTCAGGGCCGGGATGGGGGTGTTCACGTCGCCGGCGGCCAGGGCGCTCATGGATCCGGTCATGCCCTTGACCGGCCGCGCGATGCTCCGGCCCACGATCCACGCCCCCAGCGAGGCCAGCCCCGCGCCCGCGAGCCCGATCACGATGGTGATTAGCGTCAACTGGTTGGCCTTGGCCATGATCGCGGGCAGGGGCACCGCGACCATCACGCTCCAGGCCCTGGCCGAGTGCCCGATGCGGATGGGCACCACGTGCAGGTAATAAACCTTTCCGTTCAGGGAAACCCGTCCCCCGTAGGCCTGGCCCCGGGTGATGGCGTCGCGCACGTCCCCGGGCAGATCGTCGGCTTCCCGGGCCAGCTTGCCGGAGTCGGGATGGGCCACGTACAGCCCGGTGCCCGACAAAACCGCGAGGAAGCCCGCGTCCAGCGGGTGGTGGGTGTTCACGATATCGGTCAGGCCGCTTAGGGAAAAATCGATGCCAGCCACCCCCAGCACGCGCTCGCCTTGCACCACCGGCACCACGGCGCTGGCCATCAGAAGCCGGGTCATGTCGTCGAGATAGGGTTCGGTCACCAGGTCGGCGTGGCTTTGCGCGGCGGCTTTGTAGTATTCCTTTTCCTTGACCTCATCGAACGGGATGCCCGCGCTGTCGTCGGCCACGATCCGGTCGCCGTCGGGCAGCCACAGCAGGCTCATGCGCCCCGTGCCCGGCAGGCCCAGGATCGGGCCTCCGGCGGCGTGGTCGGCAAAGGCCGCGTCGCGGCCGTCGAAGGCGTTGGGGGCCATGTCGAGCCAGGTTCCGGCGTAGTGCCGGTTTTGCTCCGCGATCAGGCGAAGCATCTCGTTGACCGTTTCCCGGCGCGGCGTGCCGCTTGCGATCTCCGCTTCCACCCCGTTGGCAACGGACCGGGCGCGCTCCAGGGCCGCCGACAGATCCAGCTGGATCCGCCCGCCCTGGTTTTCCGCGATCTCGTTCACCAAGGTGATGGCCGAGCGTTCCGCCACCCCCCGCGAGAGCCACACCGTGACCCCGGTCGTGACCATGGCGCACAGCACCACCGCCAGGGTCGCGCTCAGGATGATCTTGCCTTCCAGCTTCAAGGGTCCCGCAAGAATCATGGCATGCCCTTCCCCGTGCCCACGGCCTGGCCGTTGTTGTTCGTCATGAATTCGAGATATAGAGCATTTCCAGGGTGCGCGTCCCCTCCTTTGGTATGGATGGGGGGTGAAAAACGCGCAGAATATACCGCCGTTTTATTTTGGTTCTCGCGGGGTACGCCACCGGGTGTTCCGGCGTCCTCCCCGCTCGCGAGCGCGCGAAAAAGTTCCATGCCGGGGAAACTCCAGGTCCAACGCGGAAAGAACCACTGGCGCGCGGCGCATGGACCCGACGCACGGGTTTTTCTTGGCGGGCGCGCGCAAACAACGATATCCTCCCTGGCGGTGATCAAGACCTTCTTTTGAAGATCGGGAAAGTATCGCCACGGTTTTGTTTCGACTCCCCCATAAGACGAGAACTTCCCTTCCTTCGTCGTTGTCCTTGCCGCGTCCCGGGACAACAGGGAGCGGAAGCCAGAACGATGAAGGTCTTTTCCAATGTCCCCTGGAACACTCATGAGCCGGGCCCTGGTGGTCAAAATCATGGTCCCCCTTGTGCTGGTCCTCGTGGTGGGCTTCACGGCGTCCACCTGGTTTGCCGTTTCTCGGGGAGGCGAGACCATCCGTGACCTCAGCCAGCAAGGCGCCGCTTCGGTGGCCCAGGAAGCCTCGGCGCGGGCGGGGGGCGTGCTGGGCGAGTCCCTCGCGGTGCCCCGGGCCATCGCCGCCCTGGCCCAGGCCCAACTGGCCACCCATGCCCCCGACCGGGCCGGCTTCATGGAAGCCCTGGCCGCCTTGCTGAAGGACAACCCCGCCCTGGTCGCGACCTGGGTCGCCTTTGAACCCAACGCGTTCGACGGCCGCGACGCGGCCTACGTCAATGCCCGGGGCCACGACACCACCGGCCGCTTCGTGCCCTATGTCTTTCGCGGCAAAACCGGCGTGGATGTCACCCCCCTTCTGGACTACGAAACCGCGGGGCCGGGGGATTACTACCTCCTGGCCCGCGACAGCCAGAAAGGTCAGCTTCTGGAGCCCTATTACTACGAGGTCGCCGGCAAGCAGGAACTGATCACCAGCCTGGCCATTCCCATAGTCCGGGACGGCCGCGCCATCGGGGTGGCCGGCGTGGACATGATGCTCGATGGCCTGAGCGCGGTGATCGACCACATCCGCCCCTTCGCCGACAGCCGGGTTTCCCTGATTTCCGAAGGCGGCCTGTGGGTCTCCACCACCGACACCAGCAAGCTGGGCACCAAGGTGGCCGACTCGGACCCTGGCGCGGCCCAGGCGCTGGCCGGCGGGACCCGGGGGCTGGTGACGACCGAAGCGCTTTCTCCCGCCACCGGCGCCAGGATTCACCGGGTGTTCGTGCCCGTGTCGCTGCCCCAGGCCGCCAATACGTGGTCGGTGATGGTCGATCTGCCCGAGGCCCGGATGGAAGAACCCGTGGTCCGACTCACCCAAGGGCTGATCGCCTCGGCGGCGGTGATCACCCTGGTCTTGATGGCCGGTATCACGCTGCTGGTCCGCCGCCTGGCGGTCAGGCCCGTGCAGTCGCTTACCCGGGTGGTGGAAAACCTGTCGGCGGGCCGGACCGATATCCCCGTGCCCCTGACCGAACGCGCCGACGAGCTGGGCGTCATGGCCCGCGCCATCGACTTCTTCAAGGAAAAGCTGGGCGAAATCACCCGCCTGCGCGCCGAGCAGGAACAGGCCAAGGCCCAGGCGGCCGAAGACCGGCGCCGCGAAATGATCGATCTCGCGGAATCCTTCGAAACCGCCATCCGCGCCGTGGTCGATGGTGTGTCCAACGCCGCCAGGGATATGCAAGAAAGCGCCTCGGCGCTGTCAAGCACCGCCCAGGACGCCAGCCGCCAGTCCGCGGCGGTGGCGGCGGCCACCCATCAGGCCTCGGCCAACGTCGCCACCGTGGCCAGCGCCGGCGAGGAACTCTCGGCCTCGATCGCCGACATCAGCCGCCGGGTGTCGGAAAGCCGGGCCGTGGCGCAAAAAGCGGTGGAAGAAGCCCGCGCCACCGGCACCACCGTGGAAAGCCTGGCCGAGGCCGCCGACCACATCGGCGGCATTGTCCAGTTGATCACCGATATCGCGAGCCAAACCAACCTGCTGGCCCTCAACGCCACCATCGAGGCCGCCCGCGCGGGCGAGGCCGGCAAGGGCTTTGCCGTGGTCGCGGGCGAGGTCAAGCACCTGGCCACCCAAACCGCCCGCGCCACCGAGGATATCTCGACCCAGATCGCCGTCATGCAGCAAGTCACCGGCGGCGCCACCGAGGCCATGGCCCGCATCCAGAAAACCATCGGCCGGGTCAACGAAATCTCCACCGCCATCGCCGCCTCGGTCGAGGAACAGGCCTCGGCCACCCAGGAGATTTCGCACAACGCCCAACAAACCGCCCAGGGCGCGGACGAGGTCAGCCAGGGCGTTTCGGGCGTCAGCACGCTGGCCCGCGAAGTCGGCCAAACCGCCGAACACGTGCTGGGCGCCTCGTCGGCCCTGTCCACCCAGGCCGACGCCCTGCGCCGCGAAGTCGATGCCTTCATCCAGCGTATTCGCGCGGCGTAAGGAGAGGGGGGAGCGGCAGGGGGGGGAGGACGGGCCGAGGCCGTTCGGGGAGAGGGAGGCGGACGGCCCCGAGGGCCGTTCGGGCTCTCGCCCGAACCCAGCCGGGGCGATGCCCCGGAGCCCCCTTTCTCTTTGTGACTCAAGGGTAAAGGGGGTGGGTCAGCGGATTGTGGTTGTATCGTTGCCGGTTGCGGTTTGATCGACCGAAGCGCGGGCGTCAATAAAGTCTTGCAGTTCCTTTCTCGCTCCTGAATTTATGAAAAAAATCCATGTGAATACCGTGCCCATATCCTTTTTCGCATCAGGCCCATTAGGGTCTTTTTCTATCCCGGATACGGTGCATTTGCAGGCGGGCGGTGCCTTGCTCTTGATCCATTCCCACACCCCGCCTGTCAGCGTTTTCGCGCTTTCGCTCGTCCGTGTGGAAAGCTCATCCAGCGCGGCGGCCGTGGCTTGCGCAACGAGCCTTTCCAAGGCTTTCTCTCTGCGTGCCCGACGGCGGAGCGCGGCAGACGCGGTCTCGCTTTCGTGGGTGGAAAACGCGTCGATTGCGTTCAGAATCGGCTCCAATAAGCCTTCGTCCACCGCGATTCCCGCTCGCGTGCACTGCTCTTGATATTTTCGGATCGCCATCCTTCTTAAGTCTGCGGAAAGAAATTCTCGGATGTGGAACGCGGGCGCCGGAGTCATGCTCTCGATGGCTTCCCGGTTCGCTTCCAGTGCTTGGCCGAGGTCTCCGTTTTTCTCCAACCAGTCGGCCAGATCCCTTAGCGCATAGAATAGGGTGTGAGAAAAGGTGATCGGGTTCTGGAGTGCAAGAGGCCGGTAGATGGTAATCGCCTCCGAGCAAGCCGTGAGGGCTTCCTGGTCTCGCCCGATTTTGCGGAGATAACCGCAAGTGCCGTAAAGGGTAAGCGCAAGGGAGCGGCTGAAGGTGTCCGGGTTTTGGGTTGCAAGAGATCGGTAGATCCCGACCGCTTCCGTCCAGGCCTCCAGGGCTTCCTCGTGGCGACCTGCGTTGGCGAGATAAACGGAAAGAGTGTCGAGGGCTTTCGCGAGGGAGGGATTGAAGGCGTCCGGGTCTTGGGTTGCGAGGGATCGGCAAATTTTGACCGCTTCCGTGCCGGCTTCCAGGGCTTCCTCGCGTCGACCTGCCCGGGCGAGACGAGCGGAAAGAGTGTCGAGGGCTTTCGCGAGGGAAGGGGTAAAGGCGTCCGGGTTTCGGGCTGCGAGCGATCGGGAGCATTCAACGGTTTTTTGGGTCGCCTCCAGGGCCTCCTTTTCGTTCAGATGCCTGGAAAGGGTGTCGAGCATCCTGAGTTCGAGGACGGCTGCTTCGTCGGTGGGGAGTTCGTCACAGCGATCCAAAACGGCCTGAGTGATCTCCGACAACATCTCATCTGGTATCGGTATCGAAAGAAGGCTTGCTTTCAAGTGGTTCCTTGAGGGCAAGGCATCGGATAACGCAATCAGCGCGTCGAGATCGGGGGCGTCGTCGAAGAGGGTTTTTAGCCACGCGAGCGGGACTTTTTGGGGCGCGCATATGTCGGTCGGGAAGGCTCGGATCACGATATGGGGCAGCGCCGGGCGGTGGGTTCGGGCGAGGCGGCGGAGGGTGGCGGCACCGAGGTCGGGAAGGTCTTGCAAGGCGACCAGGGCCAATGCCTCCCCCAAAATGTCGGGAACGACGGCAGCCACGGTGTTGTTCGGGCCGGGCAGGGCCTCGCGCAGGGCGGCCCAGGCGGTGGCGAGGGCATCAGGGGCGATGGGCTGGCCCAGGGCCTCGGATTCCCGGGCGATCAGGGTGTGGCCCTGGGCCTCGTCCCAGCCTCCGCACAAGACGATTGCCGCCGCCAGATGGTGGGAAAGGGGCGGCTGGGCTGGCGTTGCCAGCCCATGATTTTGCCATACGCGGTCGATACGCGCGAGTTCCCGGCGGGCAACGTCAAAGGTTTGAGGTCTGGGACCGGACGTGATGGCGGCTTCCAGGCCATCCTTGGCTGCAGCCAGGCCGAACACGGCCAGGTGCATGGGGGCTGTACGCCAGTTCCATATCTCCCACTCGGCGGCGGCGTCCAACCTCCAGTCCAGGAGCGCACTGGCCGGGGGCGCGGGGTGGCCGCAGGCCAGGGTGTAGGCGGCGGCAAAAATAGCGTATCCTTCGTTTGCTTGGATCTTGTCGAAAAATGCCACGGGGGCACCGGGGGCGAGGGCCTTGGTCAGTGCCCGCATCGGGTCGGCGTCGTCGAACAGCCGCCTCCACCAGCTGCCGCCGCTTTCGGGGCCGGTGCGCTCCAGCAGCAGCAAGCGGAGCTTGGCCGGGCCGTCGGGAGGAGGGAGATCGTGGATCAGGGTGCGCAGCCAAGCGGCCAACGCCGTGGTTTTGGCGCTGGCATTATCGACGATCACCAGGCACGGGGCCGTCCACGCCATGCGAAAATCCGTGGCGCCAAGCTCCGCAAGGGTGCTGCTGTCCACGAAGCCGGCGGTCCATCCTTGGGTACGGGCCCAGGCCGCCAGTTCCACCGCCAGGCGGGTCTTGCCTTTTCCCTCGTCTCCCACCACGGCTTGGATCGACCACGGATTTGGGCGCTCCATCCACTTTTGCAAGGTTTTAAAGTAAAGATCGCGACCTACGAATGGCAGGCTGTCACGGTTGTAGGGAGACAGGATTTTGATTTCCTGCCGGCCGGTCGCGGTCCAGCCCGGTTCGCCGGCCTTGCCCGGGGTTGCCGGTGCCTGGGCGAAAACGGGCTGATCGTACTGCACCAGGCGCAACGCCCGCGCCCCGGCCACGCTGACCGTGTTGTGTTCGCCGATGATCTGGACAACCACGTTGCCGTGCCCGTCCTGGCGCGCTGTCTGGCCGGAATAAACGTCGTCCATCACGCCCCCGCGCCACTCATCCCCAACGGGTGATATGGCATCGTACCGTGTTTCCCCGGCCCCGTCGAGGGCGGGGGTCCGGGGGCGCGCCTCGCGTCCCCGGGCAGGGGGCCAAGGGGGCGGCAGCCCCCAAAGATCACCGTGGCGGCGACAGCCCCTCCTCGGTTTCCGGCAAGGCCGTGAGTTGGGCGAGGATCGGTTCCAGCAAACGATCGTCCACCGCCACGCCCGCCCGCGCGCAATGATCCTGGTATTTTTTGATCGTGACGCGCATGCGGGCGGCGAAGATGGTGGGCAGGCGGGTGAACACCGGGGCCAGGGCCTCGACCGCTTCCCGGCTTGCGTCCACCGCCTGCCCCATGTCCCCGTGCCTGTCGCACTGGTCGGCCAGGACCCGCAGGGAAAACGCCAGCTTGTAGGAAAAGGCGTCCGGGTTTCGGGCCGCGGGGGATTGGGGAAGGGTCGCCGTTTCCGGGCCCGCCGCCAGCGCCCATTCCTGACACCTGATCTCGTCCAGGCGGCTTGACAGGGTGTCGAGGGCGCCGATCCGGCCGGGCGCCCCCGCGTCCGGGCCCGGGCGGCCAAGGAACCTTGAAAATTCAACGGCCTTGGTGGCCGCCCCCAACGCCTCCTCGTGTCGCCCCAGCGCGCCAAGGCGGTTTGAAAGGGTGTTGAGCATCCTGACCTTCAAGGAGGCGACGTCGCGCACCGGGCCGTCGTCGCAGCGATGCAGAACCGCCTGGATGATATCCACCGCGATGTCGTCGAATCCGGCGGCGGTTTGCGGCAGGGCGTCGGACAGGCCGATCAGCGCCTCAAGGTCCGGGGCATCGGCGAGAAGGGTTTTAAGCCAGACCAGCAAGGTGCGCTGGTCGTGGCCCGGGAAATCCTGGCAGGCGCGCCCCACGGCGCGGGTCACGGCCGGGCGGTGGGTTCGCGCCAGGCGGCACAAGGTGGCGGCGCCGCTGTCGGGGAGGTTTTGCAACGTGACCAGGGCCACCGCTTCCCCCAGGAGGTCGGGAGCGACGGCCGCCACGCCATTGTCCGGGCCGGGCAGGGCTTCGCGCAGGGCGGTCCAGGCGTCGGCGAGGGCGGTGGAGGCGATGACCTGCCCCAGGGCCTGGGATTCCTGGGCGATCAGGGCGGGGCCCTGGGTTTCGTCCCAGCCTTCGCACAAGGTGGCCGCCGCCGCCAGATGGTGGGAAAGGGGCGGCCCGGCCGGCGTTGTCAGTCCATGGGCCTGCCATATCCAGTCAATGCGCGCGAGTTCCTGGTGAGCCTGGGTCAGGATCAAGGGAATGGGATCGCTGTTCATGGCGGTGTCGTGCCCGTCCTGGCGGATGTCTGGCGGGGAAGAGTATCACCCCGCGTCGATCGCCCCCAACGGGCGGTATCTTATCCTAGCGTGCCTTGCTGGCGCCGTCGAGATCTTCGCACGTCAAGGCTGTTTTGCCGGAATGGCGGGGGTCCGGGGGTGCGCCGCGCGCCTGCGGGCGGGGGCAAGGAGGCGGCAGCCCCCCCCCCCCCC
>NZ_BJZO01000084.1 GCF_007992075.1 Pararhodospirillum oryzae
ACAAGGTCAGCGATCTGCGCGACCGCGTCGGCGTCTTCCTGGCCGAACTGCGCACGAATTAGGGTTCGCCGGGGAAAGGGGGGCTTCGGCCGGCCGGCTCGTGGTCCCCCCGTTCCGAAGCGGGGCGCCTTCAGGGCAGGCTGGGCACCACCGTGGCGGTCTCCCCCACCAGGGGAGATGCGGCAACCCACCAGTCCGGATGCGCCGTCGCCAGGGTCCGGGCCGCGTTTTCGGCCGCGTCAAGGGTGGCGAACAGACCGAAGCAGGTGGCTCCGCTGCCCGACATGCGGGCCAGCAAAACCTCGGGGGCCGACTCCAGGGCCGACAGCACCGCGTCGATGGCCGGTTCCAGGGAGCGGGCGGGCAGGGCCAGATCGTTGGAGCGCCGCGCCAGCGCCGCCGCCAGATCCCGGGCGGTTTCCGGCGCTTCCGTCAGCGGGGCCGGCGGTGAAAAATTACCGGTGCGGGCGCGAAAGACCGCCGGCGTCGATACCGGCCGGCGCGGATTGACCAGCAGCAGCGCCGCCGGCGGCAGGGCCGGGGCCGGGGTCAGAACCTCGCCCACGCCGGTCATGGTCACGGCGCGTCCGGCCAGGCACACCGGCACGTCGGCCCCCAGGCCCCGGGCCAGGGCGTGCAAGGCGGTGTCGGGCACATGAAGGCCCCACAAGCGGACCAGCGCCCGCAGCGCCGCCGCGCCATCGGCCGACCCGCCCCCGATCCCCGCCGCCACCGGCAACCGCTTGATCAGGGTCAGGCGGGCCCGGGGGGCCACGCCCGCTTCCCGGGCCAGGCGATGGGCGGCCTTGAGCACGATGTTGTCGTCGGGGTCGTCCGCCGCGAGACCGGTGGCCGTGGGTCCGGTCACGCTCAACGAAAGATCTTCCGCCGGCTCGGCCAGCAGCGTGTCGTGAACGGCGGCGAACACCACCAGGCTTTCCAGGTCGTGGTAGCCATCGGGGCGCCGCCCGGTCACGTGCAAGGTCAGGTTAACCTTGGCGCAGGCGGCTTCCGCCACCCGGCCGGCGCAAGGGGAGCTGTCGGCGGTCATGAAAGGGGTCCGCGAGGTCTGGGGTTGCAAGGAAGGGGCTTATAGCGTGGGCGCGGCCGGCGCTGTCGGCGGCGGCGCGGTCGGCGGCGGCGCGGGCTCCTGGTCGGCGGGCAGGTCGCCCGACGGCGCGGCGGCGTCTTCCACCCGGGCCCGTTTCACCGGTTCGGGCGGGGTCAGCCCATGGTCCAGCTTCTGGCGCACCGCCTCCGCCAGCGCTGGTTCCGCCGACAGGGTCAAGGTGCGCTCCCACTGAAAGCGGGCTTCGCGTTTGCGTCCCACCACCCAGTACGCATCCCCCAGGTGGTCGTTGATGGTCGGGTCCTCGGGGGCTTCCCGGATGGCGCGTTCCAGCCATTTCACGGCCTGGTCGTATTCCCCCAGCCGGTAATGAGCCCATCCCAGGCTGTCGATGATGTAGCCATCCTTGGGGCGCAAGGTCACCGCGCGCTCGATCATGCGCTTGGCCTCGTCGATGTTCTCGCCCTTGTCCACCCAGGAATAACCCAGGTAATTCAAAACGTAAGGCTGCTGGGGGCTCAGCTCCAGGGCCCGCTTGAAATCCCGTTCCGCCTCGGGCCACCGGTCCGAGCGTTCCAGCGCCACGCCGCGCCCGAAAAAGACCGTCCAGTGGCGGCTGTCCACCGGCGAAAGCCGCGCGAGGCCCCGGGTGTAGGCGGCGACCGCCTCGGGGAAGCGCTCTTCCTGGCGCAGCAGGTCGCCCAGGTCGATCAACGGATCCGCCCGCTCGGGATGGCGGGCCGCCGTTCCCTCCAGCACCGCGATCGCTTCGTCCACGCGGCGCGCGGCGCGCAGGCTCTCCGCCTCGGCCAGGGCCGCCGCCAGGTCCAGCCCGGGCTCGTTCGCCACCGGCCGGAAAAAGGCAAGCGCGTCCTCGTAGCGTCCCTGCGTGGTCAGCAGCTGACCCATCAGCAGCCGGGCCAGGGCGAAATCCGGGCGCAGGTACAAGGCAAGCCGGTTGAACATTGCCGCCGTCTGGCTGTCGTTGTCCGACAGCAGCGAGGCGGTTCCATAGAACAATTCGGCCAGCCCGTGAGCCGGTGTCGCCACCGGCAGAGCCAGGGCGCCCCCCTTGAAGGTCAGAATGGTGTTTTCCAGCAGCACGCTGTCGGGGAATCGCTGCGCGTAGTCGGCGGCCAGGGCGCGGGCGCGTTCCCGATCGCCATGGCGGGCGAAAAAGCCCCCGGCCAGCTGCACGCCCCGCAGCGAGGGCCGGTTGCTGCTGGCAAGGTAGTCGGTGAACAAGGCGCGCGCTCCCGCCTCGTCCCCTTCCACGTCGTGGATCAGCGCCCCGTGCAGGGCCTTGAGCGAGCGGTAGGCCGCGTTGCCGTCCAGGGCATCCAGGGCGGTCCGCGCGCCGGCCGCGTCGCCCAGGCCCAGACGGATCCAGGCCTGCATCACGGGGACCAGGAAACTGTTCAGCCCCTGGGCCGACAGGGCGCTCAGGCGTTTGCTGGCCTCGGCCAGGCGCCCCTGGGCCACCAGATCGGTGACCAGGACCAGGGGCGCCACCGACGCCCCCGGATCCTGGCGCACCAGGCGTTCGGCCAGGGTCGCCGCCGTGGCGATGTCGCCCTCGGTGGCGGTGAAGAAATACGCCCGACGCAGCAAGGAGACGTTATCGGGGTCCTGGGCCAGGGCCAGGGGGTAATAGGTGGCCGCCGCCGCCGTGTCGCCCCGGATTTCGGCCTGTCGCGCCGCCAGATAGGCGCCCAGGCCCTTGGGTCTCCAGTCCGGCGGCGGGTCCGAGGACGATGCCGCCGGCTGGCCGGCGGCATCCTGACCTTGAACGCAGGCCGCGGGCAGTCCCGCCAGAAATACCATCAAGGCGGCCATGCCCCTTGATGCCGCGAGTCCAAACCGCTTGCCGGCCATGCGTTCCTGTCCTTCGTTCTTCGTTTTGGCCCGCCAGGCGCGGGAACTGTTCCGGTGGCCCCTTACATGTTGGGATAGTTGGGGCCATCCCCTCCTTGCGGCACCACCCAGGTGATGTTCTGGGTGGGATCCTTGATGTCGCACGTTTTGCAGTGCACGCAGTTTTGCGCGTTGATCTGAAGGCGCGGCGTCGAGGCCCCCTCGTCGGTGATGAACTCATACACCCCGGCCGGACAATAGCGGCTTTCCGGCCCCGCGTAGTCGGTCCAGTTGACCCGCACCGGCGTCTCGGCATCGGCCAGGGTCAGGTGGCAGGGCTGATCCTCGGCGTGGTTGGTGTTCGACAGGTACACCGACGACAGGCGGTCGAAGGTCAGCACCCCATCGGGCTTCGGGTACTCGATGCGCGGCGCGTCGGCGGCCTTTTTCAGGCCCTCGTGATCGGGGTGGTTCTTCAAGGTCCACGGGCCGCGGCCCTTGAGGAGGTAGGTTTCCACGGCCGAATACGCAATGCCCGCCACCAGGCCCTTGCGGAACGACGGGCGGATGTTGCGCACCGTCGAGAGTTCCTCCCACACCCAGCTCGCCTTCAGGCGCTCGGGGTAGGCGGTGACCTCGGCCCCGGCGACCGGTTCCGTGGTCAGGTGGTCGAAGATCGCCTCGGCCGCGACCATGCCCGACTTCATGGCCGTGTGGGTTCCCTTGATCTTGGGCACGTTCAGGAAGCCGGCCGTGTCGCCCACCAGGACGCCGCCCGGGAAGGTCAGGCGCGGCAGGGACTGCAAGCCGCCCTCGCTCAGCGCGCGGGCGCCATAGGCGATGCGCCGGCCGCCTTCAAGGAACTTGCGCACGCTGGGGTGCGTCTTGAAGCGCTGGAATTCCTCGAACGGCGACAGCCAGGGATTCGTGTAATCCAGCCCGATCACGAAGCCGACCGCGACCTGGTTGTTTTCCAGGTGATACAGGAACGAGCCACCATACACGTCGGTCGGCACCGGCCAGCCCACGGTGTGCAGCACGAAGCCCGGCTTGTGGTTTTCCGCCGGCACTTCCCACAGTTCCTTGATCCCGATGCCATAGGCCTGGGGATCCGAATCCCGGCGCAGGTCGAAGCGCTCGCTCAGCACCTTGGTCAGCGAGCCCCGGCAGCCTTCCGCGAACACGGTGACGCGCGCCAGCAGTTCCACCCCCGGCTCGTAGCTGGCGGTGGGCTGGCCGGCCTTGTCCACGCCCATGGCCCCGGTCGCGACGCCGCGCACCTGGCCCGCGTCGTCGAACAGCACTTCGGCGGCCGCGAAGCCCGGGAACACCTCGACGCCCAGCGCCTCGGCCTGGGCCGCCAGCCAGCGGCACACGTTGCCCAGGCTGACCACGTAATTGCCGGCGTTGTGCATCTGCGGCGGCGTGGGCAGGGACACGTGGCGCCCCTCGGTCAGGAACCAGAAATGATCCTCGGCCGCCGGCGTGCGCAAGGGGGCATCCCGGTCGCGCCAGTCGGGGAACAACTCGTCAAGGGCGCGCGGCTCGATCACCGCGCCCGAAAGGATATGCGCGCCAACCTCGGAGCCCTTGTCGATCAGGCACACCGAAAGCTCGTGTCCGCGCTCCACCGCAAGCTGGCGCAGCCGAATCGCCGTCGCCAGCCCGGACGGGCCGCCGCCCACGACAACCACGTCGAATTCCATCGCCTCGCGTTCGCTCATTGGATCGGGTCCCCCTCGCCTGTGCCGCTGATTGTCCCCTTTGGTGCCGGGGACGCTTGCCATCGGGGCATTCTTAGCACAAACGTCCCCCGAACCAAAAAATTCCGCAGGTTCCCACCCTTCGCCTTGTATCCCTCGCCTCCTGCTTCGGGGGGAAGCATGATTGATGATTCCGTCGCCGGCGGGGCCGGTCCCGAAACCGGTTTCCTGTCCGATTCCCTGTCCGCCGAGGCTTCCGCCCTGGCCGCCGACCCCGTGGCCCTGCTGCGCTGGTATGTCGAGGCCGGGGTGGACGTGGCCGTGGGCGAAACCGCCCTGGATCGCTTCGCCTTGTCGGCCCAGCGTCCGGCACCGTCCCCGGCGCGGGCCCTGGCTCCCGCCGCCCCGTCGCGGCCGGCCCGTTCCCCCGGCCCGGCCCGCGCGCCCCTGGCGGGGGGAGGGGCCTTGTTCCCGCCCGCCGGCATGCCGGGCACGCCGTCCTTGTCCCCGCGCGACGACGCGAGCCACCTCGCTGCCGCCGCCGCCAGCCTCGAAGAACTCAAGCATGCCCTGGATGGCTTCACCGCGTGCACGCTGCGGCGCACGGCGACCAACACCGTGTTCGCCGACGGCAATCCCGCCTCGGGAGTGATGATCGTGGGCGAGGCCCCGGGCGCCGACGAGGACCGGCTGGGCCTGCCGTTCGTGGGGGTTTCGGGCCAGTTGCTGAACCGGATGCTGGAGTCGATCGGCCTGGACCGGCGCACCTGCTACATCACCAACGTGGTGCCCTGGCGTCCCCCCGGCAATCGCAAGCCCACCGCCGACGAGGTGGCCTTGTGCCTGCCGTTCCTGGAACGCCATATCGCGCTGGTCGCGCCGCGTTTGCTGGTGGCCCTGGGGGGGCTGGCCGCCCAGTCCCTGTTCGCGCGCAACGAGGGCATCACCCGCCTGCGCGGGCGCTGGATGACCTACGCCTCGCCCGCCCTGTCGCGTCCGGTGCCGGCCCTGGCCACCTTCCACCCCGCCTATCTGCTGCGCACCCCGGGGCACAAGCGCCTTGCCTGGCGCGACATGCTGGCCGTGCGCCAGGCCCTGGAAACCGGGGCGCCGCCGGTTCAGGCCTGATCCGCCACGCGGGCGGCGCGCGGGGAGGGAAGCGGTTTTCGTGGGGTCAGGAGTGGGCCGCGCGGCGCAAACGGTCGTTGAGGGCCTCGCCAAGCCCATGCGCGGGCACGGGGGAAACGGCGATGCCCCGGGCGCCTTCATGATCCAGGGCCCGCAGCATGGCGAACAGATTGGCCGCCGCCTCCACCAGATCGCCGGCCGGGCTGAGGTTCAGCGTGGCCCCGTCCACCGGGCCGAATCCCAGCAGCACCTCGCCCGGGCGGGCCTCGGTGGCGTTCAGGCGCACAGGGGTTGTTGGCGCGTAGTGGCGCAACAGCCGGCCGGGCGAGCGGGGCGCGTTTTCGTCGCCGGCGTCGGCATGAAGCACGGGCTCGCCCAACGCCTGGGCCAGGGCCTCGCGGGTGATCGCGCCCGGGCGCAGCAAGACCGGCTGGGCCGTGGTCAGATCGACAATGGTGCTTTCCAGGCCAACCTGGCAGGGGCCCCCTTCCAGGATCCAGTCAACCCGGCTGCCCAGGCCCTCGCGGACATGGGCGGCGGTGGTGGGGCTGACGGTGCCCGACAGGTTGGCGCTGGGCGCCGCGACCGGCAGGGCGGCCGCGCGCAGCAAGGCCCGCGCCAGCGGATGGGCCGGCACGCGCACGCCCACGGTGTCGAGGCCGGCACTGACCAGAAGGCCCAGCCCGCTGTCCGGGCGCCGGGGCAAAACCATGGTCAGCGGGCCGGGCCAGAAGGCTTCGGCCAAACGGCGCGCGCGGGCGTCCAGCACCGCGCATGCCGCCACCGCGCCGGCATCGGGCAGATGGACGATCAGGGGATTGAAGCGCGGGCGGCCCTTGGCCTCGAAAATACGCGCCACCGCCTTGTCGTCCCGGGCATTGGCGCCCAGGCCATACACGGTTTCGGTGGGAAACGCGACCAGCCCGCCCCCGGCCAGGATCCGGGCCGCCGCCACGATGTCGGGACGCCCGGCCAGCCAGGCGTCTTCATGGGGATCCGTCACGCCGCCAGCCCCCGCGCGACAAACGGCGGATTGAGGAAGTCGGCCCGCTTGCCATAGGTCAGGGGCTCGCCCTCCAAGGTGCGCACACTGCCCCCGGCGGCGGCCAGCACGGCGTGGGCGGCGCAGGTATCCCATTCGCAGGTCGGGCCCAGGCGCGGATAAAGGTCGGCCACGCCCTCGGCGATGCGGCAAAATTTCAGGCTGCTGCCCGCCAGCAGGCGCCGGGCCACCCGGGTGCCGTGCAGGAATTCCTCCATCTCGGCATCGTCGCCGTGGCTGCGGCTGGCGATCACGGTTGCCCCGTCGCCGGGAGTCGGGCGGCAGTGCAACGAGCGCGTGGTGTGGCGCCCGCGCATGAACGCCCCTGTTCCGGCGGCCCCCCAATAGGTCACGGCCAGGGCCGGGCAGTGGACAATGCCAAACACCGGCCTTCCCTCGACCACCAGGCCAAGGTTGACGGTGAACTCGCCGTTGCGTTTGATAAACTCGCGGGTGCCGTCAAGGGGGTCCACCAGCCAGAACGGGCCGTCGCCCACGGTGGGGCAATGGCCGGCGGCCACCGATTCCTCGGCCACCACCGGGATGTCGGGGCAATAGCGGGCCAGACCTTCCAGCAAGATGGCCTCGGCGCGGGTGTCGGCCTGGGTCACCGGGCTGTTGTCGGCCTTGGTACTGACCTCGAAGGCGGTGGTGTAGATCGCCAGAATGGCCTCGCCAGCGGTGGCGGACAGGGCGATCAGGTGTTGGGTCAACGACGCGCCCGGCAAAGGGCCGGTCGTCGGGGGTAAGTCAGGGATCATGCGACTATCGGACAGCTGTAAGGAGGCCCGAGCATTGGCGGGCGGAAAGGCGCTGTCAAGGGAGCGTTACTCGAAGAACAGGGGTTTGCACGGCGTGCGACCAAGACAAAGGAGGCTATGCCCGTGACAGTGGCAGGAAGCGTTGTGGCAGGCCTTTTGGGCGCGGCCGTCGTGGTTGGGGCGGCACGGACCTGGTTGATCCGCGCCTTCCGAATCCAGGAGCGCGACCCCCGCCTGGCCGCGCCGGGCGGCTCGGAAACCGCGCCCGAGGGCGTGGCCGCGCGGGTGCCCACCCGCCGGAACCGCACCTTGGCCGCGCGCGTGTTCCTGCCCCATCCCGGCCGGCCGGTGGCGGTGGTTGTTCACGGCTGGGGCGCGGGGGGCGCCGACATGCTGGTGCTCACCGAACCCTTGCGCCGGGCCGGTTTCAACGCCGTGATCTTCGATGCCCGCGCCCACGGCGCCAGCGACGACGAGAGCTTCGCTTCCCTGCCCCGCTTCGCCGAGGATACCGAGGCGGTGATGGACTGGCTGGCGGCGCGGGGCCTGGGGCCGGTGGCGCTGATCGGGCACTCGGTGGGGGCGGGGGCCGTGCTCCTGGTCGCCTCGCGCCGGCCCGAGGTGGCGGCCGTGGTGGCACTTTCGCCCTTCAGCCACCCGCGCCCGATCATGAACACCTGGCTTGCCGCCCACGGCATCCGCTGGCGGCCCGTGCAAGACGCGCTCAACCGGCTGGTGGAACTGTCGATCGGCCATCGCTTCGACACCATCGCGCCCGTTAACACGATCAAGGCGATCACCGCCCCGGTCTTGATCGTGCACGGCACCGCCGACCAGACCGTGCCGCCGTGGCACGCCGAAGCCGTCGCCGCCGCCCGCCCGGATGTCCCCTTGATGCGCCTGCCCGGCGTCGGCCACGACGACACCCCGGGCTTCACCCGCCACCTGGACGCCGTGCTGGGGTGGCTGAAAGGGGTGGTTCCGGGCTGAGGGGAGACGTGGGAATCGGAACGCGACTCGAAGCAGCGCCTTCTATCGCCGGGGGATCGTCGAGAACGGCTGAAGGTGGGGAACGCGGCTCATCTCTTTCGCCAGCGTCGCCGCAACGGGAGAAAGCCATCCGGTGACTTCCAAAATCTGGTCGTGGTGCTGGGCGAGGCTCCAATACAAGATAGGCTCATGGTGGGCGATGCGGTTCCTCAAGGTTCGGATTTTCCGAAGAGGACCAGAAAGGTCTTTTCGCGAGAGGTTCCGCCCATTTTTCGATCCGACGCGGTGGAAAATTTTGCGCCAGTCATTTTCATAGTCAATGTTGGTGTAGGTGGCCCAGAAGCCGAACGTCAGCGCGGCAACAACCCGGCCCGGTGTGACCTCTTTTTCTTCCCTTTCCAACCCTAGAATCGCCTCGGCCACCTGCAGTTCCTGATGAGGGGCCCGCAAGCTGTTTTCGTTCAGATACCATTGTTCGCCATATGTTTCCCTCAGTACCGCATGGAACCTGTTGCGCAGGGCGATTTCGATGAAATGGAGAGGGGTATAAAATGCCTCGGAAACGACGACGTTTTCGCAATACAGCGCCAACGCCTTCCTTCTGTCGCCGTTGGCCCATTCCATGTATCGGCTGAACCGGTCGACGGACAGAGCGTGTTCCATGTCGCTTATCTCGTCAAAATTGTCCTCGGAAGACACTTGACTTTTCCTCGCTTCTCTACATATATTTTTCTCGTAAACCCCGGTGTCGCCTCTGCTCTGCATGCGCCCGGGGTAATTTTTTGCATTATGAATGATTATATTGAAAATGGCGGATATTAATCCCCGGTATGTGGGAAGTAATATCCCGTGTTTCACTTTGTCTTCCTAAGAGAAATTGTCCTGTCAAGAGTTCGCTTTATAATTTCTTGAATGGAATCGAAAGGCCGCAGCATCTCATCTATTCGGCGCGTATGCTCTTCTAGCGCTTGCCATTCTGGCCCGAGAGAAGAACGCCCTACAGGTGGGAAGTTATATCCCGTTTCTCCCCTTTTCTTCCTTGGGGAATTTTTCTTGTCAAGAGTTTGCTTTATAATTTCTTGAATGGAGTCGAAAGGCGGCAGCATCTCATCCATTCGGCGCGTATGCTCCTCTAGCGCTTGCCGTTCGGGCCCAAGAGCAATACGCCCTATGGGTGTGTTAAGGCGAGCGAGGGGGCTTATACGAAGATGCTCAATAAGGTTGTGAGGTGGAGCGGAAAGCAATCCATAGGGCAACCCGGTCGTCGGATCATAACCATGGAAGCCGCCGGCAGAGTGACCCCCACGTGCGGCATTGCGTTTTTGTTCCAACCGCTGCTTGGCGGCCTGAAGATGCACAGCTCCCTCATCCCGCCATTTCACCTGGAGCCGTCGGAGATCCGAAGGGTTTTTGACTCCGGCCCTTTTCATGGCGGTGGTCGGTTTCATCTTGTCTTCTGCTGCAAGAAGGTCCGCGACCTTGGAAAGGGCTTGGCTGTCGTCCTTGCCGGATCCCTTCGGACGGCCACGGTTCTTTTTGAGGCTCTCAGTCATGGCGGGCTCTTTTGCCTAAATGTTGTGCTGCCATGAAAGGTATGCCCCCACCCATGGGGAGTCCAGCGAGTTTAAGAGGGCATCTAAAAATTTTTGCGACGATAAGTCGCACGCCTGAATCGCAGGGGCGAGGAAAAAGAGGCGCTCCGCCTACAGGAGCGAGGAAAATTGATTTTTCCTCGCCGCTTCGCTGACCAAGATTACGCAGATGAAGATGTTTAGGTCTGCATTTGCCTGCATTGGTTGCTTGCGGGCGCGTCCGGGCTGACGGGATGTTTGATCCCAGGCCTTGAAAGGTCATTCCCGATTCAGGCCCGATTCAGGAATGAAGGGGTGCGCCCATGAAGAAGGGCGAACGCGAGGGCGGGGGGCGGGCCTCCCTGTCCCGCCGCCCCGGCGCCGGGGCTCCCCGAAGGGGCCTGCCGGGGATCGTTGTCCCCTCGTGCGCCTCGCGATTCACCCAAGCCAAGGATCGCGAGGAACCAGGTGGGGAAGGAGGCTCCCGGGCCTCCTTCCGCGTGGGGTGTGCGCCCGTGGCCGTTAGCGGGTCAGCAGGCCGCGCGCGATGACGTGGGCCTGGATTTCGGCCGCGCCTTCGAACACGTTGAGGATGCGAGCGTCGCACAGAATGCGGCTGATCGCGTATTCCTCGGCATAGCCATTGCCGCCGTGGATCTGCAAGGCGTTGTCGGCGTTGCTCCAGGCCACGCGCGCGGCCAACAGCTTGGCCATGCCGGCCTCGATGTCGCAGCGCAGGTCGCTGTCCTTTTCGCGCCCGGCGAAGTAGGTGAGCTGGCGCGCGACCATGGTTTCCACCGCCATCCAGGCCAGCTTGCCGTGCACGCGCGGGAAGGCGTACAGGGGCTTGCCGAACTGCTGGCGTTCCTGGGCGTAGCGCAGGCCGGTTTCCAGCGCGTTCTGGGCCACGCCCACCGCGCGGGCGGCGGTTTGGATGCGCGCACTTTCAAAGGTAGCCATGAGCTGCTTGAAGCCCTGGCCCTCGGTGCCGCCCAGCAGGTTGGCCGCCGGCACCTCGAAGCCATCGAAGCCCAGTTCGTATTCCTTCATGCCGCGATAGCCCAGCACCTTGATCTCGCCCCCGGTCATGCCCTCGGCCGGGAAGGGATCGGCGTCGGTGCCGCGCGGCTTTTCGGCCAGCAGCATCGACAGGCCCTTGTAGCCGGGCTGGTCGGGGTTGGTGCGCACCAGCAAGGTCATGAGGTCGGAGCGCGCGGCGTGGGTGATCCAGGTCTTGGCCCCGGTCACCTTGTACGTTTCGCCCTCGCGTACCGCGCGGGTGCGCAGCGACGCCAGGTCGGAGCCGGTGTTGGGCTCGGTGAACACGGCGGTGGGCAGGATCTGGCCGCTGGCGATCAGGGGCAGGTAGTGCTGCTTTTGCTCCTCGGTGCCGCCCAGGCGGATCAGCTCGGCCGCGATTTCCGAGCGCGTGCCCAGCGAGCCCACGCCGATGTAGGCGCGCGACAGCTCCTCGGTGACCACGCACATGGCCATCTTGCCCATGCCCAGGCCGCCGTAGGCCTCGGGCACCGTCAGGCCGAACACGCCCAGCTCGGCCATGGTTTCCACGATTTCCAGCGGAATCAGCTGGTCGTTCAGGTGCCAGCCATGGCAATGCGGCGCCACCTGCTCCTCGGCGAAGCGGCGGAACTGGTCGCGGACCATGTCCAGGGTTTCGTCGTCCAGGCCGGGGTCGCCGAAGTGGCCATCCTTCATCAGCTCGGCCAGGCGGGCCTTGCAGTCCTCGGTGAAGCCGTGCTCGCGCAGCAAGGTGGTGTAGGGGCTTTGCAGCAGCTGGCGTTCGCGCACCTCGATGCCAAAGTCGGCCAGGCGCACGAACTCGCCCTGGCTCATGGGCAGGCCGCCATAGATCTGGTGCAGGTACTCGGAATAGGCGGCCTGCAAGATCAGGCTTTCCAGCTCGCCCAGGCGGCCGGTGGCCTCCAGGCGCCGGGCCCAGTCGAGCATGCACGACAAGGCGGACACATAGGTCGCGAACCACGAAAGGCCGTGGGCCGCGTACTGGTGGCGGTCAAGCGCGGCCGCGTCCAGGGCGCCCCCGGAGGTGACAAGGGCCTGCACGTGCTCGCGGATGACGATTAACGTCTGGTTGGCGGTCTGATACGCCCGCTCGCAGGTATAGAGAAGATCGGGCAGGATCAGGTCGGCCTTCGTGGCGGGTTCGGTCTTGGCGGCGGCGCTCATCAAGATTCGCGGCTCCCGTGACTGGAGAATCCGGGAAAGGAGCTCCCGGCGGAAAAAGATAAAGGGCGGGGGGGGACGCGCGCGCCCCCCCAAGACGTTAGCCGTGCAGGCATTCCTCGACGGTGCGCCGGCCCGGCCGCTTGGCTTGCACCAGCACGGCCATGTTCCCGGGCTTGTGCTCGTTGCGCAGCATCTTGGTGTGGGCGCGCGGGATTTCCTCCCACGGGAAGACCTCGCTCATGCACGGGTCGATGCGCCGTTCGATGACCAGCTGGTTGGCCTGGCTCGCCTGCAACAGGTTGGCGAAGTGGCTGCCCTGGATGCGCTTCTGACGCATCCACACGAAGCGGGCGTCGAAGGTCAGGTTGAAGCCGGTGGTGCCGGCGCAAAACACCACCATGCCGCCGCGCTTGACCACGTTGCACGACACCGGGAAGGTCTGCTCGCCCGGATGCTCGAACACGAAGTCAACGTCGGTGCCCTTGCCGGTGATGTCCCAGATCGCCTTGCCGAACTTGCGCACTTCCTTCATGTAGTCGGAGAAGCCCTCGCCGTTGACCTTGGGCAACTGGCCCCAGCAATTGAAGTCCTTGCGGTTGAGCACGCCCTTCGCGCCCAGGCTCATCACGAAATCGTGCTTGGTCTCGTCGGAGATCACGCCAATGGCGTTGGCGCCGGCGGTCGCGCACAGCTGCACCGCCATCGAGCCCAGCCCGCCCGAGGCCCCCCACACCAGCACATTGTGCCCGGGACGCAGCACGTGCGGCCGGTGGCCAAACAGCATGCGGTAGGCGGTGGCCAGCACCAGGGTGTAGCAAGCACTTTCTTCCCAGGTCAGATGACGCGGCCGGGCCATGATCTGGCGGGCCTGCACGCGGGTGAACTGGCAGAACGATCCGTCGGGAGTCTCGTAGCCCCAGATGCGCTGGCTGGGCGAGAACATGGGGTCGCCGCCATTGCATTCCTCGTCGTCGCCGTCGTCCTGGTTGCAGTGAACCACGACTTCGTCGCCCACCTTCCAGCGCTTCACCTTCGAGCCCACCGCCCACACGATGCCGGCGGCGTCGGATCCGGCGATGTGATAGGGCGCCTTGTGGTGATCGAACGGGCTCACCGGCAGGCCAAGGCCGGCCCAGATGCCGTTGTAGTTGACGCCCGCCGCCATGACCATGACCAGCACGTCGTGGCTGTCGAGGGTGGGCGTGTCCACGACCTCGACTTGGAACGACTGCTCGGGTTCGCCGTGGCGTTCGCGCCGGATGACCCAGGCGTACATCTGCCGGGGAACGTGGCCCAGGGGCGGAATCTCGCCCACTTCGTACAAGTCCTTGACCGGTTGCCCCGAAACCACCGCCAGCGCCTCTGCCATGATGCTCTTCTCCCTGTTCGTCGTGGGGACGGGGGCCGGAGGACCGGCCTCCTGGGGACCGCCGTCCGGTCCGAGCGTTGTCCGCCTTTGCGAGGAATAGCGAATGCTGTCTTTCACTGCAATGCACAAAATGATAGTTTCTTGCGCATGGTTAATATGAGGGGTAATTTCGTTGCGCGATCCCGCCCCCGAGGACCGCTTTGAATCGGGGCGTCGCCCGCTTGTAAGGAGAGATCGATGACCGACCGGCCCGTTCCCGCCGCCGCGGCTGCCCTGCCCCCGCGAGACAAGCCCTGGCTTTTCCGTACCTATTCGGGCCATTCGTCGGCCCGCGCCTCCAATGCGCTCTATCGTACGAATCTTGCGCGCGGGCAGACCGGTTTGTCGGTGGCCTTCGACCTGCCCACGCAAACGGGCTACGACGCCGATCACGTGCTGGCCACGGGCGAGGTGGGCAAGGTGGGGGTGCCGATCGGGCATCTGGGCGACATGATGACCCTCTTCGACGGCATTCCGCTGGAGAAGATGAACACCTCGATGACCATCAACGCGCCGGCGCCGTGGCTGCTGGCCCTTTACATCGCCACGGCCGAACGCCAGGGCGCCCAGCGGGCGGCGCTCCAAGGCACGGTGCAAAACGACCTGATCAAGGAGTACCTGAGCCGGGGCACCTACATCTTCCCGCCCCAGCCCAGCGTGCGCCTGATCAACGACGTGATCGCGTTCACGGTGCGAGAAGTGCCAAAATGGAACCCGACCAACGTGTGTTCCTATCACCTGCAAGAAGCGGGCGCGACGCCCGAGCAGGAACTGGCCTACGCCCTGGCGACGGCGATCACGGTGCTGGACGCGGTGCGGGCCGGGGGGCAGGTGCCGGCCGACGAGTTCCCCAAGGTGGTGGGACGCATCAGCTTTTTCGTGAACGCGGGCATCCGCTTCGTGACCGAGCTGTGCAAGATGCGCGCGTTCACCGAACTGTGGGATGAAATCTGCCGCGAACGCTACGGGGTGGAAGAGGAGCAGTACCGCCGCTTCCGCTACGGGGTGCAGGTCAATTCCCTGGGCCTGACCGAGCAGCAGCCCGAAAACAACGTCTACCGCATCTTGCTGGAAATGCTGGCGGTGGTGCTGTCGAAAAAGGCGCGGGCCCGGGCGGTGCAGTTGCCGGCCTGGAACGAGGCCCTGGGCCTGCCGCGCCCGTGGGATCAGCAATGGTCGCTGCGGTTGCAGCAGATCGTGGCCTACGAAACCGATCTTCTGGAATACGGGGACCTGTTCGACGGCTCGCCGGTGGTCGAAGCCAAGGTCGAGGCGCTGAAGGCGGCGGCGCGGGCCGAGCTTGCGCATATCGAAGCCCTGGGCGGCGCGATCGCCGCCGTCGAGTCGGGCTACATGAAGCGTCGCCTGGTCGAGTCGAACACAACGCGCCTGGAGGGAATCGAGGGCGGCGAGCAGACCGTGGTCGGCGTGAACCGCTTCACCGATGGCGCGCCCAGCCCGCTGACCGCCGGCGACGGCGCCATCCTCAGCGTGGACCCGTCGGTGGAGCGCGAGCAGATCGCGGCCCTGAAGGCGTGGCGCGACGCCCGCGACGGGGCGGCGGTGGAGCAGGCACTGGCCGGCCTGCGCCGGGCGGCGGCCGAGGGGATCAACATCATGGAACCCACCATTGCCTGCGCCCACGCCGGCGTCACGACCGGGGAATGGGCCGGAACCCTGCGCGACGTGTTCGGGGAATACCGGGCGCCCACCGGGGTGAGCCCCAACGCCCGCCCGCAAGCGGCGCGCGGTCGCCTGGAAGACGTGCGCGCGCGGGTCAACGCGGTGTCGGAAAGCCTGGGGCGGCGGGTCAAGATCCTGGTCGGCAAGCCGGGGCTGGACGGGCATTCCAACGGGGCGGAGCAGATCGCGGTGCGCGCGCGCGACGCTGGCATGGAGGTGGTGTACGAAGGCATCCGCCTGACTCCGGCCCAGATCGTGAACGCGGCGCTGGAGGAAAGCGTGCACCTGATCGGGCTGTCGATTCTGTCGGGCTCGCACGTGCCGTTGGTCACCGACATCTTGCAGCGCCTGCGCGCCCTGGACCTGGAGCACGTGCCGGTGATCGTCGGCGGCATCATCCCGCCGGAGGACGAGCGGCTGCTGATCGAAGCCGGGGTAAGCCGGGTCTACACGCCCAAGGACTACGATATCACCGCGATCATGGCCGACCTGGTGGAAATCGTGGCCAAGGCCGAAGGCGTGGCGGTGGCCGCGTAGGGCGGGCGCAAGGCCCTCCGGCCGGGGGGCTTCAGCGTTCGCCAGGGAAAAGGAACCCCCGCCTTTCCCGAAAGGACAATCTCAGCCAAAGGGTTTCAGGGTCCATCCGAAGCGGATGGACCCCGGGCCGTCGCGCGTGACCTCCGAGTCCACGGAGCCCCGCCGTCCAGACGACGCGACCGGAACATCGCGGCCCCGCCGGCCGGTTCCCCTTGCCCCCGGTTTCCTTTGGTTTGCTCCATCTTCTGTGGCGTGAAGCCGGCCCGATGGGGCGACGCCTTCCCCTTCTTCGTCCCCGCCCCCGTCCGACGGCCGTGCAAGGCAATCGAG
>NZ_BJZO01000085.1 GCF_007992075.1 Pararhodospirillum oryzae
CCATAGTGTGGTCGTGGTTGAGAAACGCCACATTCGGGAGGGCCGTCCACATGGCGATTGCCCTGGTCCCCCCCGCCGCGACTTGCTCCCGGGGGGCGGGACGGTGTACACGATCGGGGGTTTCCAAGGGTGCCGGCCGATCCATGCCGGCACCCTTGGAAACCCGCCCCGCGAGCAGGGGATCCAGAAGGGAGCCCCCCAGCGCTCCGGTGCCCTCGGGACGCCGGAGGACCCCCCAGGGCGTGGAACGACGCGCCGCCCGGCAAACGGATCAACGGCACCGATGCGCTTCCTGCCTTTCCCGATCGCGTTCACCCTCACCGCCTACGTGGCCCGGACCTACCTCAAGGCCCTGCTGGGCACCGTCCTGGTGGTTTCGGCCCTCTTGCTTCTGTTCGATGTCATCGAGCTGTCGCGCCGGGCCGGGTCGCGCACGGTTGAAATCGACGATGTCTTGATGATGGCCCTGCACCGCCTGCCCATGGGCGTGCACACCGCCTTGCCCTTCATGTTCATGGGGGGCGCCGTCATCGTGTTCTGGCGGCTCGCGCGCGGCAGCGAGCTGGTGGTCATCCGCGCCGCCGGGCTGTCGGTGTGGCAGTTCCTCACCCCGATCCTCGGGGTGGTGCTGGGCCTTGGACTTTTGAACGTCGTGGCCCTCAACCCCCTGGCCGCGACCTTGTACGCCGGGTACGAGCGCATGGACGCCTCGATGGACGCGGGCGTCGATGTCCCCGTTTCCTTCAACGACGGCGGCTTGTGGCTGCGCGAGACCCACCCCGACGGGCAGGTTGTCTTGCATGCCCGGGGCGTGCGCCAGATCGAGCACGCGCTGACCCTGGACGGAGTCACCGTCTTCCAGTTCGGCGCCGACGGACGCTTCCGCCAGCGTCTGGACGCCGAGAAAGGCGGCCTGGGCGACGATACCTTGATCCTGAGCCACGTGGTCATCGCCCAGCCGGGCGAACCCCTGGCCCGGGAAGACAGCCTGTCGATTCCCTCCAACCTGACCTTGCCACGGATTCGCGACAGCTTTTCCGACCCGGAAACCGTTTCGTTCTGGGATCTTCCTGATTTCATCGCCTTTTTCGAGGCCGCCGGGTTCTCGGCCCACGCCCACCGCCTGCATTTCCAGGCCCTGCTGGCCTCGCCGCTGCTTCTGGTCGCCATGGTGCTGATGGGCGCCGTGTTCTCGCTCAAGCCCAGCCAGCGCTCGGTGAACTGGATGCTGCGGATCGTCGGCGCCCTGGCCGCCGGCTTCTCCGTGTTCTTCTTTTCGAAGGTCACCTATACCCTGGGCCTTTCGGAAACCCTGCCCATCGCGCTGGCCGCCTGGGCTCCCGCGCTCATGACCTTGTTCATCGCGCTCGCGATGCTGTTCCACCTGGAGGACGGATGAGCGCCCCCGCCTCGCGCGCCTGGGGGTGGGGGGCCGTTGCCCTGACCGGACTCCTGGTGGCCGCGCGCCTCGCGCTGATGGCGCACGCTTCCGCCGACCTGTCCCCCACCGAGGCCGCGCTGTGGCGCGCCGCCCCCTCCCCCTTCGCGCCCGGAGCCGACGTGCCCCCCCTGGCCGCCCAGCTCGCGGCCCTGGCCCGGCTGGTTTCCCCGGATCCGGCCCATGCCTTGCGCGGCCTGGCCCTGCTGGCCCAGGTCATTGCCGCCGCCGGGATCTGGGCCCTGGCGCGCCGGCTCTACGACGGCCGTGTTGCGCTGGGGGCGTGCGCTGTTTTTCTCACCGTTCCGGCCGTGACCCTGACCGGCGCGCTTTCCGGCCCGCTCGCGCTGGGGGGCGTGGCCTGGGTCTGCGCCTTGCACGCCGTGCTCAACGCCCTGCGCACCGGCCTGGCCGGGTGGTGGCTGGCGGTGGGCCTGATCAGCGGGCTTGGCTTCCTGTGCAGCCCGTCGATGGCCCTGTTCGTGCCCTCCTTGATTTTCTACGCCCTGCTGTCGCCCGAGACCCGGGGGCTGGGCCGGCGCCCGGCGCCATGGCTGGCCCTGGGGATCGCGCTTGTCCTTGCCGTGCCCGGGCTCCCCGGCGCCGTGCCGTTCCCCCCCTTTCCCGCGCCCGGTCTGGCCGGGGCGGGCGCGACCTTGGCGTTGGGGGCCCTTTTGCTGGGACCGCTGCTGGCGTTTGTCCTGGCCTGGGCCGGCAGCCATCCCGGCGGCGCGAGCCGGAGTGTCGAGCCCGGCGACCCCAGGGGCCGCCAGGGCTTCCGCACCCGTTTTCTTGTCGCCTTCAGCCTGCCTGGCCTGGCCTTGCCTCCGCTTGCCGCCCTTGCCGGCATCCCCGTAGCCCCGGGCGACGGGGCGGCCCTCGCCGCCGTCACCGCCTCGATCCTGGGGACCGCGTGGCTCGCGCGTCCGGCCTGGGCCCGGGCCGTGCTGGCTGCCAGCCTTGGCCTGCACCTTGCGGCCACCGCCCTGATCTGGCGCGCCGACACCGTGTCGCGCCCCCTGGGGCTTGCCTTGCCCCGGGCCCTGGATCCCTGGGGACCCGGGCGGGGCCTCGCCCAGACCCTCCCCTGGGGCCAGACGCTGATCGCGCGCTATCCCGCCTTGGGCTTCGCGTTCGACGACCCCGCGCTGGGCCACGGGCTGGAAGCCCAGTGGCGCCTGGCCTCCCCGGTTGCCGTGCCGGACCCGGAAAGCCCGCCGCCGCCGGGTACCGTGTGGATCACCCGCGCGGACGACGCCGCCGCCCGGGCCCGGTGCCCCGCGTGCCGGCCCGCCGGCTTCCTGTACCTGGAAACCGGGCCGGGCCGCTGGCTCAGACTCCACGCGTTCCTTTCCCCCAGCCCTTCCTCCTAGCCTTTTCCCCTCGTCTTTCCCCTGGCGCGCCGTGCGCGCCGTTTTCCAGGATTTCCGATGCGTCCCGTGTTCCGGCCCGAGTGTTCTTCCCGCCCCTGGTCCTGGCTCGCGCGCGCCCTTGGCCCCCACTCCTGGCCCCGACGCCATCCCTGGCGCCTGCTGGCCGGGGTGCTGTTCGTGCTCGCGGCCGTGCCGGGGATCGATCTGGGTCTGGCCGCCCTGTTCTTCGATCCCGGGCGGGGGGGCTTCGTGCCCTCGGGGGATCCGCTCGCCCGCTTTGTCATCAAGGGCGTGCCCTTGCTGGTCTACGGGACCTTGCTCTACATGGCCCTGGTGCTGGTGGCCGGGCGGGTGCTGGCCCTGGAAGGCACGGGGCGCCTGGCCCGGCCGCTCGCCTATCTGGTGACCAGCCTGCTCGTCGGGCCGGGAGTGCTGGTCAACCTGGTGTTCAAGGAGCACTGGGGCCGGGCCCGCCCGCGCGACCTGATCGCCTTTGGCGGCGACGCGGTGTTTACCCCCGTGCTGCTGGCCAGCAATCACTGCGACTCGAACTGTTCGTTTCCCTCGGGTCACGCGGCCCTGGGCTTTTGGACCACGGCGCTGGCCTTGCTGGTTTCCGGGCCCTGGCGCCCCTGGGCCGTGGCCGGCGCGCTTGTGTTCGGTGCCCTGGTCGGGCTGTCGCGCATGAGCGTGGGCGCGCACTTCTTTTCCGACACCCTGGTGTCGGGCGTGCTGGTGGTCAGCCTGAACGTGGTTTTGTACCGCTGGATGATCGAGGGCCGCCGCCCCGGGCGGTAAGGGACCGGCGTGAAGGCCGAACAGGAATGGCGGCCCTCGGGGACGCGTTTCCTTAAACGTTGTAGTACGAGCGGTACCACTCCACGAAGCGGCGCACCCCTTCCTCGACCGGGGTTTCGGGCTGGTAGCCGGTGTCGGCGTGCAGATCCGAGACATCGGCCCAGGTGCCGGGCACGTCGCCCAGTTGCATGGGCAGCATGATCTTGCGCGCGGTCATGCCCAGGGCTTCCTCCACCAGGTCGATGTAGCGCAGCAAGGTCACCGGCCGGCTGTTGCCGATGTTGTACACCCGAAACGGCGCCACCGGGCTGGTGGCCGGATCGGGCAGCGGCGCCAGCGAGGTCACGGGCAAAGGCGGCGTGTCGAGAACGTGCAGGATTCCGGAAACGATGTCATCGATATAGGTGAAATCGCGCACCATGTCGCCGTGATTGAACACCTTGATCGGCTCGCCCTTCAAGATGGCCTGGGTGAACAGGAACAAGGCCATGTCGGGCCGCCCCCAAGGCCCGTACACGGTGAAGAACCGCAGGCCGGTGGAGGGCAGCTTGAACATGTGGGCATAGGAGTGGGCCATCATCTCGTTGGCCCGCTTGGTCGCGGCATAGAAGGTCAGGGGATGGTCGGCCGGGTGATGCTCGCTGAACGGCTGCTCGCGGTTGGCCCCGTACACCGAGCTGGTGGACGCGAACACCAGATGCTCCACCCCGACCGAACGGCAGCCCTCCAGCACGGTGAACGTGCCGATCAGATTGGAATCCACGTAGGCGCGGGGGTTTTCGAGGCTGTAGCGCACCCCGGCCTGGGCGGCCAGGTGCACGACCCGGCGCGGCCGGTAGACCTCGAAAACGCGCGCGACCTCCTCGAAGTCGGCCAGGTCAATGCGCTCCTCGCGAAAGCCGGGAAAAGCGGTCAGGCGCGCGAGACGGGCGGTTTTCAGGCGCACATCGTAATAGGGGGTCAGGCAGTCGATCCCCACGACCTGATGACCGGCCTCCAGCAGGCGCAAGGCGACATGGTTACCGATGAAACCAGCGGTGCCGGTGACGAGAACGGTCATGACGGACGGTCCATTCATGGGAGAGGGAGAACAACGCGGCCCGGGCAAGAGCGACGAAAGGAAGCGACGAAAGGATACGCTCCGGATGCTCCCGTGCCGTCTGGGACCATGCGCGAAAACGGCACAAAAAAAAAGAGGCGGGGAAAATCCCCGCCTCCCCGACCCTGAAAAGACGACCCCGTCTCCCGGGGCCGGCCGGCGCAAGCCCTACGACTTGCGATTGGCGATCAGATCGTCGACCACGCTGGGGTCGGCCAGGGTCGAGGTATCGCCCAGCGAGCCCACTTCGTTTTCGGCGATCTTGCGCAAGATGCGGCGCATGATCTTGCCCGAGCGGGTCTTGGGCAGGCCCGGGGCCCACTGGATGACATCCGGGCTGGCGATGGGACCGATTTCCTTGCGCACCCAGCCGACCAGTTCCTTGCGCAGGTCCTCGCTTTCGCGCTCGCCGGCCACCAAGGTGACATAGGCATAGATGCCCTGGCCCTTGATGTCGTGCGGGTAGCCCACCACCGCCGCTTCGGCGACCTTGGGATGCGCGACCAGGGCCGATTCGATTTCGGCCGTGCCCATGCGGTGCCCGGACACATTGATCACGTCGTCCACGCGCCCGGTGATCCAGTAGTAGCCATCCTCGTCGCGGCGGCAGCCGTCACCGGTGAAGTAATAGCCCTTGTAGGTGGTGAAATAGGTCTGCACGAAGCGTTCGTGGTCGCCGTACACGGTGCGCGCCTGCCCGGGCCACGAGGTGGCGAGGCACAAGTTGCCCTCGGTGGCGCCGGCCAGCTCGGTGCCTTCGCCATCCACCAGCACCGGCAGCACGCCAAAGAACGGCCGCGTCGCCGAGCCGGGCTTGAGCGCGGTGGCTCCGGGCAGCGGGGTGATCAGGATGCCGCCGGTCTCGGTCTGCCACCAGGTGTCCACGATCGGGCAGCGCTCCTCGCCGACCACGCGGTGATACCACAGCCACGCCTCGGGATTGATCGGCTCGCCCACCGATCCCAGGATGCGCAAGGACGAGCGGTCGCACGACGTCACCGGCTCCTCGCCCTCGCGCATCAAGGCGCGGATCGCGGTCGGCGCGGTGTAGAAAATGTTGACCTTGTGCTTTTCAACCACCTGCCAGAAGCGCGACGCCGAGGGATAGCTGGGGATGCCCTCGAACATCAAGGTAATGGCGCCGTTGGCCAGCGGCCCGTACACAATGTAGCTGTGGCCCGTCACCCAACCCACATCGGCCGTGCACCAGTACACTTCGCCGTCGCGATAATCGAACACGTATTGATGGGTCATCGCGGCATAGACAAGGTAGCCGCCCGAGGTATGCAGCACGCCCTTGGGCTTGCCGGTCGATCCCGAGGTATACAAAATGAACAGGGGATCCTCGGCGCTCACTTCCTCGGGCGTGCACTCGGCCGGCTGCGAGGCGGTGATGTCCTCGTACCAGACATCGCGGCCTTCGGTCATGGCCACGTCCCCGCCGGTGCGCTTGACCACCACCACCGAACGCACGGTCGGGCAGTCGGCCAGGGCCTTGTCGACGTTGGCCTTCAAGGGCACGCGACGCCCGCCGCGCAGGCCCTCGTCGGCGGTGATGACCACCGAGCATTCGGAATCCTGGATGCGGTTCGCGAGGCTGTCGGGCGAGAACCCGCCGAACACGATCGAGTGAATGGCGCCAATGCGCGCGCACGCCAGCATGGCCACGGCCGCCTCGGGGATCATCGGCATGTAGATGCACACCCGGTCGCCCTTGGCCACGCCCAGGGCGCGCAGGGCGTTGCCCAGGCGGCCGACCCTTTCATGGAGGTCTCGGTAGGTGATGGCGGCGGATTCGGCCGGGTCGTCGCCTTCCCAAAGGATGGCCGTCTGGTCGCCCCGGGTGGCCAGGTGACGGTCCAGGCAGTTGGCGGCAACATTCAAGGTGCCGTCGGGAAACCAGCGGATATGAACGTCGTGCGGATCGAAGGAAACATCCTTGACCGTGGTAAACGGCTTGATCCAGTCGATCCGCTTGCCATGCTCGCCCCAGAACGCCTCGGGATCGTCGATGGAGGCCTTGTACATTTCCTGATAGCGCGCGTCGTCCACCAGCGCGCTTTTGGCCACGGCCTCGGGCACCGGAAAAATCTCGATCTCAGACATGCAACTCTCCCAACGTGTTCACGGTTTTTAAAAATGGCCCGTCGGTTCCGACAGGCGGGAAACGAAGGCGTGACTGTGGCGGGGCCCGCCGGGAAAGACAACCCTTCCCACGGGCCGGAATACCGCGAGGCGCATCCTCCCCGAGCGCCCCGGGCACCGCCGGCTCCTCAGGCTCCTCCCAAGCTCAGGATCAAGGCCCAGGCCTCGGCATCCACCGGCTGCACCGACAACCGCGCCTGACGCACCAGGGCCAGGTGGGCCAGGCGCGGGTCGGCCTTGATGGTGGCCAGCGAAACCGGGGTGGGCAGGGGATAAAGGGCTTTCACGTCGACCAGGCCATGCCGGCCGGTCGCGTCGGTGGGATCGGGCCGAAAGGCCCCCACGATCTCCACCACCCCCCGGATGCGCTTTTCGCTGACCGAGTGATAGAAGAAGGCCAGGTCTCCCACCGCCATGGCGCGCAGGTTGGCCTGGGCCTGGGCGTTGCGCACACCGTCCCAGGGCTCGGTGCCCCGGGCCACCTGATCGGCCCACGACCACGTTCCCGGTTCCGATTTCAACAGCCAGTAGGCCATGGATCCCCCCTGGTTCAAAAGACGACGCGCCGCCCCTTGTCCCTCTCCCGCAAACGGATATGCATATTACGGTTCGGGAATACGATAAAACAAGAGTTCAATCCCGCGTCGCTGCCTTTCCGGGGGCGTCGGCGCGGAATGTGACACTCAGATCCTGGCGTGAGGGCCCAGCAGCAGGCGGTAGGGGGAAATGGTGACGCTTTCGAACAGCCCGGCCTTCGTGTAGGGGTCGCCGGCGGAAAAGGCCTCGACCTCGGCGCGGTCGGCCACGTCGAACACCATCAGGCTGCCAATCATGGATTCGCCGCTGGCATCGAGCAACGGCCCCCCGAACAGCATCTTGGGTTCCCATTCCCGGGCATACGTCAGATGGGCGGGCCGGTTCGCCTGACGCACGGCGCCGTGATCAGGCTTGTCCAGACAATACAAGGCGAACAGCATGGAGGATTCCCTTCAGGTGTGGGGCCTTTGGGCGTGGGCCATGAAACCGGGCTACAATAGCACCCCCGGCGGCGGCGACAACCGGGGATTACTCCGGCGCGAAGCGTTCGGCCAGGGCCTCCAGGCTTTGGGTCAGGAGGTCGGGGAGCCCCTGGACCAGATCACGCGCGGCGGCCAGGTCGCCGGCGCGGCCCGCCTGATCCAAGGCGGCGGCCAGGTCCTTGAGACGGGTGCAGCCCAGGTTCGCCGCGACCCCCTTGAGGCCATGCGCCTCGGCCGCCACCTTGGCCCCATCGCCCTGGCTCACGACCTCGACCAGACGCCGGACACGCGTGGGCGCGGCCTGGCGAAAGGCTTCCACCAGGGAAAGCACCACCTCGGGGCCCAGGTCCCCGGCCATTTCCTCCAGGCGCGGGCCGTCAAGGAGGGGGGACGCCTGGGGGACCGCGGGTCCGGGGCCGGGTCCGGGCGTCATGCCGGGCGTCGCCTCCTCCGGGGCCGGGGTCCCGGGCTGGCCGGCGGCGGAGGGCCCGGCCGGCTCCAGCACCGCGACCAGGGCCTGGTACAAGGCGTCGCGACGCACGGGCTTGGTGACGAAGGCGTTCATGCCGGCGGCCAGGCAGCGGGCCCGGTCTTCTTCATAGGCGCTGGCGGTGACCGCGATCACCGGCACCCGCGCCGAGGGGCCGACGCCTTCGCGCAACGCCCGCGTGGCGTCGGGACCATCGAGCCCCGGCATGTGCATGTCCATCAAGATCACGTCGTAGCGGGTCGCGGCGGCGCGTTCGAGGGCCTCCTGGCCATCGCTCGCATGATCCACCCGGATCCCGTGCGGAACCAGGAAGCCTTCCAGCACGCTTCGGTTAATGTCGTTGTCCTCGGCGACCAGGACATGAAGGGGCGCGCCATCGGGCCGGCGCGGCACGGACAAGGTGCCCCCGGGAGCGGAGGCAATCCCGGCCGGAGTGGACATGCCCACCTCGGGAAGACGGACCGATACCGTGAAAACCGAACCCCGGCCGGGCACGCTCGCGGCCTGAATGGTCCCGTTCATCATCTCGGCCAGACGGCGGCAGATCGACAACCCCAGTCCCGAGCCCCCGAACTGCCGGCTGATCGACGGATCGGCCTGGGAAAAACGGTGGAACAGGCGCGGCAAGGCCTCGGGCGCGATGCCTATCCCCGTGTCTTGCACCCGAAACACGATGGTGTCGGCGCCCGTCCCGCGCCCGGCCCACACCGAAACCGTGCCCTTCGCGGTGAATTTCAGGGCGTTGCCCACCAGGTTCAGCAAGATCTGACGCAAGCGGGCGCCATCGCCCTCGACCACCGCCGGCAGATCCGGCGCCAGGGTCACGCCCAGCGCCACCCCCTTGCGGACGGCCTCGGGGCGGAAGGGGTCAAGGGTCCGGGTCAGCAGGGGAGCCAGGGCCAGGGGCTGCACGTCCAAGGTCAGGCGCCCCGCTTCCAGGCGCGAGAAATCAAGGGCATCGTTCAGCAAGGTGAGCAGGGATTCGGCCGAGTCCCGGATGGCCTGCAAGCGCCCGGCCTCGGCCGCCCCCAGGTTCCCTTCCAGGAGCTGGTCGGTCAGCCCCAGGATGCCGTTCATGGGGGTGCGGATTTCATGGCTCATCATGGCCAGGAACTCCGATTTGGCGGCGTTGGCCCGCTCGGCGACGTCGCGGGCCTCGGCAAGGTCGTGGGCCGAGCGGCGCAACCGGATTTCGGCTTCACGCAACGTTTCTTCCTGAACGCGCCGTTCGGTGACATCCAGGCCGTGGACCAGCACGGCCGGGGCGGCGGTCGCCGGATCGCGCAGGCGCCGCGCGCCGATTTCATGCCACGCCACCCCATGCAGCGTGTTGACCGCCATCACCCGGGGCGCGGCCTCGCCCTCGCGCAAGGCCGTTTCCAACAGATCCTCGACCGCGCGACGCTCGACGAAGCGATCCATCAGCCGTCCCTCGGGCATGGTGCCTTGATCCAGGGCCCCGTAGCACAGGTCGGCCGCCAGGTTTTGCGACACCATGGTTCCGTCGGCCAGCAGCAAGACCACGGTCACCGGAATTTCGCGCAAGGTTTCGATGGCCCGCTGGGCGGCGTCGTGGGATTCCCCCGGCTCGCCCCGCCCTCCGACGGGATCGACCTCGACCAGCATGGCCGGGCGACCGTCCCACGCCAGGCCGGAGCAGCGGCAGCGCACGGCGATGGGCTCGTCATGAGGATACAAGGTCCAGTCTTCGCAGACTGCATTGCCTTTTGCAAAAATAGCCGCGTATTGCTCCAGACGCTGGCGGGCCCCGGGCGACGTCGGGGCCATGTCGCGTTGGCGCAATCCTTCCACGGAATCGGCCTTCCACAGCGCGAGCGCCGCGCCGTTGGCCCACGCAATCCGCCGGGACGCCAGGTCGAAAATCCAGACTGGCACGGATAATGCGTTGAGAATGGCTGTGTAATTGGAACAAGAGCCGTCGTTCATGTCCTGCCGCCCCAAGACGCCGCCTCGTTGTCTTCCATAAGGCCCGAGGCCCGTCCGGAAAGCAAGGCGCCAACATCCGCGTTATTGCACGCTTTTTGCATGAGGGGGCGCGACGAAAACCACGGACAGGGGTGGCCAGGGCGGTATGCACGACTGCCCTGGATGAGGGTGTTTCCACGTCACAGTCGCGAGAATCGCCCCCGACCTTCCAACGTGAACCAGGGCTCGAAACGATGACCGACGACAAGGCCGCCAGCACTGCCTCCGCCGCTCGCGCCTCCTCGGGTTCCCCTTCTTCTGCCTCCACGGTGTCGGTTTTTTCGTGGCTCTGGCGCAGTTATTTGCGCGTCGCGCTCATTCCCCTTATTTTCATCGAGCTGGTTTTCCTGGGAATTTACGTCGTTTCGCACGAAGTCGGCACGTCCCGCACCCTCGCCCACTACAAGCAGGCCGTGACCAGCGAAGTCTCGACCCTGGCCCACCACGAGGCCGGCCGGCTGAGCCAACGCCTGGCGACCATCACCACCTTGACCCGCCTGTTCGCGGCCCAGGCCGGGCCCGTGCTCGTCCGGGGCTGCCCCCCCAACCCGGCCGAACGCGCCCGCCTTGCCTTCAGCCCGCAAGGCGCGCTTTACACCACCACGCCCGGCCCCCACGACAATGCCCTGTTTTATTCCGGCGCTGTTCCCATTCACGAGGAACAAATTGACAAGGCGGTGTGCGCAAGTGCCCTGACGCCTTTAATGCAGGACATCCGCGCTTCCGACCCCATGGTTGATCAGATTTACATCAACACCTGGGATTCCATGAACCTTATTCATCCCTCGATTGATGTCCTGAAGCATTTTTCCCCCGGCATGGCTATTCCAGAGTACAATTTTTATTACGAGGCTGACCGTGCCCATAACCCGTCGCGCGCGGTGGTGTGGACCGACGTTTATCTGGATCCCGCCGGCCGGGGCTGGATGGCCTCGGCGGTTGCGCCGGTTTACGATGGCGAACGCCTGGAGGCGGTGGCCGGAGTCGACATCACCGTGGGCACCTTCATCGAGCGGGTTTTAGACACTCCCTTGCCGTTCGGCGCCTACGGCCTTCTCCTTGACCGCAACGGTGCCTTGCTGGCCATGCCCGAACGGGGCGTATCCGACTGGCAGGTCCGCCCCTTGCGCGAAGCGTCGTATGAAGGCGCGGTGGAAGCCGATACCTTCCGCGATCCCGCCTACAATCTGTTCACCCGCAACGACCCGCCGGCCCTGGTCGAGGCCCTGCGCCGTGAGACCCAGGGCACGATGACCCTGGACCTCAACGGCCATCCGCGTCTGCTGGCCTGGTCGCGGGTCGAGGGCAACGGATGGACCTATGTCCTGGTCGCGGACCAGGACGCCGTGTTCCAGGAAATGGTCGGCCTCGACCGGACCTTTACCCGGGTGGGCTACCTGATGGCGGCCGGGCTTGTGTTGTTTTACCTTCTGTTCCTGGGCTTTTTGTACACACGCACGCGGTCCATGGCCCATGACCTCTCCGGCCCCCTGGCCGCGCTCAACGGCACGATCCGGCGCATCGCGCAGGGACTGTACTACCAGGACATCCCCCCCCTTCCCTTGCGCGAGCTGCGGGAAACCGGCGCCGAGGTCGTGGCCATGGGCCAGCGCCTGGGCCGCGCCAATGAAGAGCTGATCACCAACCGCGAGGAACTGGTGGTGGCCCGCGACGCGGCGCGGGCGGCCGCGCGGGCCAAGGCCGAGTTCCTGGCCACCGTCAGCCACGAAATCCGAACCCCCCTCAATGCCGTCATCGGCATGACCGGCCTTTTGCTGGATGGCGCCTTGAAGCCCGAGGAAGCCGAGTACGCCCGCGCCATCCAGCGCTCGGGCGAGCACCTGCTGGCCCTGGTCAACGATATTCTCGACGTCAGCCGCCTGGAATCCGGGCGCCTGGTCTTGCAAGACCAGCCCTTCGAGCTGGACAGCGAGGCGCGCTCGGTGATCAGCCTGTGCGGCGTGGCCGCCAGCGCCAAGGGGCTGCCCTTGTCGCTGAGCGTGGATCCCGCCTTGCCGTCCCGCTACAGCGGCGACGCCGCCCGCCTGCGCCAGATCCTCTCCAACCTGGTGGGCAACGCCATCAAGTTCACCGACCGGGGCGAGGTGCGGGTGCGCCTGGAGCCCGGCCCCGACACCGGCGGCTGTCCCTGGCTGCGCTGCTCGGTGATCGATACCGGCATTGGCATTCCCGCCGAGCGCCTGGGCGACCTGTTCGTGCCCTTCCAGCAGCTTGACGGCTCGACCACCCGGCGCCACGGGGGCACCGGCCTGGGCCTTGCGATCTCGCGTCGCCTGGCCCGCCTGATGGGCGGCGACATCACGGTGGAAAGCGCGCCCGGGGTGGGCAGTACCTTCACGCTCATGGTGCCGCTGCGGCCGCTGGGCGACACCTCGGCCCCACGGAGCCCGCTTCCCGCCCCCTCCGTGCCCTCCGGCGGCGATCCCCCGCAGAACCGGACCTTGCGCGTGCTGATCGCCGAGGACATCCCCGAAAACCAGATCCTGGCCCAGGCGGTGGTTGAGCGTCAGGGGCATTCGGCGGTGCTGGTTCCCAACGGACGCGAGGCGGTGGACCGCCTGATCGCCGACGGCCCCTTCGACCTTGTCTTGATGGACATCCAGATGCCGGTCATGGATGGGCTGGAAGCGACCCGCACCATCCGCGCCCTGCCGGCCAGCGTGCGCTTCCCCGACGACCGCCCGGTGGCCCAGGTTCCGATCGTGGCCCTCACCGCCGACGCCCTGCCCGGCGACCGCGAGCGGTTCTTGAACGCCGGGCTGGACGACCATCTCGCCAAGCCCTTGAACGCCCGCCGGCTGCGTGCCCTGCTCGCCGACGTCGCGGCCGGCCGCCCGTTGCGGGCCGCTCCCCCTCCCGTCGAGACAACGCCGCCCACGCTGGAAAGCCCGGGCCGGCTGGAACCCGTGGACCCGGGCGCCCTCGCCCAGTTGCGGGCCGCGCTGGGGGTGGAGTTCGTCCCCTACCTGCGCGCGGCCGAGGAAACCTTGCGTCAGCGCGCCACCGCCCTGACGCCAACCCTCGACCGGGGCGCCTTCACCGAGGTGAGCGAGCTGGTTCACGGCCTGAGGGGGACACTGGCCGCCCTGGGCATGGTGGAAAGTGACCAGTTGTGCGGACGCCTGCGCATCGACCTGGAAGGCGGGGCCGGGATGGCCATCCGGGGCGAAATCGCGCGCCTGGTGCGCATCATCCAGGCCGCCGCCGACGATCTCGCGACCTTGATTGCCCGCGAACCCCGGCTGTGACCCCTTTGCGCCCGCCCCGGGGCCGCAAGGAGCTTTCCTCAACCCCGGCCATGAGCTATGCAGAAGGGGAAGAAAGGGGCTCCGACCCCATCCGGGCGTTTTCCCCGCCCCTGGCAGGCAAGGAGCAATAACGGGCGCGGCCTCCGCCCCGACCCGTCCTTCGAACCGGCGGCGCCGTCCTCGGGCGGTACCGCGAGCGTAACAGGCGAGCAATCAGGAATGGGCATGGCAGGCAAGTCAGCCAAGGCGGACAATGCCGCACGGACCAGCAGCACGCGCGCAAGTGCCGCCAGCGCCCGCGCGCGCTCGTCGGGAGGGGGGTTCGGGCACTGGCTGGCCTCCAAGCTGCGCAGCGCCGCCGAATACCTGGCCCCGGCCCCCGACGTGGTGGCTCCCGCGCCCGGCCCCCGCCGCACCACGCCGCTCGAAGTGTCGGCCCCGCACACCGCCTTGGACGAAATGCTCAAGGCCTACCTCACCGACCGGGGCGACTCGGCGGTGTCGAAGATCCATATCATCAGCCTGGACGAGATGAAGCAGGCCTTTGGCGACGACTGGGAACGGTTGTCGAACAAGGCCATGATGATCACCGAAAGCATCATCCGCAAAAACCTGACGGGAAGTGATTACTACTTCCGTCAGTCGGATGATTCGTATCTGCTTTTGCTGTCGGGTCTGGGGGTGCACGAGGCCGCCGTCAAGGTCCAGGCCATCGCCACCTTGATCCGTCGCCGCCTGCTGGGCGAAAAAGCCGAGAACATGCACAGCTTCGGGGTCAAGGCGGCCGTCGTCACCTTGTCCGAGCTGCTGGAACAAGGCACCATCCCCAGCCTTGAGAACATCACCAACATTCTTGACGAGCGCCTGCCCGAGGAAATCGGGGTGCGCACCTTCCGCCGGCGCGGCGATGGCGGCGGGCTGACCCCGCAGGCCCGGGTTTACGAAAGCCTGGACGTGCGCTATCGCCCGGTGTGGAACCCGGCCAGCCAGATCGTGTTCGCCTATCAGATCCAGCCCTACCGCACCACCGACTACGGGGTGTTCGCCGGGCAATGGACGCTCAACGGCGGCTATCTGGACCCGCTGGGCATCGAGGTGGACAAGAAGGTCATCGAGGAGGCCTTGCGCGTCCTGCGAGCCTCCCACGACGACCGCGACGCGCCCGTGACCCTGATCCCCCTGCATTTCAAGTCGTTCACCGGCCAGGCCCGCAACGAGATGTTCTCCATCATCTCCAAGCTGCTCTCGCAGGCCCGCCAGGAACTGGTGGCGTTCGAGCTGGTGGGGCTGCTCGACAGCCTGCCGGTCAACCGCCTGCCCCAGATCGTGGCCGCCTTGTCGAGGCTGTCGCGGTTCGTCGCGGTGCGCGCGGTTCCCGATCAGTTCGACCACATCAAGGGCAGCTTGAACGGGGTGCGGCTGCTGGGGCTGGACCTGAACGACATCAGCCGGCACGGCGCCGACGCGGCCAGCCGGGGCCGCGCGATGCTGGATTTCGCGCGCTTCGCCCGCGACCAGGGCATCGCCAGCTACATCTGGGACATGCGCACCATCGATGAGGTTCGCAGCGCCCTTGATCTTGGCTTCGCCAACCTCAGCGGCGTTGCCGTCTCCACCGAGCTGACCGAGCCGCGTGGTCTCTATGAACTGAGCGTTCAGCGCGTGATCCGCTAACCCGGAACAAAACACCCCCCCTCAAGAAACGGCGGGGCTCCCGGAATCGTGGGAACCGCTTTTCGGATCAGTCGAACGTAAAACCAGAACGCCAGGGTACCGTGCCCGGATCCGGTTCAACGCATGGCGCCCTCTTTGTGAGAAGCGGCGATCAGGCCCAGTGCCCGGTCGCTCTGGTTGGGGAACAGATCCGACGGCACCGCCGCCCGCCCCAGCTTCGCAACGACCATGTGGCGGGCGCATTTATCGTTTTCACCGGTGCAGTAGCGGTGCTTCATCTGATCGGCCATCACCGGCATGCCGGCCATCTTGTCGTTGAAGAACGCGCACCCGGGAATGCATTCGCACTGCGTCATCGTTGCCTCCAGCACAAGCGAAGAGACTTCCCTGGTTCGAGCCGGGGCCCGGCCAGACGCGCGAGCCCCGGAAACGAAGTCAGGGCGGGGGCCTCCTGGTCCTCGCGCTCCCCGCGTCCGACCAAAAGTATACATTCCTTCGCCTTGCCTTTCAACCACCCCTCCAGGAGGCCCTGGGAAAGGCCTGGGAAAGGTCGTGGGAGCGGCCGGGCCGCCAGGCATCCGGGAAGCCCCTCCCTCCCCGGAAGCCGCTCCCGGCCGGCGAAGGGCGTCTGATCAAGGGGCGGGGCTTTTCTCCCGGGCCACGAAGGCCATGCGGGCCCTCACGGCACGCGCGACCTTGGGCGCGGTTTCGAGACCTGATACCAA
>NZ_BJZO01000086.1 GCF_007992075.1 Pararhodospirillum oryzae
CAGTCGGCGGGCCGTGACCCGGATCAGTCTCCAATGCCACGGGTCCGATTTTGGCACGAAAAAAGCCTCCCCGCTCATGATCCGGCGCGCAGTTCGGCCAGGAAGCGGTTGAGTTCTCGTTCCAGGATCTTGTTCTCGTCGGCCAGCTCGGCGGCCACGGCGAACAGGGATTCGGCCATGCGCCCGGTTTCGCTGGCGGTCTGGGCCAGGGTTGAAACGCCGCCCGAAACCGCGCGCACGCCCTGGCTGGCCGCGTCCACGTTGCGGGCGATGTCGGCGGTGACGGCGCCTTGTTCCTCGACCGCGCCGGCGATGGCGGTGGAAAACGAGGCCAGGCGGTCGATGGTGTGCCCGATGGCGTCGATCGCGGCCACCATGGCGTGGGTTTCGCCTTGAACGGCCTCGATCTGGTCCTTGATTTCGTCGGTGGCCTTGGCGGTCTGGCCGGCCAGGTCCTTGACCTCGTGGGCCACCACCTGGAACCCCTTGCCGGCCTCGCCCGCGCGCGAGGCCTCGATGGTGGCGTTCAGCGCGAGCAGGTTGGTCTGGCTGGCAATGGCGTTGATCAGGCCCAGCACCGCGCCGATGCGTCCGGCGGTCTCGGTCAGACCCTGGGCGGTCTGGCTGGTCTCGCGGGCCTCGCTCACCGCTTCCTGGGCCAGGGTCGTGGACTGGGTGACCTGGCGCGCGATCTCCTGGATCGACGCGGCCAGTTGTTGCCCGGCCGCCGAAACGCTTTCCACGTTGGCCGAGGCTTTCTCGCTGGCGCTGGCCAGGGTCGCGCTTTCCTGGTCGGCCTCGGCGGCCGCGCGGGCCAGGGCCTGGGCGGCCTGATTGAGGCGGGCCAGCGACGCGCCTCCCCGGGTCACCGCGTCGCGCAGGCGCTGTTCCACCTGATCGGCCAGGGCCAGCAGCTCCCGGCGGCGCTGCCCGCGGCCTTCCTGGTCCAGGCGTTCGGCTTCGGCGCGCAGGCGTTCGGTTTCGGCCGCGTTGGCCTGGAACACGGCCAGCGCCCGGGCCATGGCGCCGATGTCGTCGGGCCGGTCGGTGTCGGGCACGGGCAGCGAACGCGCCCCGGCCGCCACCTGCGTCATGGTGTCGATGATCCGGCGCAAGGGATTGGTCAAGGTCTGGCGCGACACCAGAAGGGCAAGGCCCAGCCCCGCCGCGCCGCTGACGCCCAGAATGACAAGGGTCAGGAACCGCACCCGATGCGAGGCCGCGAAGTATTCGGCCACGGGCAGCCCCACGTACAAGATGCCCACCACCCGCCCGCTTTGGTCGATCAACGGGTCATAGCCGGTGATGTACGAAACCCCCAGAATATCGACGATGCCCCGGAATGGCTTTTCGCGGGTGAACACGGCCTCGAAGGCCGCGTTGCGGGCCAGGGTGGTGCCAAGGGCGCGACCGCCATCGGCGCTGCGAATGGTGGTGGCCACCCGCTGGTCCCCGCGAAACACGGTGGCGGTGCCTCCCACCTGGGCCACGATCTCGTCCACCAGGTCGTTGGCTTCCTCAAGGGGGGTGGTGCCGGCGAACAGGTGGCCGCCTTCCTCGTGGATGGTGTCCCCCCGTGCCTTCAGCGTGTTCCAGGCCACGCGCATGTTGCGCTCGATGGCGGCGTGGGCGGCGGTGCGGGCTTCGTGTTCCAGGACCAGGGTGCTCATCACCGCCACCGGGGCGCCGATAAGCACGGTGTTCAAGAGCACGACAAGCCCGATCCGTCGGGACACCGTGAGCCGGATGGGGCGCATCCCTCCCTCCTTTGACGATGGATACATTCCAAGGCTTAGGAGGACAGCCTGGCGGCGTCAAGTCAGGGGAGGGGCGATGTAGGTGACGCGGCCCCGGATCAACTCCGGGGGCCGGGCGGGGGCAGGAACGCGACCTGAGGGGTCAGCCCGAGGCCGCGCGCCAGCCGGTCCAGGCGCTTGCCCAGGGCGTCGGGCTGGTACAAGGGGTCGTCGGGCGGCAGGTGCACGGTCAAGGCGCCGTCCTGGGCGGTCAGCGCGGTGCGGCCGATCAGACCCGGCGCGCCACCGCTCAGCGTGTAGCCCAGGCGCAGGGCATGGCCGATGGTCCGCACCTGAAGGCGGGCCCGGTCGTCGAGCAGGCGTTCGGCCCGCGACACCCAGTCGTCGCCGGGATCGCTGGTGTAGCGGTGACGCACCGCCAGGGCGAGGCGGGCGCGGTCGGTGTGGCTCAGCCCCATGAAGGGCATCTTCAGCACCCGGTGAAAGGCCTGCTCGGCGCGGTAATCGGGATGCTCCGACCAGAACACATCCCCGATCAGGCAGGTGGCCAGGCGCAGGCGCGCTTCCTCCGGGGTTTCGCCCAGGAAAAGCGGCGCCATCCACGCCATGAGTTCGCGCCCCTGGCAGGGAAAGCGCCCGGCGGCGCGGGCCAGGGCCTCGCAGGAACTGATCACCGGGTCCTGCCGTTGCACCTCGGGGGTCAGGGTGCGGAAATAGCGCCCCTCGCGCATGCCATACACGGAAAACACCAGACGATCGGGCCGCGCTTCCTGAAGCAGGCGCTCCAGCAGCACGGCCGCCATCGACAAGGTGGGCAGGCGCTTGCGGCTGATGCCCTCAATGCTTTCCAGCGACTTGCGCGACAGGCGCGAAATCAGGTCGATCAGGCGCAGCGCGTCGTCGCACGACAGGGAAAAGTTGTCGAGCACATGCAGCGGATAGGTCATCTGCTCGATGCACACCCGCGCCAGCGTGCGCCACGCCCCGCCCACGGCATACAAGGCGCGCCCCCGGCACTGGTCGAGCCAGGGCAGGCCGATCAGGTGCTCGTCGATGATCTCGACCGCGCGGGCGCGTTCGTTGTCGGCCGCCTCCGACAGGCGCAGCACGCCCAGCGGCATGGTGGTGTAGGGGCCGAAATCGCCCTCGTGGACCATCACCAGTTCCAGGGATCCGCCGCCCAGGTCGGCGACCATGCCGTTGGCCTCGGGCAGGCCGCACAGCACGCCCAGGGCGGCCATGCGCGCTTCCTCCTCGCCACTCAGCAAGCTGACGGGCAAGCTGGTGGCCTGCTCCAGCTCGGCGACGAAGGCGGCCCCGTCCCAGGCGTCGCGCACGGCGGCGGTGGCCACCAGGTCCAGGCGCTCCACCCCCATGGCGCGGGCCAGCCGCGCGAAGCGGACCACGGCGGCCCGGGCCTGGACCTTGCCCTCGGGGTTGAGCACGCCCGATTCCCCCAGGCCCCGGCCCAGGCCGCAGGTGGCCTTTTCGTTCAAGATCGGCTGGGGCGTGCGCTCCTGGCCGCGATACACGACCAGACGCACCGAGTTCGATCCGATATCCACCACGCCCAGCGCCGAGGCCGGATCATGCACCGAGGCTTCAAGGGCGGAGGCCATTTCCGCCGCCGACAGGCAAGACCGCATTCCCTTACCCCCGGGGGCTGGACAGGACAAGGGACGGCACCGCCGTTTCCGGTCCCGACAGGGCCGACCCCCGCCCCGACAGGCTGGGATTGGTCATGAAATAGGTGTGGGCGGAAAAGGCATCGTCGCCGGCCTTGGCGCGCAGAAACTCGCCGCTCGCGGTCAGGTACCACGACTGGGCGCGGTCGTTCAGATTGGCGACCATGATCTGTTCCACCACCTGCGCCTTCACGGTCGGATTCTCGATCGGCACCAATGCCTCCACCCGTCGTTCCAGATTGCGCGGCATCCAGTCCGCCGACGAGATGTAAACCAGGGCATTGGGTCCCGGCAACGGTTCCCCGTTGCCAAAGCAGGCAATCCGCGAATGCTCCAGGAAGCGCCCGACGATCGACTTCACCCGGATGTTTTCCGACAGGCCGGCCACGCCCGGGCGCAGGCAGCAAATACCCCGCACCACCAGATCGATCTGAACCCCGTCGCACGACGCCCGGTACAAGGCGTCGATCACATCGGCGTCAACCAGCGAGTTGACCTTGGCCCAGATGGTGCCCGGCCGGCCGGCGCGGGCATGCCCGGCCTCGGCCTGGATGCACTCCAAAAGCCGTTCCTTGAGGCCCAGGGGCGCGATGCGCAGCTTTTCCATGCGCTCGGGCGTCGCGTAGCCGGTCATGAAGTTGAACGCCTTGGCCGCGTCCTGGCACAGGTCGGGATCGGCGGTGAAAAACGACAGGTCAGTGTAAATCTTGGCGGTGATCGGGTGATAGTTGCCGGTGCCGAAGTGAACATAAGGCCGCAGTTCGCCCCCCTCGCGGCGGATGACCATGGAAATCTTGGCGTGGGTCTTCAGGTCCATGAAGCCATACACCACGTTGACCCCGGCCCGCTCCAGGTCGCGGGCCCAGCGGATGTTGGCCTCCTCGTCGAAGCGGGCCTTCAGTTCGACCATCGCCGTCACCGATTTGCCCGCCTCGGCCGCCTCGCACAAGGCGGCCACGATCGGCGAGTTGTTCGACGTGCGGTACAAGGTCTGCTTGATCGCCAGCACGTTGGGATCGCGGGCCGCCTGAAGCAGGAACTGCACCACCACGTCGAAGGATTCATAGGGGTGGTGAACAATGATGTCCTTCTTGCGGATCGCGGCGAAGCAGTCGCCGCCAAAATCCCGGATGCGCTCGGGAAAGCGCGCGGTGTAGGGCGTGAACTGAAGGTCCGGGCGGTCGTCGGTGATCAGCTGCTTCAGGTCGGCCAGCCCGATGGGCCCGCGTACCTTGAACAGATCCTCCTCGGCCACGTCCATTTCATCGCAGATCAGCTTGACCAGATCCTCGGGCATGTCGGCGTTCAAGGTCAGGCGGATGCAGTGCCCGCGCCGGCGTCGCTTCAGCGCCGACTCAAAGCTCATCACCAGATCCTCGGCCTCCTCGTCCACCTCCATCACCGAATCGCGGATGACCCGGAAATGCCCCCCCTGGCTGACGTTGAAGCCCGGGAACAGGCGATCAAGGAACAGCGACACCATGTCTTCCAGGAACAAGAAGCGCATGGCGCGCGGCCCCGGAGACGGCAGGCGGATGAAACGCGGCGCATGGTGGGGCAACGGCACCAGGGCGCGCAACGACGCCTGATCCCCGGGCCGGATCAGGTGCAGCACCAGCGCATGGCCCAGGTTGGGAATGAAGGGGAAGGGGTGGGCCGGATCAATGGCCAGCGGCGTGAGCACCGGAAACACCTGGGTGGCAAAGAACTGCTCCACCCACACCCGTTCCTCGCGGGTCAGCTCGCCCGGCGCGACCACGCTCAGGCCCTCCTTGGCCATCTCCTCGTGCAGCTCGGCCCAGGCGGCTTGCTGCTCGTCCAGCAACAGGCGGGCCATGCGGTTGATCGCCGCCAGCTGCTGCGGAGGCGTCAGGCCATCGGGGCTCACCTGCTTGACCCCGGCCGACACCTGACCCTTCAAGCCGGCCACGCGGACCATGTAGAACTCGTCGAGGTTGGATCCCGAGATCGACAGGAACCGCACCCGCTCCATCAAGGGATGGCGGGTGTTGAAGGCCTCTTCCATGACGCGGAAATTGAACCCCAGCCAGGATTGTTCCCGGTTGATGAAGCGTTCGGGCATGTCAAAGGTAAGCGTGGGGTGGTCTCCGATGCCGGCGCCCATCGGGGCGGAGGGCGGAACGGTGGTCATGACTGGCCTTCCTTCCTGATCCTTGCAAAGATGGGATACCGTCACGCACGGCCCCATCCCCTGGCGGCGTTTGTACGCCAGCGGAAGGGACGTGCAAAGTTGCCCGCCGGGAGCCGGACATACCTTTCATGATTATGAAACGATTGTTGCTGTTACGCCATGGCAAGTCCGACTGGTCCACCCCCGGTCTCGACGACGCCGAGCGCCCCCTGGCCGCGCGCGGCGAACGCGCGGCCGGACGCATGGGCGGACGCCTGGCCCAGGCCGCCCTGACCTTGCCCGCGCTCGATCTCGTGCTGTGCTCGCCCGCGCGCCGCGCCCGCGAAACCCTGGCCCTGATCCGCCCCGCGCTGCCCGAGGCCGTTCCGGTGCACGAGGAAGCCGGCCTCTACGTGTTCGAACCCGACCCCCTGCTGGGCCGCCTGCGCGCCCTTGAGGAATCCCTGGCCGCCGTGCTGGTGGTCGGCCACAACCCGGCCCTGGAACAAGTCGCCCGCCGCCTCGCCGGCCCCGGCAGCGACCCCAAGGCCCTGTCCCGCCTCGCGATCAAATTCCCCACCGCCGCGCTGGCCGAACTGTGGATCGAAGGCCCCTGGTCCACCCTGGCCGAAGCTCCGTCGCGCCTGATCGCCTTCGACCGGCCCCGGGATCTGTAGGCGGGCGCGTGTGCCGCGTTGTTCCCGGTTCAAGGGCGGGGCGCCGCCCCGCTCCCCGCTGGGGCCGGGGGCCGGTGAGGGAGGGACGGCCATTACTGGCCGCCCCCCCCTCGCAGAACCGGACGGGCCCGATTAAGGCATCCGGCTCCCAGGTTTTGTCTGGGCGGTCATCGCCGAAGTGCCGGTTTTGGCAGGGATTGGAACCACGGGCGTTGCCGAGCGCTCTGCCACGAGAGGCGATGGCGCTGGCTGCGCTTGCGGAGTTCCATGATCCATCCCCTGCCTCCGGGGCTACGATTTGTGATGTGCTCAGGGCGGGAAGCTGCTTATTCCCTTGCTTTCCCGAAGCTTCGGAGTCGGGATCAGGCGCGACGGGCGGATGGCCCGGGGCGTGGGAAGGGGGAAGGGGGAAGGGGGAAGGCATGAGTGTGATGGAAAGCCTGCTGACGCTGGGGTCGATCGCGGTGGTGCAGGCGTTGGCGGTGATGTCGCCGGGGCCCAGTTTCCTGGTGGTGGCGCGCACGGCGATGGCGCGCTCGCGGAGCGAGGGGGTGAAGGTGGCGGTGGGGTTGGCGCTGGGGACGGTGGTGTGGTCGTCGGCGGCCTTGCTGGGGCTGAACGCGTTGTTTCAGGTCGTGCCCGTGTTGTTCACGGTCATGAAGGCGGTGGGTGCGTTGTTTTTGCTGTGGATTGCCGTGCAGACCTTCCGCCACGCCCGCGCGCCCCTGAGCCTGGAGGGGAGCCAGGATCGGGCGTTGGCCAACCCGTTCGTGCGCGGGTTCTTGACCCAGGTTTCGAATCCCAAGGTGGTGGTGTTCTTCGGGTCGCTGTTTATCGCCCTGCTGCCCGCCCAGGTGCCGGCGTGGATGGTGGTGGCGCTGGTCGTGCTGGTGTCGTTCAACGAACTGTGGTGGTACTCCACCGTTTCGCTGTTTTGCGGGGTGGGGCCGGTGCGGGCGTGGTACCTGCGCGCGAAGACAACCGTGGATCGGGTGACCGGGGTTTTCCTGGGGGCGTTGGGATTGAAGCTGCTGGCCGACGTGCCCTGACGCCCGGAGGAGGGGAGGGGGCAACGCCTGACGCCTGGAGGCCGGGGGAGAAGGAAGGGAGGGGGAGAAATCCCTTCGCTTCTCGCCTAGCCGGCGTCGGCGCTGAGTCCGGCCTGGGCCAGGAACGTGTCCACCTGGCGGTAGATTTCCTGGGTGATCTTGTCTTCGAGCTTGCCGAGCCAGGCGGCGGGGATTTCCTGCACGCCATAGGTGGCGCCGGCCAGCATGCCGGCAAGCGCGCCGGTGGTGTCGGCATCGCCCCCTTGGTTGACGGTGCGGATCAGGCAGTTACGGAAGCTGTCGGTCACGAAGTAGTAGTGGAGCACCGTTTGCAAGGTATCGACCACATAGGCCGACGAGCGGCCATGGTAGGGATCGAACCGGAATTCGCGTTCCGCGGCGACCAGGTGATTGGCTTCTTCCCGGCAGGCTTTCATGCCGTGGCCGTGGATGAGCAGGTAGGCCATCCGGGTTAACGTGATGGTGGCCGCGTCGGAAAGCGGATGGTTGTGGGTGGTGTGGGCCTGGGTCAGGGCCCAGGATTCCAGGCGTTCGGGGTTGTTGAGGGAGGCCAGCGCGATGGGCAAGGTGCGCATGGCCGCGCCGTTGCCGCCGTCGCCATCGTGGAACGGGGCCTCGGTCGAGCCCTGGGTGATGAAGCGCCGGATGCCCCGCCGACAGGTATTGCCCACGTCGACCGGCCGGGATTTGAGCCACAGGGCGAATTCCTGGCACACGTCGGCGGCGTCCAAGGTGCCCTTGGCGCACAAGGAGCGGCCGAGCGCCAGGGTCATTTCCGTGTCGTCGGTGACTTGTCCCGGGCGCAGGCGCAGCCAGCCGCCGCCGGTCATCTTGCTGTGGACGCCGTGCATGTGGGCGATTTCGCCGGCGGTCATGAATTCGACGGTGGCGCCCAGGGCATCGCCCACGGCCAGGCCCAGATAGGCACCCAGCGCGCGCTCGTACAGGGAGGGCGGGCTCATGGCCGGCCCTCCTGGATCATGCGAAGGAAGGTCACAGGTAGGTTGCCTTCACCAGATAGTCGCCGCCAATCACCAGGTATTCCCCTTCGCCATTGAGGGGGTGGGTCGGCAGCAAAGTGTTGAAAAACAATATCTTGCAGGTAGGTACCCAGGCTTCGAGAATGGTGTCGCCGAAGCAGTCGGCCACCTCGCGTTCCGAGGAGAACGACACGAGGTTATTGAGGCGGATCACCACCTGACGCGAATCGACCTGTTCGACCTTCTGGTGCTCCATGAAGTCGTTGACGCCGCGATACAACCGGATTTTGCGATCGGGCGGACAGAGGAAGCGGCCAAGGGCCCACTGGCAGAATTCGTACAGCAGATCCAACTGGGAATAGATGGCATTATTATGGAATCGCGAGGCCATCTTCTCCTCGACGTAGGTGGCCCAGGCGGGGGCGGTCACGCGGGGGATGGGGGCCTTGTGGAAGGTGGGGAACAGGCCGAAACGGCTTTCCACCCAGCCCTTGAGCACCGCGCCCTCGCGGGCGTTGGTATCGTACCCCCAGCCCTTGAGCAAGCGCAGATAGCTGGAGCGGAAATGGCGCACGCCGCCAGGCCCGCCCGAGCGGCGCTCCTGCTGCTCGGGGTCGAGGCCGAACACGGCGACCATGTACTTATAGAAAGCCTCGCCGGCGCTGGCCAGGTCGGGGGCGTGGGAGAGCATTTCGAACAGGCTGCCGTTCATTTCGCGCACGCCCGAGATATGGAGCTCGGGCGCGGCCTCGTTGAAATGGGGGCTGGCGAGCAGGGCCGTGGGCAGGCCGACCAGATTGGTGCTGTGGCCCACGCAAGCCAGCTCTTCCGTTGTGTCCCGCATGGCTTGCCCTCCCTGGTCCGGCGGGCCCCGGTGCCCGTTCCTTATCCACACTGTTCATCCGCCCAATTCCTTAGCATCAAGCCCGGGTCCGGGGAACGCAAAAAGGCGTTGCCGTCGCGCCGGGCCGGGGCGACAGGGGGTTCTGTTGGCTCCGCGACAGCGTTTCGGCGGTCCTGTCGGAGGATTGTCGTGTTTGCGACAGCCTGCCGCTTGACGAATAGGTCAACCGTTTTTGCTCAGGTCGTTGATATTTAACGGATTTGGTAAAAACGAGGGCGGTTGGCGCGGTTTGGCACGGGATCTGCATAAAAGGAGGCGAGCACGACGGGACAGACCCGGCGGACCCCTTAAGACCTAGCACGAAAGAGGATGCATCCCATGAGCGCACTCCGTCAGATCGCTTTCTATGGAAAGGGTGGTATCGGTAAGTCCACCACCTCCCAGAACACCCTGGCGGCCCTGGCCGAGATGGATCAGCGCATCCTGATCGTCGGCTGCGACCCGAAGGCGGACTCCACTCGACTGATCTTGAACACCAAGCTGCAAGACACGGTGCTGCACCTGGCCGCCGAGGCCGGCTCGGTCGAGGACCTGGAGCTGGAAGACGTTCTGAAGATCGGCTACCTGGGCATCAAGTGCACCGAGTCCGGCGGTCCCGAGCCCGGCGTGGGCTGCGCCGGTCGTGGCGTGATCACCGCCATCAACTTCCTGGAAGAGAACGGCGCCTACGACGATGTGGACTACGTGTCCTACGACGTGCTGGGTGACGTGGTGTGCGGCGGGTTCGCGATGCCGATCCGCGAAAACAAGGCCCAGGAAATCTACATCGTCATGTCGGGCGAGATGATGGCCCTGTACGCGGCCAACAACATCGCCAAGGGCATTTTGAAGTACGCCCACACCGGTGGCGTGCGTCTGGGCGGCCTGATCTGCAACGAGCGCCGCACCGACAAGGAACTGGAACTGGCCGAGGCCCTGTCGGCTCGCCTGGGCTGCAAGCTCATCCACTTCGTGCCCCGCGACAACATCGTGCAGCACGCCGAGCTGCGCCGCCAGACGGTGATCCAGTACGACACCAACAGCCAGCAGGCCAAGGAATACCGCCAGCTGGCCACCAAGATCCACGGCAATTCGGGCAAGGGCGTGGTCCCCACCCCGATCACCATGGAAGAGCTGGAAGAGATGCTGATGGAATTCGGCATCATGCAGTCCGAAGAGCAGCGCCTGGCCGAAATCGCGGCCTCGGAAGCCTAAGGGCTGGATCGTCACAGGAGGAGCGCCGGCCCCGGCCGGTGCTTCTCCCCTGGTCTGACGGTCCGCAGGGTCCCGCCAGACTCGTGCCCTTTCGTCCTGCCCTGGGGGTTCCAGGGACGTGGACGGCCGATCGATGTTGAAGGAGAGAGGACATGAGCCTCGATTACAAGAACGACTCGGACCTGGCGAAAGAAGCCATCGCGGAAGCCCTGGACGCCTATCCCGAAAAGGCCGCCAAGAAGCGCAAGAAGCACCTCGGCACCATTGACGTGACCGAGGAAGGCACTTCGTGCGGCGTGAAGTCCAATGTGAAGTCCGTTCCCGGTGTGATGACCATTCGCGGCTGCGCCTATGCCGGCTCGAAGGGTGTGTGCTGGGGCCCGATCAAGGACATGGTCCACATCAGCCATGGTCCGGTCGGATGCGGTCAGTATTCGTGGTCGCAGCGCCGGAACTACTACAACGGCACCACGGGCGTTGACTCGTTCGTGACCATGCAGATCACGTCGGACTTCCAGGAAAAGGACATCGTCTTCGGCGGCGACAAGATCCTGGAAAAGATGATCGACGAGGCCAAGGAACTGTTTCCGCTGGCCCGTGGCTTTTCGGTTCAGTCTGAATGCCCCATTGGCCTGATCGGTGACGACATCGAGGCCGTGGCGCGCAAGAAGGCGAAGGATGTCGGGCTGCCGGTCATTCCGGTGCGTTGCGAAGGCTTCCGCGGTGTTTCCCAGTCGCTGGGCCACCACATCGCCAACGACACCGTGCGCGACTGGGTGTTCACTCGCGAGAACACCGAGGTTTTCGAGTCCACTCCCTACGACGTCAACATCATCGGCGACTACAACATTGGTGGCGATGCGTGGTCCTCGCGCATCCTGCTGGAAGAAATCGGCCTGCGGGTGATTGCCCAGTGGACCGGTGACTCGACCCTGGCCGAAATGGAGCGCGCTCCGAAGGCCAAGATCAATCTCATCCACTGCTACCGGTCGATGAACTACATCTGCCGTCACATGGAAGAGAAGTACAATATTCCTTGGATGGAATACAACTTCTTCGGCCCGAGCCAGATCGAGAAGTCGCTGCGCAAGATCGCGGCTCACTTCGACGAAACGATCCAGGCGAATGCCGAGCGCGTGATCGCCAAGTATCGTCCGATGGCCGATGCGATCATTGCCAAGTTCCGTCCGCGCCTGGAAGGGAAGAAGGTGCTGCTGTACGTGGGTGGCCTGCGTCCGCGCCACACCGCGACCGCGTATGAAGACCTGGGCATGCAGATTGTCGGCGCCGGGTACGAATTCGCGCACAACGACGACTACCAGCGCACCACCGAGTACATGAAGGACGGCACGCTGATTTTCGACGACGTGACTGGCGCCGAGCTGGAAACGTTCATTGAAAAGCTGCGCCCCGACCTGGTGGGCTCGGGCATCAAGGAAAAGTACTCCGTCCAGAAGATGGGTGTGCCGTTCCGTCAGATGCACTCTTGGGACTATTCGGGTCCGTATCACGGCTACGACGGGTTCGCCGTCTTTGCCCGCGACATGGACATGGCGATCAACAACCCCGTGTGGAGCATGCACAAGGCTCCCTGGCTTCAGGCCGCCGCCGAGTAACACCCCTAATCCCCCCTTCCATCGGAGTACGGTTCATGCCCCAGAGCGCGGATCAGATCAAAGACCACATTCCTTTGTTCAAGGAACCCGAATACCAGGAAATGTTCGCCCGCAAGAAGGCGGCGTTCGAGAACTGCCACGCCGACGCCCGCGTCGCCGAAATCGCCGATTGGACCAAGTCCTGGGACTACCGCGAAAAGAACCTGGCCCGCGAAGCCCTGGTCGTGAACCCGCAGAAGGCCTGCCAGCCGCTGGGCGCCTTGTTCGCGGCCGCCGGTTTCGACGGGACCTTGGGGTACGTGCACGGCTCGCAGGGCTGCGCGGCGTATTTCCGCTCGCACCTGTCGCGTCACTTCAAGGAAGCCTCGTCGGTGGTCTCGGACTCGATGACCGAGGACGCGGCGGTGTTCGGTGGCCTCAACAACATGGTCGAGGGCCTGGCCAACGCCTACACCTTGTACAAGCCCAAGATGATCGCCGTGTGCACGACCTGCATGGCGGAAGTCATCGGCGACGACCTGCAGGCCTTCATTGCCACCGCGAAGCAGAAGGGCTCGGTGCCCGAAGGCTTCCGCGTGCCCTACGCCCACACGCCTTCGTTCGTTGGCAGCCACACCACCGGCTACGACAACATGATGAAGGGCATCCTGTCGGCCTTCTGGGAAGGCAAGACCCGCACGCCCAACGAGTCGATCAACATCATCCCGGGCTTTGACGGCTACTCGGTTGGCAACGTCCGCGAGCTCAAGCGCGTCTTGAAGTTGATGGACGTGGATGCCACCATCCTGTCGGATACCTCGGACGTTTACGACACGCCGACCGATGGCGAGTTCCGCATGTACGCGGGCGGCACCACCGAGGAAGAAGCGATCGGCGCCCTGAACGCGAAGGCGACGCTCTCGCTGTCGGGGGGCTGCACCCCGCAGACCTTGAAGTACATCGAAGAGCAGGGTCAGGAGACGGTTGCCTTCACCTACCCGATGGGTCTGGGCGCCACCGACGACTTCCTGATGACCCTGTCGCGCCTGACCGGCAAGCCCATTCCCAAGGACCTGGCAATGGAGCGCGGCCGTCTGGTCGACGCCATCGCCGACAGCATGTCGTGGCTGCATGGCAAGAAGTTCGCCGTGTACGGGGATCCGGACTTCACCTACGCCATGGTCCGCTTCCTGATGGAAATGGGCGCCGAACCCACTCACGTTCTGTGCACCAACACCACCAAGAAGTGGGAAGCCGATATCGCCGAGCTGCTGGCTTCCAGCCCGTTCGGGGCCAGCGCCCAGGTGTGGCCGGGTCGCGACCTGTGGCACCTGCGCTCGATCCTGGCCACCGAGCCGGCCGATTTCCTCATCGGCAACTCGTATGGCAAGTACATCGAGAAGGACCTGGGGATCCCCTTGATCCGCCTGACCTTCCCGATCTTCGACCGTCACCACCACCACCGCTTCCCGACCATGTTCTACCAGGGCGGCCTGCGGGTGCTGGTCACCATCCTGGACAAGGTCTTCGACCACCTGGATGCGTCGAGCGACATCAGCTTCGACCTGACCCGCTAGGGTCCGTCGGACGGGGAGGAGGACGGGGGGTCCTCCTTTCCCTGGTTTCGGGACGTTCCGACCCGGTGGGGTATCATCCCCGCAGGCGTCGGGGGTTCTCGCGGATGGCGGGGGCAAGGCTGGGGGGCCTTGCCCCCGCGTTCGCGTTCGGCCCGTGCGCGGGGGGGGCAGGACCGGGCAGGGAGGGCTACTCTCCCTTGGCCGCTGGCGCGGCCGCGCCCAGGGGGCCCGGGGCCTGCACGGTCATGTCGATGGGGATCACCCCGGCGCGCTCGAAGGTCAGGGTCACGGGAAACCGATCCCCTTCCTTGAGCGGTTTTTTCAGATCAATGAACAACAAGCGGGTGCCGCCGGGTTCGAGCACGGTATCCGAATGTGCCATGATATCCATGCCGGGAATGACCCGCTGGCGCGACATGCCGTTGCGGAACGCGGAGGTGTGGACTTCCACCCGGCCGGCGTCGGGGGCCTCGACCTTGATCAGGCGATCGCCGTCACCAGGGTTGTGAACCGTGAAAAAGCCGGCGGCCACGCGGGCGATCGTGGCCGAGGGGCGGACCCAGGCGGCATCAACGGCAAGCGAGTCCGCCGCGTTGGCCCAGGCGGGAATCCCCACCCCGAGGGCCAGCCCGACCATCACGGCGCGGGCACGGGAACGAATGGACATGATGGGCTCCCAAAACCAGGATAACGGGGCGCGTGGGTACCCTATCGGGCCGCGTGCCCCGGGGAAAGAGCCGTGGGAAGGAAAGCCGCCGTGTCGCCCCTTCATGAAGCAACGCAGGGCGCGCGTTGGCGCCCCGCGTCGGGTGTGGGAGAAAGGAAGGCCGGCCACGCGACGGTCCAGGAAAGGCTCAGGCTTCGCTTTTGGCCGAAGCGGAAGCGGGGGAGGAGGCGGGCGCGGGGGCTGCCTTGCGCTCGCCCAGTTGCAACACCATCATGCCGACCATGACCACGCCCACGCCCACGCCCTGAAGCGGGGTCAGGGTTTCGCCCAGCAACAGCCAGCCCATGAGCAAGGTCATCATCGGCCCGGTGAGGCTGAGCAGGCCGGCTCGCTCGGCGCCCCAGCGCCGGATGCCTTCGAACAGAAGGAAAAACGGCAGCACGGTGCACACGGTGGCGATGAACGCGCCCCAGCCCAGGCCGGCCAGGGACAAGTTCCAGCCACCGCCGGCGCTCAGCCAGGGCAGCACCGGCAGGGCGAACAGCAGCACGGCGGTGTTGGACAAGGCGGTGAAGCGGGCCGAGCCCAGGCGGTTGGTCAGGGTTTGGGTGCGGGTCAGGAACAAGGCGTAACTGATCGCCGAGGTCAGCGCCAACGCCACGCCTTGCCACACCAGCCCCCGGCCGCCACTGCTCAAGGTGGGCACGACCAGGATGAGAAGGCCGGTATAGGTGACGGCAAACGCGATCAGACGCCCGCGCGCGGGCCAGCGCCGCAGTTCGATGGCGCGAATCAGCAAGATGAAGGCCGGATAGGTAAACAAAATGACCCGCAGCATGCCGGCGTCGCTGTAGCTCAGGGCCATGAAGTCGCTGATCGTGGCGATCAGGAACAAAATGCCGGTGCCGGCGCACGCCAGGACTTCACGCTTGCCCAGGGCTCCTTGCGGCTTGCCATGGTTGACCAGACGCTCGCCGGCCCAGAACAAGGGCACCGACAACGCGAAGCGCAACAGCAGAACCAAGCCAACCCCGGCCCCGGCGTCGTAGGCGAACTTGGCGGCGATGCCCTTGAACGACAGCGCCACGGTGGCGCCCAGCACCATCCAGGGCGCCCATTCAATGGCGGGTGACGACGAACGGGACATGGCAAACCTCCGGCGCGGGGCGCGCAAGGCAGGAAGAGGAGCGGGGGACCTCCTTACCCTAAGGGCCGCCCGCCCTATGACACCAGTCACTTCCTCGACTATCAGATATAAAAATAGATAATGGCATGACCGAGGGGGTGGCCTGGGGACGCCAGGGTGGGGGGCGGCACGCGGGGCTGTTTTCGCGTCTTTTGACTTCCGGGTGTCCCTGGTTGCGCGTCCTTCCTGCGCGGGCAGGCAAACAAGCCGTTCTGGGGTGGGCGCATCCTCTTGTCAGAGGGCCCGCAACCCCGTAAGAAGGAGAGCTTTTCATGAAGATCGCCGGATTAGCTCAGCTGGTAGAGCAGCTGATTTGTAATCAGAAGGTCGCGGGTTCGATTCCTGCATCCGGCACCATCCAACCCTCTGGAAACAAACGCGTTTCCAGGGGTTTTGCTTTTTCAGAGGTGCGGCCATTTTCGAGTGCGGACCCCATGCGGACCCGCCGGGCGCGGCGCGCGCTTTTGGGGCGCCTCGA
>NZ_BJZO01000087.1 GCF_007992075.1 Pararhodospirillum oryzae
AATAGGCGATTCGCGCCAGCCGCGTCTCCTCGGGGATTGGCCCCGTCTTCAGACGAAGCTGGCCCTCCCTGTCCAGGACTTCGTGGTAGAAGTCCTTGATCAAGAGCGCTATCTGGTTGTCCGGGAGCATCTGGTCGGCGCGCACTGTTTCAAAGAGAGCATCGGACAGCAGGTATAGCCGACGGGACCGGCGCTTGGCAGCAGAAACATCGGCCGTCTCCAGGCTGCGGACAAGTTCGGTGCGCTGCAATAGCGGGCGCAGGTCCCTGGGAACGACCCTGCGAAAGTGGAAGATGCTGCCGCGCCGAACGACGTGGGGGAGAGTGCGCATGGTATCCGGTCCGGCTCCTGTTGGAGCAGCGGATTGGAGCAATGCGGCGCGGTCTCTGGAGAGAAGATGCCGAACGTCTTGTTTCTCAAGGCGTTACGGAAAAGTTGGCTGGGGCGCCTGGATTCGAACCAGGGAATGACGGTACCAAAAACCGTTGCCTTACCACTTGGCTACGCCCCAGCAGAGGGAGGCGCACTATAGAAAAAACGTTTCCGCCTGACAAGCCCTGTCTTGGTGCCAAAGCGGGCTTCGCGCGCGAAAACGCGAAGGGCGGGGCCCCGTGCCCCAGACCCCATGAAAAAGGGGGGAAGGCCCATGGCCCTCCCCCCAATACCAGGCGCGAAAAACCGATTAGCGGGAGTAGAACTCGACCACCAGGTTCGGTTCCATCTGCACCGGATAGGGCACGTCTTCCAGCTTGGGGGTACGAATGAACGAGCCCTTCATGCCGTTGGCTTCCATTTCCACGTAAGCCGGCAGGTCGCGTTCGTTCGACTGGATGGCTTCCATGACCAGGGGCATCTGGCGCGAGGCTTCCTTGACCTCGATCACATCCCCTTCGCGGACCCGGAACGACGCGATCGTCACCCGGCGGCCGTTGACCAGGATGTGGCCGTGGTTGACCACCTGACGGGCGGCAAACACGGTCGGCACCAGCTTCATGCGGTAGACCACGGCGTCCAGGCGGGTTTCGAGAATCGAGATCAGGTTCTCGGAGGTATCGCCCCGACGACGCACGGCCTCTTCGTAGTACTTGCGGAAGGCCTTTTCGCTGATGTTGCCGTAGTAGCCCTTCAGCTTCTGCTTGGCCATCAGCTGGGTGCCGAAGTCAGACGGCTTGCGGCGACGCTGGCCGTGCTGTCCGGGGCCGTATTCGCGGCGGTTCAGGGGGCTCTTGGGGCGGCCCCACAGGTTGACGCCAAGGCGCCGGTCAATCTTATGCTTGGAATTAAGGCGCTTGCCCATGGTCTTCACATCCTCGAAGGGGATTGTTGTTGGTTTGTGGTCCGGTAGTCCCAGGCCCCGCCGTGCCCCCATGACGAGGCGCGCGAAAGGCCCGGGCGGGGTTGCGACAACCCGCGTTCCCGGAAAGGAAGGGGGCGAGTATGGGCATCACCGCGCCCGAGTCAATGCCTGTTCGCCCCGTTTCCCCCCGAAAAGCGCCCTTCAACGCTTCCGTTGCCCTCGGTTCTGGCCCGATCCCCACGTGTCACGGTCCTCAGGGCGCGGGAGCACCGGTATCGACGCTGACCACCACCGACAAGCCCGGCACCAGCGCGCTCACCGCCGGCTGGCCGGGGTCGATCGCGATGCGCACCGGCACCCGCTGCGCCACCTTGATGAAGTTGCCGGTGGCGTTCTCGGGACGCAACACGCTGAATTCCGAGCCCGTGGCCGGCGCCAGCTCCTCGATATGCCCGTTGAAACGACGGTGATCCAGGGCATCGACCGTGAACGTGACCGTCTGCCCCACCCGCATGCCGGCCAGCTGGGTTTCCTTGAAGTTGGCGATGATCCAGCGCTTGGGCGGCACCAGGCTGGTCAACTGCGTGCCCGCCGTCACGTACTGGCCCAGCCGCACGCCAATTTCGCCCAGCTTGCCGTCTTGCGGCGCCACCACCCGGGTGTTTTGCAGATCAATCTGGGCCAGGCGCACCACCGCCTCGGCATTGCGGATGTCGGCTTCCTGCGACTGGCGCCCCACCAGGATCGACTGGTATTCCTGCTGCGCCACCTGCAAGGCGGCGTCGGCCTGCTCCATCGCCGTGTGTGCCTGCGCCTGGGCGGTGCGGCTCTGGTCCAGGGCCTGCTGGGTGGTCACGCCCTTGGCCAGCAGGGCTTCCGAGCGGCGCAAGGTGGCCTCGGCCGTGTTCAACGCGGTTTGCGCGCCGGCCATCTGGGCCTGGGCGGCCACGATGCGAGCCTCGGCCGCGCGCTGGCTCTGGTCGGCGTTGGCCAGATCGGCCTGCTTGACCGCCAGGGCGGCCAGCGCCTGTTCCAGCTTCTGGGTGGGAATGCGGTCGTCGATGCGCACCAGCAGGTCGCCTTCGTGCACGTCTTGAAAATCGCGCACCGCGACCTCGGTCACCGTGCCCGAGCCCTGGGCACTGATCACTGTCACCTGACCGCGCACATAGGCGTTGTCGGTGGTCTCGCGGTTGGTCTCGAACGGCGGCAGGCGCCACGCGTAGAGAATAACCAAGGCGCCAATCAGGCCCAGCGCCAGGGGCAGCAGCGTGCGCGTGCGGATGAATTTGAAAGCCATGATGAAAAATCCGACGGATCAGGAAACGGAAGAGGGCAGGGCGCGGCGCGCGAGCCAGCCGGCAAGCACGAGGCTTGCGCCCACGCACGCCAGCATGCCCAGCGCCCCCACCCCGATCATGAAAAAGGCCTCGTTGTAGGCCAGCAGGCTGGCCTGGCGGCTGATTTCGCCCGCGAGACCGGCCAGACCCTCGGCTTGTCGCGCGGCCGACGAAGGCAGCGCGGCCCGATAGGCGCCGGCCAGCTGGTGCAGGCGTTCCACCACGCGCGGATCGGTCAAGGTCACCGCGTCGCTGAGGGCCCGCAGGTGGATGCTTTCGCGCCACTTCACGAAGGTGCCAAACACCGCCGAGCCCAGCAGGCCGCCCACCCCTTGCGTGAACAAGAACACCGCGATGAAGCTGGTGAAAAACTCCGGCCCGCGTTTGAAGGCGTTCGCCAGCCCCGTGCTCATGGCCGAGGGCAGGAACATGGCCGCGCCGAACGCAATCAGGGCCTGGCTGACCAGCATGTTGTCGGGCCGCGTCAGCACGGTGGCATGACTGTCCAGGAAAGCCCCGGTCGCGATGCACGCCAACGCCACCGCGTGCAGCAAGGGCACGCGGGCCAGGGTGAACAGGGCGCCACACGACACCCCTCCGGCCACGGTGGCCGCGAGGATCACCGCGTTCAGCACCCGGGTCTGATCGCCGGCCAGTCCCAGGGCCTGAAACAGGCCCAACGCCCCACTGGCCTGCTCGGCCAGCACCACGCGATACGCCAGAAGCGTGAGCGCGAAGCGCACCATGTCGGGGCCCAGCAGCCACGGAACGTTGAGCAGCGGCGTTTCCCGGTTCAGCTCGATCGCGGCGGCGATCCCCAGGGCCACGGCGGCCACCGCCAGGCACACGCCGATCCAAGGCGCCTCGAACCACCAGTACAAATGCCCGACCGCCAGCACGGCCGCGACCAGGCCAAGGCCCAGGGCAATCAGGGAATAACTGACGAAGTCCTTCCAATGCAGCACCTTGGCGCGGGGAAACGGCTGCAGGGGCAGGCAGTAGACAACCGTCAGGGCGACCAGGGCCAGGCCGACCTCCAAGGTGTACAGCCCCTGCCAGCGCCCCAGGTCCAGAAGACCGGGCGAAATCATCCGGGCCACCGGCGGCATGGACAACGAGCAGGTCAGCGCCAGGCTGATGCCCCAGCCCAGCCGGCGCGCCGGAGGAAAGGACTGGATCATGTACAAGATGCCCAAGGTCGACAAAGGAGCCGCCGCCATGCCCGCCAGGAAACGCACCACCAGGGCCGAGTTCAGGTCGTTGACCATCAGGTGCGCGAGCGAGGCCAGAAGGAAAACCCCCAACCCGACCTCGGCAAACGGACGCAAGCCGAACTGGGTGCGGATCTTGGTCAACAGCACGGTCAAGGTGACATTCGGCGCCATGTAGACCGCCGTGAGCCAGGTGGTTTCCTGCACGGTCGCCCCCAACGCCCCTTGCAGCTGGGGAATATTGGTGGCGATGAGGTTCATCCCCAGCCCCTGGGTGGTCCACAGCAGGGCCGAGGCCAGCATGAACGCGCCCCGCCGGGGCAGGCTCATTTCGTCCGCGGGAGGGGAGGGGGCAGGAGGAGAGGGGGCGGAAGGGGACGAGGGGGAGGAAGACGCGGACGCACTCATGGCCGCCGGCCCTCCCCCGGCCGCGCGGGAGAAAGCAGCGGATCGGCCAGCAAGGCCTCGGGCGACAGGCGGTCGATGGTTTGGGCCAGGCGCTCCAGCACCCGCGCGGTCACCCCCAGATCCTCGTCGGAAATGTCGGAAAGCAGGTGATGGCGCATGATCACGGTCAGGCGCTCCACCGCTTCCAGCGACGGCCGCGAGGCCTCGGTGAGCAGCACATGCTTGGAGCGGCGATCGCCCGGCACCGGGCGGCGCTCGACCAAGCCCTGGCGTTCCAGGGCATCGAGCAGGCGCACCACCGTGGGCGGCTCCAGCTCCAGCACGCCGGCCAGCTCGGTCTGGGTCACGCCCTGGTGACGCGACAGGTGCAGCAGCAGCCGCGCCCGCGACAAGGTCAGGCCCTGGTGGCGCAACAGGGCATCGAACAAGGTCCGCACCTTGCGCCCGGCCAGCGACAACGTACCCAGGAACTCGTCGCGCGGGGCAGGGGCGGGGACGGGAAGAGACATGGGAAAGCGCCTTTTGATAGCTTGCTAACAGTTGTCTTGCTATATGGGAAGACGGCCGCCCACCGCAAGGGTCCCCAGGCAATCGGATGAACCGATTGCCTGGGCTTTTTGCCAAGCCCTCAAACGCCGGGCGCGCACTCCGTGCGCTTGGCTCTCGCGGCAGGAGCCGCGCGCCGCCGTCGCGGCGTTGGGAAGCCCTTTTCCAAGCGCAATCGGATGAACCGATTGCCTGGGGTTTTTGCGAACCCTTCAAACGCCGGGCGCGCACTCCGTGCGCTTGGCTCTCGCGGCAGGGGCCGCGCGCCGCAGTCGCGGCGTTGGGGAGCCCTTTTCGAAGGGCATCCAAGGCTTCACCCGATTGCCCCGCAAGGGCCCAGGCAAGCGCTTTTCAGGGGCGACGGCGGGCTGTAAGGTGCCGGCCCATCCACAACCCATTACCCACGCAACTCAGGGGAGCGCGTCATCATGGCCGAGGAAGAGTATCGCAAGCCGGTTCTGGGCGTCATCGGGGGGTCGGGCGTCTACGACATCGACGGCCTGGAGAATGCCCGCTGGCACACCGTCAACAGCCCGTTCGGAACGCCGTCGGATCAACTGCTGTTTGGCACCCTGGACGGTCTCGACATGGTCTTCCTGCCGCGCCACGGTCGCGGCCACCCGCTGCCCCCCTCGGCCATCAACTACCGCGCCAACATCGATGCCCTGAAGCGGGCCGGCGTGACCGAAATCCTGTCGGTGTCGGCCGTCGGCTCGCTGCACGAAAGCCTGCCGCCCGGCACCTTCGTGATCGTCGATCAGTTCATCGACCGCACCATTGCCCGCGAGAAAAGTTTCTTCGGGACCGGGCTGGTCGCGCACGTCGGCATGGCGCATCCGGTCAGCGCCTGGGTGGGCGACCGGGTGGAAAACGCCCTGGCCGAGCTGGAAATCCCCTACAAGCGCGGGGGCACCTACCTGGCGATGGAAGGGCCCCAGTTCTCGACCCTGGCCGAATCCAACCTGTACCGGCAATGGGGCTGCCACGTCATTGGCATGACCAACATGCCCGAGGCCAAGCTGGCCCGCGAGGCCGAGATGGCCTACTGCACCGTGGCCATGGTCACCGATTTCGACTGCTGGCACCCCGAGCACGACCACGTGACGGTGGAAGCCATCGTCAAGGTACTGCTCGACAACGCCGACAAGGCCCGCTCCCTGGTCAAGGCCATGCCGGCCCGCCTCAAGGACCGGCCCTATCCGCTGCCCGACGGCAGCCATACCGCGCTGGACAACGCCATCATCACCCACCCGGACAAGCGCGACCCGGCGCTGGTCAAGGCCCTGTCGGCGGTGGCCGGCCGGGTGCTGGGCTAATCCCGGGGCGGGCAGGGCGGCGGCTCTTTCCCCCGCCCCCTCCCCCTGCCCCCTGGCCCTTCCCCCGGGCCTTTCCCTGCCCTTTTCCCCAACAGGAACGCTCAAGGAGACGGCTTCATGCGGGTCAACGGAACCGCCTGGCGCACCATCTGGCCGCTGGACGACGGCCGCGCGGTCGGCATCATCGACCAGACGCGCCTGCCCCACGCCTTTGAAACCCTGGTTTTGTCGTCGCTCGACGAGGTGGCCCACGCCATTTCGGCCATGCTGGTGCGCGGCGCCCCCCTGATCGGCGCCACCGCCGCCTGGGGCATGGCCGTGGCCATGGCCCACGACGCCAGCGACGCCGGCCTGGATCACGCCTACCAGGTGCTGGTCTCCACCCGCCCGACCGCGATCAACCTGCGCTGGGCGCTGGACGACATGAAGGCCCACCTGGCACCCCTGCCGGCCGCCGAACGCGCCCAGGCCGCCCGCGCGCGCGCGGCCCAGGTGTGCGACGAGGACGTGGCCCTGAACGAGGCCATCGGCACCCACGGCCTGGGCATCATTCGCCAGATCGCGGCCGGCAAGGCCGCCGGCGAGCGCATCAACATCCTGACCCACTGCAACGCCGGCTGGCTGGCCACCGTGGACTGGGGCACCGCGCTGGCCCCGATCTACAAGGCCCACGACGCTGGCCTGCCCATCCACGTTTGGGTGGATGAAACCCGCCCGCGCAACCAGGGCGCCAGCCTGACCGCCTGGGAGCTGAACAGCCATGGCGTGCCGCACACGGTGATCGTGGACAACGCCGGCGGTCACTACATGCAGCACGGGCAGGTTGACATGGTCATCGTGGGCACCGACCGCACCACGGCCCAGGGCGACGTGTGCAACAAGATCGGCACCTACCTGAAGGCCCTGGCCGCCAAGGACAATGGCGTGCCCTTCTACGTGGCCCTGCCCGGGCCGACCATCGATTGGACGGTGAACGACGGCGTCGCCGAAATCCCGATCGAGGAACGCTCGGGCGCCGAGGTCACCCGCCTGTGGGGCCGCACCGACGAGGGCGCCCTGGCCTGGGTCACCGTCACGCCCGAAGGCTCGCCCGCCGCCAACCCGGCCTTCGACGTCACCCCGGCCCGCCTGATCACCGGCCTGATCACCGAACGCGGCGTGTGCCCGGCCAGCGCCCAGGGTCTTGCCGGCCTCTACCCCGAAAACACCCCGGCGGCGTAACGGGTTCCCCTCCCTCCCCCCCCAAGGCTGCCTTCCAGCGGCCTTGGGACAAGGCCGTCTTGAAAAACGAGGCCTTGGGACAGGGTTCGTCTTGAGAAACGCGCCCTTACCGGAAGGTCGAGGGGCCGCCGGGCCAGGCGGGGCCGTCGGCGGCGGGCGGGGCCTGATCGGCGGCGCCCAGGGCGCGCTGATAGAAGAACACATCGAGCCAGCGCCCGAACTTCCAGGCCACCGCGCGCAGGTGCGCGGCCTGCTCGAAGCCGAATCCGGCATGAAAGCGCAACGACGCCTCGTTTCGGGCATCGGCGATGACGGCGATCATCTGGCGAAAGCCGGCCTGTTCGCACGCCTCCATCAAGTCCCCCATGAGCCGGCGCCCCAGCCCGCCCCGGCAGGCGTCGGGCGCCAGATAGATGGAATGCTCCACGGTGGGGCGGTAGGCCGGGCGCTTGTGATAGGGGCCGGCGTAGGCATAGCCCACCACGCGGCCGTCCTGCTCGGCGACCAGAACCGGGTAGCCCTCGGCGGTCATCAAGGCCAGGCGCTCGCGCATGGTCTCAACGCCGGGGGGCGTGTTTTCCAGCGAAACCGTGGTGTGGACCACGTAATGGGCGAAAATGGCCTGGATGGCGGCGGCATCGGCCGGGCCACCCGCTCGCAAAACCGCGCGCGATGAGGACAAGGGACAAGACCTTGTGAGGAAGAAAAAGGGGCGGAGCCGACACGGCCCCGCCCCCGGGAACTCAGCCGGCCAGCGCGGCCTCGATCGCGGCCAGGGCCGCGTCGGCCTGGGCGGCATCGGGACCCCCGGCCTGGGCCATGTCGGGGCGTCCGCCACCGCCCTTGCCGCCCACCACGGCGGCCCCGGTCTTGACCAGGGCCACGGCGTCCACCTTGCCCACCAGGTCGGCGGTCACGCCCACCACCAGCGAAACCTTGCCGTCGGCCACCGACAGCAAGGCGATCACGGCGGACCCGGCCTTGGTCTTCAGTTCGTCGACCATGCCCTTGAGGTCCTTGCCCGGCACGCCTTCCAGCACGCGGCCGATGAAGGGCACGCCGCCCACGTCGCGGGGCGCCAGGGCGTCGGCGCCACCGCCACCGGTGGCCAGCTTGCGCCGGGTATCGGCCAGCTCGCGCTCCAGGCGCTTGCGCTCGTCGAGCAGGGCCTGGACGCGGGCGGAGACCTCGGCGGGGGGCACGCGCAGCAGGCCGGCCAGATCGACAAGAACGCGCTCGCGCTCGCCGATCCACTCAAGGGCGGCGGCGCCGGTCACGGCCTCGATGCGGCGCACGCCCGAGGCCACGGCGCTTTCCGACACGATTTTGAACAGGCCGATGTCGCCGGTGCGCGACACGTGGGTGCCGCCGCACAGCTCGACCGAAAAGGCGCGCGGCGCGCCGTCGGCGGTGGAGCCCATCGACACCACCCGCACCTCGTCACCGTACTTTTCGCCAAACAAGGCCATGGCGCCGGCGGCCATGGCGCTTTCCGGGTCCATCAGGCGGGTGACCACGGGGGCGTTGGCGCGGATTTCCTCGTTGACCATGGCTTCGACCACCGCCAGGTCCTCGTCCTCCAGGGGCGCGGGATGGCTGATGTCGAAGCGCAGACGATCGGGCGCCACCATCGAACCCTTCTGGGTCACGTGTTCGCCCAGGCGGCGGCGCAGGGCTTCGTGCAGCAGGTGGGTGGCCGAGTGGTGGCCGCGCACGGCGTTGCGCCGGGTGACATCCACCTCGAAGCGCGCGGTCTGGCCCACCGCGACCGGGGCGCCTTCGACCCGGCCCAGGTGGACGTGCAAGGCGCCCAGCTTCTTCAAGGTATCGGTGACCACGACACGGCCGCCCCCCGGAACGGTGATCACGCCGGAGTCGCCCACCTGACCGCCGGATTCGCCATAGAACGGGGTCTGGTTGGCGATCAGCGCCACCTCGGCGCCGGGCCGGGCCTCGGGCACCGGGTGGCCATCAACGACCAGGGCGGCGATCATGCCCTCGGCCGAGGTCCCGGTGTAGCCCAGGAACTCGGTGGCGCCCACGCCGTCGCGCAGATCAAACCACACGGATTCCGTGGCCTGCTCGCCCGAGCCGGCCCAGTTCTTGCGGGCCTCGGCCTTCTGGCGGGCCATGGCTTCCGAAAAGCCGTCCACGTCCACGCTGATCGAACGCGCGCGCAAGGCGTCCTGGGTCAGATCCAGCGGGAAGCCATAGGTGTCGTACAGGCGAAACGCCACGTCGCCGGAAAGCTGGCCGCCCGCTTCCAGATCGGTGGTCTCGTCGGCCAGCAGCTTCAAGCCGCGATCAAGCATGCGCTTGAAGCGGGTTTCCTCCAGGCGCAGGGTTTCGGTCATCAGCACCTGGGCGCGGTCCAGTTCCGGGAACTGGTCGCCCATGGCGCGGACCAGGGCCGGAACCAGCTTCCACAACAAAGGCTCGGTCGAGCCCATCAGGTGGGCATGGCGCATGGCGCGGCGCATGATGCGACGCAGCACGTAGCCCCGGCCCTCGTTGGCGGGCAGCACGCCATCGGCGATGAGGAAGCACGAGGCGCGCAGGTGGTCGGCGATCACCCGGTGCGACACCCGCGACGGGCCGTCGGGATCGGTGCCGGCGGCGTGGGCCACGGCTTCGATCAGGCCGCGCATCAGGTCGATGTCGTAGTTGTCGTGCTTGCCCTGAAGCACGGCGGCGATGCGCTCCAGGCCCATGCCGGTATCGACCGACGGGCGCGGCAGATCGATGCGATCGCCCGGCCCCCGCTGCTCGAACTGCATGAACACCAGGTTCCAGATTTCGATGAAGCGGTCGCCGTCCTCGTCGGCGCTGCCCGGCGGGCCGCCCGGGATATGCTCGCCGTGATCGAAGAAGATTTCCGAGCACGGGCCGCACGGGCCGGTGTCGCCCATCGACCAGAAATTATCACTGGTCGGAATGCGCAAGATGCGGGAGTCGGGAAAGCCGGTGATCTTGCGCCACAGGGCGGCCGCTTCCTCGTCGGTGGAATGGACGGTGACCAGCAGGCGCTCGGGCGGAAGGCCATACTCGCGGGTGATCAGGGTCCAGGCGTACTCGATGGCCTGTTCCTTGAAATAATCCCCGAACGAGAAGTTGCCCAGCATCTCGAAGAACGTGTGATGGCGGGCGGTATAGCCCACGTTGTCGAGGTCGTTGTGCTTGCCACCCGCGCGCACGCACTTCTGCGAGGTCACGGCCCGACTGTAGGGGCGGGTTTCCGCCCCCGTGAACACGTTCTTGAACTGGACCATGCCGGCGTTCGTGAACATCAAGGTCGGGTCGTTGAGCGGCACAAGCGGGCTGCTTTCCACCTCCTTGTGGCCATTGCGGACAAAGAACTCAAGGAAGGTCCGACGGATTTCCGACGTGGTGCTCATGGGTAGGTCCATCCAGATCGCGGTCGCGCTTCCGGGGCGGGCCGACGGGGCCGCCCGCTTCAAAGGGGTGATGTAAAGGGGGAACGGCCGCCGGGACAAGGAAAAACCGGCGTCCCCCCCTGGGCCGGGTGACGCAAGCGGGCCTGGGGCCCGGGATCAGTCGTGTTCCTCCAGGCCCATGGCCTTCTTGGCGCGCCGCAACCCGAGATAGATCATGCCGATCACCACCGGCACCGCGAGGCCGGTGACCAGGGTATCGCTCCACGGCAAAATCCCGGCGGCTTTCAAACCCTTGGCGAGGTAGCCGACCAGACCGATCATGTAATAGCTGATGGCCACCACCGAAAGGCCTTCCACCGCCTGCTGCAAGCGCAACTGCAGGCGGGCCCGGCGATCCATGCTTTCAAGAAGGCGCTTGTTCTGGGCTTGAAGATCCACCTCGACCCGGGCGCGCAGCAAGCTGGCGACGCGCGCACCGCGATTCGACAGGGCTTCGGTGCGCTCCGCGACCGACTGACAGGTGGCCATGGCCGGGGTCAGGCGCCGTTCCATGAAGGCGGTGAAGGTCACAAGCTCGCCCAGGCGTCCCTGGCGCAGATCATCCAGCCGGCGCATCACCAGCTGGTAGTAGGCGCGCGACGCCGCGAAGCGGTAGGAATTGGCGGCGGCAACGGCCTCGACCTGGGCGGTCAATTCGGACAGCTCGAACAAGAGATCGGCGTCCTTGTCCTTGTTGCGCACGTCGGCGATGCGCCCGGCGATGTCGGCCAGCGCGGTATCGATGCCGCGCAGGGCCGGGCTCGCGTTGCGGGCCTGGGGCAGGGCCAACAGGGCCAGGGCGCGGTAGGTGTTCATTTCGATCAGGCGCTGCACGGTGCGCCCGGCGTGGCTGGGGCTTAAGCCCACGTCGCGCACCAGGATTCGGTGGAAGCGATCGCCGTGCAAGCGCAGGTCGGAGAGCGCCTTGGCGGCTCCGCCCCCCAGGATGGCCCCCATCAACACATTGCCGGCGAAGTGACGCAAGCTCAGCTCGCCAAGGTCGTGTTCCGGTTCGTCGCGCGCTTCCAGCACGATATGGACACCCGACAGCACCGGCCCGGGCAAGGTGGCCAGCCAGTCCTCGGGAACCACGGTCAGGGGCATGCGATCAAACGGGGCCTCGCCGGTGCGTCCTCGCCGGATGAAGGCATAGGAACAAAACTCGGTGTGGCGCTCGAAGCGCACAACCAGGCCGCCAAAATCAATGGTGAAGTGGTTGGCCCCCTGCGTGGGCGCGGCCCCGCCCAGGCGCTGGCACAAATCGGCCAGATGATCCAAGGCGCCCTCGTTGTCCTCGCCGGTAAGCACGGCGAAATGCGAGATCTGGGCCGGGGCCATGATCTCGTCGGCGGCTCGGGTGTGCAACTCGTTGGCCAGGACGTCGCGCAGCGGGTGTTCCTGGAACAGGGGGCTCATGGGGTCAGACTCCGCGAACGGCGCGCACGAAGCGCGCGATGCGCTCCGGATCCTTGATGCCGGGCAGGCGTTCGACCCCGCTCGACACATCCACCCCCGGAGCGTTGGTCAGACGCACGGCGGCTTCCACGGTTTCGGGGGTCAGGCCGCCGGCCAGCATCCACGGCACCGGCGACTCCCAGCCCTCCAGAAGGCTCCAGTCGAAGGCCTGGGCGTTGCCACCCGGACGATCGGCGTCGGCGGGCGGGCGGGCATCCAGCAGCAGCCGGTCGGCCACGTCGGCATACGCGCCGACGGCGGCCAGGTCGGCGGGACCGCCAACGGGCAGCGCCTTCATGACCTCGCAGCCGAATTCGAAGCGCACGGCTTCCACGCGCTCGGGGGTCTCGTTCCCATGGAGCTGGATCAGATCCAGGCGCACGGCGTTGAACACCGCTTCCAAGGTGGCGTCGTCGGGATCGACGAACAGGCCAACCCGCAAGGGCCCGCCCTCGTCGGGGTAGGGGACGCCGTCCAGCAGTTCGGCCGCCTGGGCCGGGGTCACGGCCCGGGGCGAGCGCGGGAAGAAAACGAAGCCGATCATGTCAACGCCGGCTTCCACGGCCGCGTCCAGCCCGTCCTCCTCGGTCAGGCCGCAAATCTTGATGAGCGGGGCGCTCATGCCAGTCTTGATGAGCGGGGCGCTCATGCCAAATTCCTTTCGGCAATCAGGTCGTCGAGAATGCGCCGGGCCGCCCGGTGCGGATCGGACGCGCCGGTGATCGGCCGGCCGATCACCAGAACATCGGCGCCGGCCTCCAGGGCCTCGCGCGGGGTGGCCACGCGCTTCTGGTCGTCGGCGCTGGCCCAGGTCGGACGCACGCCCGGCGTCACCAGCAGGAAATCAGGCCCCAGGTCGGCGCGCAGCAAGGGCGCTTCCAACGCCGAGCACACCACGCCATCCAGGCCCGCCGCGTGGGCCAGCGCGGCCAGCCGGCGCACCTGGTCGCTGACCGGCCCGGCCACGCCGGTGGCGGCCAGATCCTCGGCATCCAGGCTGGTGGGCACGGTGACGGCCAGCAGCCGGGGCGGCGCCACGCCCAGGCGGGCGGCCTCGGTCTGGGCGCTGTCGCGCGCGGCCGCCATCATGGCCTGGCCGCCGGCGGCGTGAACGTTCAAAAGCGCGGGGGCAAGCGGCATCACGGCGCGCACGGCGCCCGCGACCGTGTTGGGAATGTCGTGAAACTTGAGATCCAAAAACAAGGGCAGGCCACCGGCCCGAAACACCTCGCGCACGCCCTTGTGACCGTGGCGCGCGAAAAACTCCAGGCCCAGCTTCACGCCTCCCACGTCGTCGTGCAAGTTGGCGGCCAGAGCCGTGGCCTCGCCCACGTCGGTCGTGTCGAGGGCGACGAACAGGGGATTGGCGGTCGGTCGTCCCATGGGTCAACGCTCATGTAGAAGGGAACTAAGGGAACAAGACGGCACGTCAGGCAAAAACACCCGCCTGCCTTGCGCGCAAACGGACCAAACGCCCCGCTTCCGGGAAGGGGTATGCGTTCTCAAGGCGCGTTGGGGGCGGTGCTTCCCTTATACGCGCGCCAAAGGGATGGGGAGCCGGACGCCCGGCGTCAAGAGGCCCGGCGCCCACGATCGCGCACCAGGGAAGGCCGGGGCCCGGTGTCCGGAGCCCCGGAAAGCGGGAGAAGGGAGCAGCCCTCCCCGCCGCTCAGTCCGCCGCCTTGGCGGCGGCTTCCATTTCGGCGGCCCGCTTTTCAACCAGGTCAACGAGATGATCAATCATTTCCTCGTTGCTCACGGTGTGGGCGCGATCGCCATCCAGATACACTTGGTTCTTGGCCGAGACCTTGGCCAGGGTGCCGCCGCCGGTCAGGCCGATGTGGGTCTCGCGGGCCTCGCCGGGGCCGTTGACCACGCAGCCCATGACCGACAACGTCACCGGCGCGCGCACGTGCGAAAGACGGTTTTCAAGGATTTCCACGGTCTTGCACACGTCGAAGCCCTGGCGCGCGCACGACGGGCACGAAATGATGCGCACGCCGCGATGGCGCAGATCCAGGGTCTTCAGGATCTCGAAGCCAACCTTGACTTCTTCCTCGGGCTCGGTGGACAAGGACACCCGGATGGTGTCGCCAATGCCATCCCACAGCAAGGCGCCAATGCCGATCGCCGACTTCACCGTGCCGCCGCGCAACCCGCCGGCCTCGGTGATGCCCAGGTGCAGCGGGTAATCGCACGCCGCCGCCAGGGCCCGGTAGGAGGCCACGGCCAGGAAGGTGTCGCTGGCCTTCACGCTGATCTTGAACTCGGTGAAATCCTGGTCTTCCAGCAGCCGGGCGTGCTCCAGGGCGCTTTCAACCATGGCCTCGGGGCAGGGCTCGCCGTACTTTTCCAGCAAGCGCTGGTCCAGCGACGCCGCGTTCACGCCAATGCGCATGGAACAGCCGTTGTCGCGGGCCGCCTTGACCACCTCGCGCACCCGCTCGACCGAGCCAATGTTGCCGGGGTTGATGCGCAAGCACGCCGCGCCCGCCTTGGCCGCTTCAATGCCGCGCATGTAATGGAAATGAATGTCGGCGATGATCGGCACCGACACCTGCTTGACGATCGACGCCAGCGCGGCGGTGCTGTCGGCGTCGGGGCACGAGACGCGCACCATGTCGGCACCGGCCGCCTCGGCGCGGCGGATCTGGGCCACCGTGCCCTCGACATCGGTGGTCAGCGTGTTGGTCATGGTCTGCACGCTGATTGGGGCGTCACCCCCGACAAGAACGGAGCCAACCCGGATCTGACGCGAGACCCTGCGGGTGATGGTGCGGTAGGAACGGACCGACATGAAGCAGGCCTTTCGGGCAACAAGAGAATGGGCAAGAGACCGTCTCGGCCGGGCCCCGGCCGGGGCGCTCCGTCTGTCGGGGCGGAAGGCCCCCCTAGATACGGGTTCAGTGCCCCGACTTCAACCGATTCGGATCCAGGTGAATGCCGTTGCGTCCGCCGCCTCCCGACGCGCGCCTGCCGTCCACGTAGACCTCGACCCCTCCGGACTCGTTGACCGACAAGGTCAGGCCCTCGGCGTCGGGAACGGCGTAGACATCGCCCTTGCGCAGCAGGCGCCGGACCACCAGGGCCCCGTTGCGGCGCAGCAAGATCCAGGAATCGCTTGTCGCGCGCAAGACAACCCGGGCTTCCCCCTGGGCGGCCAGCACCGTCGGCGGCGCGGGTTCGTGCGTTTCGTCGGGCGGGGGAGCGGACACCGGAGCCGGGGCGACCACGGGCGGCTGGGAGGCCGGGGCGGCGGAAGCCGGAGGCGTCGCGGAAGCCGGCACGGCGGAAGCCGGCACGGCGGGGGCCGGCACGGCGGACGCGGAAGCGGCCTGCCGCGCGGGGGTGTCGGTCGCCGGGGACGCCGCCGGCGTGCCCAGGACAGGGGCAGGAGGGCGCGCGGGGCTGTCGACGGAGGATGTCCGCGCCCCCCCGGAGGCCGGGGACGAAGACACCAGGGGCGGCGCCGGCGGCGGCGCGGCCTGGGCAGCGGCGGCCGTGGAAGTGACGGCCGTGGAAGTGACGGCCGGGGCCGCCGGGGGAACCGAGGGCGCGGGGGCCGACGCCGGGGCCACGGGGGGCGCGGCACGCGCGGAAACGCTCGCCGGCGGCGGGGAGGACGGCGGCGCCGACCCGGCCCCCGGCGCACGGACAGCGGCGGGCG
>NZ_BJZO01000088.1 GCF_007992075.1 Pararhodospirillum oryzae
TCCAAGGCTTCACCCGTTTGCCCTGGCCACCACGCCCCCAGGATAAGGAAAAGCCCGATGAGCGCCCCCCTGCCCTCGCTGTTCGATCCTCTCGCGGGCGATCCCGGCCAGGAACGCCTGGAAACCCTGGCCCGAGTCGACGCGGGGCCGGTGCGGATCGAACGCATTGTGTCCACCGGCCAGGCCAGCCCGCCCGACTTCTGGTACGATCAGCCCTGGACGGAATGGGTGATGGTGGTCAGCGGCCACGCCGTGCTGCGTTTCGCCGACGAGCCCGCCCCCCGCCCGCTCGGGCCCGGCACCTGGGCCCTGATCGCGCCCCATCGCCGCCACCGCGTCGAGGCCACCGCCCCCGACCAGCCCACCGTGTGGCTGGCCGTGCACGTGGGGGAACCGGACGGGGAAACGGGCTCCGCCTGAGCCCCCTTCCCCGCGCGAGCGCCTCAGCCCTTCAGCCACGCCTCGACCGCGTCGGGCTGGGGCATGCCGCCGGCGTGCACGACCGTGCCATCAACCACCACGCCCGGCGTGCGCATCACCCCGTGGCTGGCGATCGCGGCCATGTCGGTGACCTTTTCAATCTCGATGGCAACGCCCAGGGCCCGGGCCTTGTCCTCGATCAGCTTCGCGGTGTTGACGCAGGTCTTGCAGCCCGACCCCAGAACCTTGATCGATTTCATCGATATCTCTCCTTGCATTTACATAAACAGGCCATTGAGCAGCAGGCCGACGGCCACGAAGGCCAGGGCCAGGAAAATCCCCAAAAACACGAGCAGGGCCGGCTTCAGTACCTTGCGCAGCATGATGAACTCGGGCGGCGACAGGGCAACCACGCTCATCATGAAGGCAATCGTGGTGCCCACCGGCACCCCCTTGGCCAGCAGGGCCTCGGCCACGGGAATAATCCCGGTGGCGTTGGAATAAAGGGGCAGCCCCATCAGCACCGCGACCGGCACCGCGAACGGATTCTCCGGCCCGGCATAGCGGGCGAACAGATCCTGGGGGACGTAGCCGTGCAGGGCGGCGCCGATGCCGATCCCGATCAGCACGTAGAGCCAGATCCGCCCCACGATGTCGCGCACCTCGCCCCAGGCATAGCGCACCCGTGCCCCAAGGCCCGGGGCCTGGCCCGGCACCGCGACGGCGCCCATGCGGATCTGCCACACATAGCCTTCCACCCAGCGCTCCAGGCGCAGGCGGTCAATCAGAACCCCGCCGATCAGCCCCACCCCCAGGCCGGTGGCCACGTACACCACCGCCAGCTTCCAGCCCACCACCGACGCCAGGATGACCACCGCCACCTCGTTGACCAAAGGCGAGGTGATGAGAAACGCCATGGTCACGCCCAGCGGAATCCCGGCTTCCAGGAAACCAATGAACAACGGCACCGAGGAGCACGAACAAAACGGCGTGACCGCCCCCAAGGTAACGGCCAGGACATAGCCCAGCGCCCGCGACCGGCCCTCCAGGATCTGGCGCACCCGTTCGGGAGCCAGAAGGGTGCGAAACAGGCCCATCACGAACACGATGAGGATCAGCAGGACAAAAATCTTGCTGGTGTCCTCGATGAAGAAATGAACCGCCTCGGCCAGCCGGGTGCCCGGATCAAGGGCCAGAAGCCGGTAGGTCAGCGCGTCGGCAAGCCAGGGGAACAGGGCAAGCATGATCGGTTCTTTCGCCCGTCACAGGGAACGGGTCATCAAGACGGCGGACGCGGGGCAAAGGGAGGCCATCTGACGCGATGCCCGGATCACGCCTGGCGCCTCGTCCCGGGGCAGGAACCGAAAACCGCACCGCCGCCCGAGCGCGACCGCCGTGGTGGTCAGCAGGTAAGCGTCGCGACAGCCCAAGGCGCGGGCATGGTCCAGCAGGGCACTCAGCAACGCGGTCCCCAGCCCCTGGCCTCGCCGTTCGGGCACCACAACCACCGAGCGCATCAGGGCCAGCGCCCCGTGCTGCTCCAGGCCGCCGAACCCCATCAGGGCGCCCTGATCGTCGTGGAAAACGAAGAACACACGCCCCTCGTCGCCCAGATCATCGACCGGCAGGGATTCGGACTCCAAGGCGGCGCGCAACGCCGGATCGGCGCCGGAAAGGGGAGTCATCCGGGGAAGGAAAGGTGTCATCATCGGGCCTCGTACCAGTTCTTGCTGGCATTGACGATTTTCACCACCGACAGCATCACCGGCACCTCGATCAGCACCCCGACCACGGTGGCCAGGGCCGCGCCGGACTGAAAGCCGAACAACACCAGGGCGGTGGCCACGGCCAGTTCAAAAAAGTTGCTGGCCCCGATCAGCGCCGAAGGTCCGGCCACGCAGTGAGGCACGCCCGCCTTGCGGTTGAGCCAGTACGCCAAGGCACTGTTGAAATAGACCTGGACGGTGATGGGCACCGCCAGCAGGGCAATGACCAGGGGCTGGGCCAGAATCTGCTCGCCTTGAAAGCCGAACAGCAGCACCAGGGTCGCCAGAAGGGCCCCCAGGGACAGCGGCCCCAGCCGGGCCAGGGTTTGGGCCAGGGCGTCGGGCCCGTGGGCCAGCAGGGCGCGACGGACGATCTGGGCAACGATCACCGGCACCACGATGTAAAGCCCGACCGAGAGCAGGAGCGTTTCCCAAGGCACGCTCAGCGACGACAGGCCGAGCAGCAGGCCGACCAGGGGCGCGAAGGCAAACACCATGATCAGGTCGTTGAGCGCCACCTGGGACAAGGTGAAATGCGGCTCTCCCCGGCACAGATTCGACCACACGAACACCATGGCGGTGCACGGCGCGGCGGCAAGCAAGATCAGCCCCGCGATATAGCTGTCGATCTGATCGGCGGGCAGCCAGGGCCGGAACAGATGGCTGATGAACAGCCAGCCCAAAAAGGCCATGGAAAATGGCTTGACCGCCCAGTTGACGAACACGGTGACCCCGATCCCCCGCCACTGCGCGCGAACTTGGCTCAAGGCGCCAAAATCGATCCTCAGCAGCATGGGAATGATCATCAGCCAGACCAGCCCGGCGACGGGCAGATTGACCTGGGCCACTTCCAGCCCGGCCAGGGCCTGGAAGGGGGCCGGGAACACATGCCCCAGGCCGACCCCAACGACGATGCACACCCCCACCCAAACGCTTAGGTAGCGCTCGAACAGACTCATGATTCAGGCCTCCCCGGCCCGCTCGGGTCCAAGAAGGATCAAACGGCGCACCCGGGCCTCGATTTGGCCGTAGACCGCGCGAAAGCGGGCCAGACGCTCGGCTTCGGTGCCCTGGGCGGCGGCCGGGTCGGGAAAGCCCAGGTGTAGCTTGGCGGGATGCCCCGGCCACACCGGGCACACCTCGGCGGCGGCGTTGTCGCACACGGTGATCACCAGATCGACGGATGGCGCCCCGGGCCCGGCGAACTCGTCCCACGACTTGGACCGCAAGCCCCCGGTTTCATGCCCGTGCTCGGCCAGCACCGCGAGTGTGAGGGGGTGCACCCGCCCGGTGGGGTGGCTGCCCGCGCTGAACGCCCGCCAGCGCCCTGCCCCCAGGGCGTTGATCAGAACCTCGGCCATCACGCTGCGCGCGCTGTTGCCGGTGCACAGAACCAGAACCGTGAGCGGATCGGACGGGGGGGTCATGGCCTCTCTCCCTCGGTCGAGGAATGGAGCCCGGTCCTGGAGCACGCCAGAGGGACGCACGCCTCGCGGTTCAAGGCCGCCCGCCCCCGGGCGCACACCTCGGCCAGCGGCGTGGCCGTGACCTCGGCCAGAACCCGCGCGTCGTCGCGCAGCGTGGGATCGTCGTCCAGTGCCCCGGCCACCAGGTCCAGGAAGGCGCGGGCATACGGATTGAAGGCCCGCTCGGCCAGCCGGTAGTATACCCACTTGCCGTCGCGGCGCTGCTGCACCAGACCGGCCCCCTTGAGCGTGCCCAGGTGCTTGGACACGGTGGCGGGCGCCAGGTCCAGAACCGTGGTTATCTGGCACACGCACAGCTCGCCGCGCTCCAGCAGCTTCAAAAGTCGCACCCGGGTGGGATCGGCCACGGCCCTGGCCACGATTTCGAAAGTCTCAAGCATGGGGAAAACGCCTTTGTCGTTTTCTTAATTTGGAAAACGATAGCCCCATGCGAGATCCAACGCAAGCCCCAACCCACCAGACGCAAAAAAGGGGAGAGGCCGCGCGTCCCCTCCCCTCTCGTCGGTTGCGATGGGCCGCCCGGCTACCCCAGGGCGGCGTGGCGGGGCATCAACACCCAGTAATCCAGATCCAGGACCACCTCGGGCAGGAACCGGCCATCCGTGTCCTTGTGGGGGAAGGTCGCGCATGGCCGGTCCTTGGTGGCCACGGTGCGCAGGCGCAAGGCGCCCACGTCGTCGCGCCCGGGCACGGGAGCGGCTTCCAGCACTTCCGACCACGCATGCACCGTGTCGCCGGCAAAGCTGGGGTTGGCATGGGCGCCGGCGTTGATGGCCGCCACCCGGAAGGCATTGCCCAGGCCATTGAAGGACAGGGCGCGGGCCAGGCTGATGACATGGCCGCCATAAACCAGACGCCGGCCAAAGCGGCCGCCGGCCTGCTCGAACTGATTGAAGTGGACCTTGGCCGTGTTCTGCCACAGGCGGGTCGCCATCATGTGCTCGGCTTCCTCAAGGGTCATGCCGTCCACATGGTCGATGCGCTCGCCCGGCGCGTAGTCCTCCCACAGGTGGGGGGAGCCCGCCAGTTCCAGGTCGTAGCCCGCGAGGCGCAGATCCTCGGGCACGTACAGGTCCTCGGGGCCCACGCGCTCGGGCAGGTCGGGCACCACCGGATCGGGGGCGGGGGTTTGGGGATCGCGCTTGTGGACCATCACCCAGCGCACATAATCGCACACCACCTCGCCCAGCTGGTTGGTCCCCACCGAGTTGACGTAAACCACCCCGGTCTTGCCGCTGGAGGTTTCCTTGAGGCCGATCACCCGGCTGGTGGTGCGGATCGTGTCGCCCGCGTACACCGGCACCCCGAACCGCCCGCGCGCGTAGCCCAGGTTGGCCACGGCATTCAGGCTGATGTCGGGCACGGTCTTGCCGAAAACCACGTGGAAAACCAGGAAGTCGTCGAGCGGCGCCCCCCGGAAGCCCAGCGCCCTCGCGAACTCGGCCGACGAGGACACGGCGAAGCGCGAGCCATAAAGCGCCGTGTAGAGGGCCCCGTCGCCCTCGGTCACGGTGCGCGGCGTCGCGTGGACCAGTTCCTGGCCCAGCTGGAAATCCTCGAAGAAATGGCCCGGATTGGTCTTGCTCATCCCTTCAGATCCTCGTTCAGCTCGGCGATACGCTGGGCCAGACCCACGATCCGGCGCGCGTTGGCCACGTGGAGGTTTTCGATCAGCTTGCCATCGACCAGCACCACGGCCTTGCCCTCGGCCTCGGCGGCGGCGTGGGCGGCGATGATGCGCTCGGACCACGCCACTTCGTCGGCCGACGGCGCGAACACCTCGTTGGCCACGCCGATGGTCTTGGGGTGGATCAAGGTCTTGCCGTCGAAGCCCAGATCAACCCCCTGGCGGCAGGCCTGGGCGAAGCCCTCGTCGTCGTTCAAGTCGAGATACACCCCATCGAGGATGGCGAGCCCGTTCGCGCGCGCGGCCAGCAGGCACAGCCCCAGGGCCGTGATCATCGGCTGACGATCGGGGGTGTGGGCGCAATGCAGGTCCTTGGCCAGGTCGGACGTGCCCATGACCAGCCCCGCCAGCCGGGGGGTGGCGGCGGCGATGGCCGGGGCTTCCAGGATGCCACGCGGGGTTTCCATCATGCACCACAGGCTCATCGACGCGGGCGCGCCGGCCGCTTCCATGATGGTTTCGGCGGCGCGCACCGTGGCGGCGCTTTCCACCTTGGGCAGCAGGATTCCGTCGCAGCCCGACCGGGCGGCGGCCACGATGTCGTCGTGTCCCCAGCGGGTTTCCAGCCCGTTGACCCGGATCAACACCTCGCGCTTGCCATAGGCACCGGGCTGGGCGGCGGCGCACACGGCGGCGCGGGCCGATTCCTTGGCGTCGGGAGCGGTGGCGTCCTCCAGATCCAAGATCAGGCCGTCGGCGGCCAGGGATCGGGCCTTCTCCAGGGCCCGGGCATTGGAACCGGGCATGTAAAGGACACTGCGGCGCGGACGCGCGGACAAGGCCATGGTCGGTAACCCTCGTGCTAAAGGGGGCGGGGCCCCGGCGGTGAAACCACCCCCGCGCGATCAATGGCGACAGAAGTACCCGACGCGGGAGAGCCGGGGAAAGGATATTGCGCCCCGACCGCTTGAACCTTAGGCTTTGTTGCGTCGCGTGACAAGCCTCCCGCAGCGCAAAAGAACTCCCCCGCCTCCCTGGTTCCAACGACTTGGGGCTTTGCCTGGCCGGCCGGGAGGGCTATCTGTAGGAAACAAGGAGAAGCGCGCCGCCCCTGGCCTGGCCTCGGGCGCGAGACTCGCGGAGGCATCACCCTGTATCCGTTTCTAAAAGGCGTCGTCGTTGGCTTCCTGATCGCGGCCCCGGTTGGTCCGGTTGGCATTTTGTGCATTCGCAAGGCCCTGGCCGATGGCCGGCTGGCGGCCTTCATTGCCGGCCTGGGGGCCGCGGCGGCTGATACGTTTTATGGCGCGGTGGCGGCCTTGGGCCTGCGCTTCGTCAACGATTTCCTGACCACGCACAAGGTCGAGCTTTCGCTGGTGGGCGGCCTGTTCTTGATGGTGCTTGGCGCGCGGGCCTTGCGCCGGCCGGCGGTCCTGACCCCCGAGGGCACGACCCACGCCGGGCTGATCCGCGATTTCCTCTCCACCTTCATGATCACGCTCACCAATCCCGGTACCGTCCTCGCCTTCATGGCGGTGTTCGCCTCGTTCAGCGTGGTGACCGACCGCAACAACGTGCTGAGCGCGGGCGAGCTGATCTTGGGGGTGTTCGTGGGCTCGACCTTGTGGTGGGCGGTGCTGTCGGCGGCGGCCGGCGCGGTGCGCAGCCACTTCACCCCGTTGTGGCTGACCTGGCTGAACCGCCTGTCGGGCTCGGCCCTGCTGCTTTTTGGCCTGGGCGTGCTGGGCAGCATCTTCGTCGTGTGAGCCCCCCGGAAAGCGGAGACCGAAGGCATGCCCATCCTTGAAGGATTTCGGATTCGCAACTACCGTGCCTTGCGCGATGTCGCCCTGGGCCGTTTCTGGAACCAGCAGAAGAACCCGGCCCTGACCCCCCTGGTCGCCGTGATTGGCAAGAATGGCGCCGGCAAGACAACGCTGTTCGACGCCTTCGGTTTTTTGGGCGATTGCCTGGCCTTTGGCGTGGAAGAAGCCTGCGAGCATCCCGAACGGGGTGGGTTCGGACGTCTGATTTCGGCGGGCGCCCAAGGCCCCATCCAGTTCGAACTCTATTATCGCGAAGCCCTCAAAGAGCGGCCGATCACCTACGAGCTTTCGATCGGCCTGCACAAAGGGCGCCCGGTGGTGATCGAGGAACGCTTGCGCCAGCGCCGTCAAGGCCAGGGGAGCGGGCGCCCGTTTTCCTTCCTGTACCTTCATCACGGGCGAGGGGCGGCCTGGAAGGGACAGGCGGTGGCGAGCGATCTTCAAGAAGACGACCTGGAGCGCCAAGATCCCCTGCGCGCGACCGAGGAATCGGCCGAGGTCGAACAGGTAACGCTGGTTGACAACCGGCGCCTGGGGATCGCGACCCTGGGGGCCTTGAAGGATCACAAGCGCATCGCCCGCTTTCGCACCTTTCTTCAGGGCTGGCATCTGAGCTATTTCGACCCCAGCGCCGCGCGGGGACGCCCTCGCGCCGGCCCCCAGAAGCACCTGAATGTTCGAGGCGATAATCTCTCCAATGTCGTGCAGTACATGGAGCGTGAACACAAGGAACGCTTTGCCAAGGTGCTGCAGCGGATTTCAACGAAAATTCCCGGGGTTCGCACCATCGATACCGTGCAGACGGAAGACGGGTTCTTGCTGTTGCGCTTCCACAGTGACGGCTTCAGCCATCCGTTTTACGTGGGCCAGATGTCCGACGGAACCTTGAAGCTGTTCACGTACCTTTTGCTGCTCGAAGACCCCGATCCGGCCCCCTTCATTTGCATCGAGGAACCCGAAAACGGCTTGTATCACAAGCTATTACAAGACCTTGCCCGGGAGTTCCGCAACCATGCCACAGGCCGGAAGAATGCCTCGCAACTGTTCATCACCACCCACCAGCCGGTGTTCGTCGACGCCCTGAGCCCTGACGAAACCTGGATTCTGGAAAAGGGCGCCGACGGCTTCTCCACCATCCGCCGGGCGGGCGACGATCCGCTGATCCGCCATCTGGTGGAGGAAGGGCTGCCCTTGGGGAGCCTGTGGTACAGCGATTATCTTGATCCCCGGTAGCGCCATGCACCTTGAAATCCTGGTCGAGGACCAATCGGGAAAGATCGCCCTGGAAACCATCATCCCCAAAATCGTGGGCCCCCAAGGAACACCCCATACCTGGAAAATCACCGCCTACAAGGGGATTGGAGGCCTCCCCAAGGACCTGGGAAAACAAAAGGACCCCAGGAAGCGTATCCTCCTCGACCGGTTGCCCGCCCTGCTTCGAGGATACGGCAAGGCCTTTCGCGGCTATCCAGCCCTGGTCATCGTGGTGTGCGATCTGGACCGGCGCGACGAATCGGCATTCCGGGCTGAACTGGAAGCTGTTTGGCAGGACTGCGATCCCCACCCTCCGACCTTGTTCTGCCTTGCGATCGAGGAAGGAGAGGCCTGGCTTCTGGGGGATCGCGAGGCGGTACTGGCGGCCTACCCCGAGGCGCGCACCGGAGTGCTTGATGCCTACCAGCAAGACAGCGTGTGCGGGACCTGGGAACTGCTGGCCGATGCCATCCACCCCGGAGGCGCGGCCGCTTTGAAGCGCCTGGGCTTTCCTCCCACGGGCGAGGCGAAATGCGCGTGGGCGCGAACCATCCCGCCGCACATGGACATGGATCGCAATCGCTCCCCCAGCTTTTGCCGGTTTCGAGACGGGATCCGGCACTCCCTGCCCGGGGATCCCTGAGGCCCGCCCCGCCCGGGCGCGCTTTTTCCTTGACGCCAGCGTGGGGGGCGCGTAAGAACGCGCCCTCCGCGAAAACCCATGCCCTCGTCAGACGTCGCGAAAGGATCGGCCTCATGTCCCGCCGTTGCCCTGTTACCGGAAAAGGCGTTCAGTCCGGCAACAACGTCAGCCACTCCAATATCAAGTCGCGCCGCCGCTTCCTGCCCAATCTTCAGGTCAACTCCCTGATGAGCGATATGCTGGGCAAGCCGGTTCGCGTGCGCCTGTCGGCCCATGGCCTGCGCACCGTCGAGCACAAGGGCGGCATCGATGCCTTCCTGCTCAACGCCACGCCTTCCGATCTGCCGGTTGAGCTGCGCCAGGTGCGCCGCCAGCTCCTGAAGATCCAGGCCGCGGGCTGATCGACTCCGGCGGCCGTCGGCGTCCGGCCGCCCTTCCTTCGCGTCGACCGCTCTCGCTTGTCGCGAGTTCAGCCCGCCCTTGTCCGGCGGGCTGTTTTGCATGCCTTTTTGATCGCCTTGCTGGCCTGCCCCTTGTCCTTGGGCGTTTTTCGCCCCACCTCGCGGTCAGGCCGCCCCGCTCCGGGTAAGGATACGGGGCCTGCCTCGCCACAAGGAACCCGTTGTTCATGCTCCGACTCCGTTTGTCCCGCCGACGCCCTGGCTCCGGGCCGGGCGCGCGCCTTCGTGCCCTTTCAGGCGCCACCTCGGGCCGATGGCCGGCCGCCGTGGGCCTGACCCTGGGCCTGGTGGCCCATCCCGGCCCCGCCCCCGCCCAGGTGTTCAATCCGGAAACCTTCACCCTGGGCAACGGGCTGCAGGTGGTGGTGCTGCCCGATCACCGCGCCCCGGTCGTCCATCAGATGGTCTGGTACAAGGTGGGCGCCGCCGACGAGCCCCCGGGCAAGACCGGCCTCGCCCACCTGCTCGAACACCTGATGTTCAAGGGCACCAAGTCCATTCCCCCGGGCGAGTTCTCGCGGCGCATCGCGCGCAATGGCGGGCAGGACAACGCCTTCACCGGCGATGACTACACCGCCTATTACCAGTCCATCGCCCGCGACCGCCTGGAGCTGGTCATGGGCATGGAAGCCGACCGCATGGCGCACCTGCGCCTGTCGGAGGACGACTTCCAGACCGAGCGCGAGGTGGTGCGCGAGGAACGGCGCCAGCGCACCGACACCGATCCCTCGGCCCTGCTGGGCGAACGCCTGGGGCAAATCCTGTGGGGCACCCACCCCTATCACAATCCGGTGATCGGCTGGGACGACGACCTCACCCGCCTGACCCGCGCCGATGCCCTGGACTTCTACGCCCACTATTACGCGCCCAACAACGCGGTGCTGATCATCGCCGGTGACGTGGATGTGGCGCGGGTGCGCGCGCTGGCCGAAAAGACCTTTGGCGCCGTGGCCGCCCGTCCCACCCCCGAACGCCGCCGCCCGGGCACCTTGCCGCCGGCCGCCGACGTGGTGGTCACCATGCATCACCCCCAGGTTCACCAACCCGAACTCAGCCGCCTGTACGTGGCGCCGTCGCGCTCGGCGGATCCGCAAGGGTTCGCCCCCGCGCTCGCGGTGCTGGCCGACCTGCTGGGCGGCGGATCGACCAGCCGGCTCTACCGGGCCCTGGTGGTGGACCAGCCGCTGGCGGTGTCGGTGGCCGCGTGGTATCGCACCGACGCCCTCGACTTCGGGACCTTCACCCTGGGAGCCGTGCCGCATGAAGGCGTGGAAACCACGGCCCTGGCCCGCGCCCTGGACGACCAGATCCAGCGCCTTCTGAACGAGGGGGTCAGCGACGACGAGGTGGCCCGCGCCCGTCACCGCCTGACCGCCGGCCTGATCTATGCCCGCGACTCGCTTTCCGAGGGGGCCCGGGTCCTGGGCAGCGCGCTCAGCACCGGGGGGTCCATCGATACCGTGGAAACCTGGCCCGACCGCATCCGCGCCGTGACCCCGGATCAGGTCATGGCCGCCGCCCGCGCCGTGCTGGGCCAGCGCGACCACGCGGTGACCGGCCTGTTGCTCCCCGCCGTGGCCGCGCTCGCGCCGTCCCCTTCCGCTTCCGAGCCGCCTGCTTCCGGAGACCGGCCATGACGCGTTCTTTTCTGCGACCGCTGATCGGCGCCGGCCTGGCCTTGCTTCTGGGCACGGGGGCCGGCATGGGGGTTCGGCCCGCCGCCGCGCTGTCGGTGGAAACGGTGACCAGTCCGCTCGGGCTGACCGCCTATCTGGCCGCCGACCAGACCTTGCCCATCGTGTCCATGACCGTGATGATCCCGGCGGGCTCGACCCTGGATCCCGCCGGCAAGGAAGGCCTCGCCACCTTGATGACGCGCCTGCTCGACGAGGGCGCGGGCGACCTGGACTCCCAGGCCTTCCAGCAGCGGCTGGAGGATCTGGCGATCGACCTGTCCTTCGACGCCGGGCGCGATACCCTGACCGTGCGCCTGCGCACGACCACCGACACCCTGGACGAAGCCTTCGGCCTGCTCGGCCTCGCGCTGACGCATCCCCGCTTCGACGCCGACGCCCTGGAACGCATGCGCGCCGCCACCTTGGCCTCGCTGCGCCAGCAGGCGGGGGACCCCAACGCGCTCGCGCAAAAAGCCTGGTTCGCCCGGGTCTTCCCCGATCACCCCTACGGCCACGACGACGAAGGGCGCGAGGAAACCGTGCGCGCCCTGACCCAGGACGACGTGCGGGCCTTCGCCGCCGCGCACCTCAGCCGGGCCGACCTTTCGATTGGCGTGGCCGGGGCCATCGATGCCTCGCATCTGGCGCCGCTGCTTGATCGCACCTTTGGCCCCTTGCCCGACACCCAGGCCCCCGTGGTTCCCGAGGCCACGCCGCGCCTTGACGGCTCGACCACGGTGGTGCCCTTCGACGTGCCGCAAAGCACCGCCTTCCTGGGCCAGCCCGGGCTCAAGCGCTCGGATCCCGACTGGAACGCGGCCTTCGTGGTCAACCACATCCTGGGGGGCGGCGGGTTCAGCAGCCGGCTCATGGACGAGGTGCGCGAAAAGCGTGGGCTGACCTATGGGGTGTGGAGCGCGCTGTATCCCTATCAGAAGGCCGGGCTGTGGATGGCCGGCATCGCGAGCCAGAACGCCCGCCTTCCGGAAGCCCTCGCGGTCATGAAGGCCGAGTGGGCGCGCATGGCCAGCGACGGCCCCACCGCCCAGGAACGGGCCGACGCGCTCACCTACCTGACCGGAGCTTGGCCGCTGCGTTTCACCTCGACCGAATCGGTGGCGGGCATGCTGGCGTCGATGCGCTTTTACAACCTGCCGGCCGATTACATCGACACCCGCAACGCCGCCCTGGAAGCCCTGACGCTTGACGACCTGCGGCGGGTGGCGAAGCGTTTGCTTGATCCCGCGCGCCTGACCACCGTCATCGTCGGCAAGCCCGACGGCACCCCGTAACCCCCCGCCCCGCCCGGGCGGGCGGGGGGTCCGGGGCCGCGACCATCCGGGAGGATCCATCCCCGTGTCCGAGTCCCCTTCCGCGTCCTGGCCGCGTCGCTGGGCCCTGCTTGGGGCCGTCACCGTGCCCGTGACCGCCGGCCTGGTCTGGGCGGGCGTGCCGGCCGCGCTGCTGCTGGGGCCGCTGGCCGCCGGCGTCGCGGTGGCGCTGGTCAACCGGGCGCCCCGCGTGCCCCGGCCCGCCATCGCCCTGGGCCAGGGCATGATCGGGATCCAGATCGCGGCCGGCCTCGACCTCGGGGTTCTGGGGGAAATCCTGAACGACTGGCCCGTGTTCCTGGGCGGCGTCTTGTCGGTGATCGGGGCCAGCGCCGGGCTGGGCTGGATCATGGCCCGCCGCCAGACCCTGCCCGGCACCACCGCCTTGTGGGGATCGGCGCCGGGGGCCGCCTCGGCCATGGTGGTGATGGCCGAGGCCTGGGGGGCCGATTCCCGCCTGGTCGCCGTCATGCAGTTCCTGCGCGTGATCCTGGTGGCCCTGTCGGCCTCGCTGGTCACGGGGCTGTGGACCTCCACCACCGGCGCGGCCGCGCCGGCCATGGACTGGCTGGCCCCGGTCGCGCCTTGGGATCTGGCCACCACCGTGGCCGTCCTCGCCCTGGGCATCGGGGCGGCCCGCCTGACGCCCCTGCCGGCGGGCTCGCTGCTGTTTCCCATGATCCTGGCGGTTCTCGTTCCCGCCTGTGGCCTGGGCCCCCTGGCCTTGCCCCCCTGGCTGCTGGCCGCTTCCTATGGCGCCATCGGCTGGAGCATTGGCCTGCGCTTCACCCGCCCCTTGATGCTCACCGTCGCCCACGCCCTGCCCCGGGTGATCGGGGCCATCGTGGCGTTGATGGGGATCTGCGCCGGATTCGCCGCCCTTCTGGTTCCCCTGGCCGGAGTCGATCCCCTGACCGCCTACCTGGCGACCAGCCCCGGCGGGGTCAACGCCGTGGCGGTGGTGGCGGCGTCGGGACCGGTGGATCTGCCCTTTGTCATGGCCATGCAAATGTCGCGGATGCTGGTGGTGCTGCTGACCGGACCGGCGCTTTCGCGCTTCCTGGCCCGCCGGCTGGAAGCCCGGGCCGCCGGTTTTGTGCAGCGCACAAATTCCCCTTGACAGAGAGCGCGGAATGAGGCATTCCAAACTCATGTTGCGCCGCACAATGCCCTGACCCCGCTCCCGCGAGCGTCCGCTTCTCCGGACATTCATGGATCGGGCCGGTCACACGGAGGCGGCGTTCAGGGTTATCCGGACCCTCTCCCCTTGATGCAAAGGATCGGATCCATGATGAAGAGCTACGAAGACTTGGTGAAGTTCAACAAGGACAACCTGGAAGCGGCGACCACCTTTACCGAAACCCTGAGCAAGGGCATGGAAGAGGTCTACCGCGAGGCGTTCGGCTACGCCGGCAAGTCGGTGGACACCGCCATCGAGGCCTCGAAGGCGATCGCGTCGTGCAAGACCCCGGTCGAGGTTGCCACCGTTCAGTCCAAGATTTTCAAGGATTCGGTCGAGGCGTTCATCGCCCAGTCCCGCAAGGTCACCGAGATGACCAACACCACCTTGAAGAGCGCGATGGAGCCGGTGAGCGCCCGTTCCCGCGAGCTGATGAACAGCTTCAGCCTGAAGACCGCCTGATACAGGCCAAGGGTTTTCCCCCGGGCTGGCGCTCCGGTCGCCGGCCCGGGAAGGATTCCAGGTCTCCCCTCCCCGGATCCCGCCGACCGGGGCGGGGGCCCCGGATCCAGCCGATCGGGGCAGAGGCCCCGCCCCGTCAGCCCGGCCCCGCTGGCCCGAACCGGGCCGCCGTTTTTTTACACCGCGTTATCGCGGGCAAAGGCCCAGTACAGATCACGGGCCTTGCGGTACCAGGGACCCGGGGCCAGGGGCCGGTCTTCCAGCCGCACGCACGGGCTGATCTTGAAGTAATTGCCCGTGGCGAAGATTTCGTCGGCTTCCAGCAGCTCTTGAAACTCCACGCTACGCTCGACCACATCGACGCCAACGCCTCGCAGCAGGCCGATGATCCGTTGCCGGGTCAGGCCGTTGAGGAAGGTTCCGTTGGGCGCGGGCGTGATCACCTGGGCGCCTTGGGCGAAGAACAGGTTGGTGTAGCTGAACTCGGCCACGTTCCCCGCCGGATCCAGGACCACGGCGGTGTCGCACCCGCGGGCCTGGGCGGCGCGCACGCTGCGCCCCACGTTGGGATACAGGCAGCTGGCCTTGGCGTCGGTCGGCGCCATGTCGCGGGCGGGGCGGCGGAAGGGCGTCAGGCAGGCGGAAAAGCCGTCGGGCGCGGGCATGGGCGATTCCCACAGCGACAGCACCAGGCGCGCGTTATCGGAATCGGGCAGGATGAAGCCGGTTTCCCCATAGATCATCGGACAGATATACAGGTCGGCATTGCTTTCGAAGCGGCAGCGAAAGCGACGGATGCCCTCCCACGCCAGTTCGGCGATTTCGGCCCCGGTGAGGCAGGGTTCCAGCCCAAGAACACGCGCCGACTGGGTTAGTCGTTCGCAGTGGAGCAGCAGGTCGGGAGCCATGCCGTCGAAATAACGCGCTCCATCGAACACGGTGGAGGCCATCCAGACCCCATGCGTCGCCGGGCCCAACAGGGCGGGATTGCCCTCCAGCCAGTCGCCATCGACGCACACCAAGGAGCGCTTTCCTCCCCGCCCGGTGCCATGACCTGTCATGGAATGGTCCTCCCTTGCGCCTGCCGCCATGGGCGGCCAGGCCGTCTTGCGGACATCCAGATTAGCCACGGCCCCGGGCTCGTGTCCACTCGGGAAGCAGCCCGCGCCAGGCATGCAAACGGAAGACCGGGGGCCGGAACAGGGCAAGCGGATAACGCCTTGGATACCCTCGCAAGAGGGCTCCCCAACGCCGCGAGA
>NZ_BJZO01000089.1 GCF_007992075.1 Pararhodospirillum oryzae
CCCGCCGCCGCCCAGCCCGCGCCGGCGCCGGCGCCGGCGCCCGCCCCCTCCTCCACCGCTCGCGGCGCCTATTCGGTCCAGTTCGTGGCCCTGCGCACCCCGGAGGACGCCGAAGCCGTGTGGCGCAAGATGGTTGAACAACACCGCGACCTGATTGGCTCCTTGCAGCACGAAATTGTTCGCGCCGATCTGGGAAGCAAGGGCGTGTTCTATCGCCTGCGCGCCAAGGGACTGGCCAGCAAGGCCGACGCCAAGACCCTGTGCGACGCCCTGGTGGCCCGAGGACAGGGGTGCATCCTTGTCCGGTAACCCCCTTGCCCTGATCCTGGGGATTGCCGGCCCGACCCTGACCCCCTGGGAAACCGCCTTCTTGCGTGAAGCCGATCCGTTCGGCTTCATCCTGTTCAACCGCAACGTCGAGTCGCCGGCCCAGATCCAGGCGCTGACGGAAACCCTGCGCGCCCTGGTCGGACGCCCCGACGCCCCCATCCTGATCGACCAGGAAGGCGGCCGGGTGCGGCGCCTGGGCCCGCCGTTCTGGCGCGCCCCGCCGCCGGCCGAGGTTTTCGGGCAGCTGTTTGCCCGCGATCCGGACAAGGGCCTGGAAGCCACGCGCCTCAACGCCCGCCTCATTGCCCACGATCTTGGCGCGCTGGGAATCGATACCGATTGCCTGCCGGTGCTTGACGTGCGCCACCCGGGCGCCCACGACATTGTCGGCGACCGGGCCTTCGCCGAGGACCCGGCCGTGGTCACGGCCTTGGGCCGCGCCGTGATCGAGGGCTTGCAGGCCGGCGGGGTCTATCCGGTCATCAAGCACATTCCCGGCCATGGCCGGGCCCAGGTGGACAGCCACGAACACCTGCCCGTGGTCGAGTGCTCCTTGGAGCAGATGGAGGCCCATGACCTGCCGCCGTTCCGGGCCCTGGCCGACGCCCCCTTCGCCATGACCGCGCACATCGTGTTCCCGGCCATCGATCCCGACGCCCCCGCCACCTTGTCGGCCCGGGTGGTCGAGGAGGTCATCCGGGGCGCGTGCGGCTTTGATGGCCTGCTGATGACCGACGACCTGTCGATGAAGGCCCTGAAGGGATCCATGGTCGAACGGACCCGGGCTTCCTTTGACGCCGGCTGCGATCTGGTCTTGCATTGCAACGGGGTGGCTTCCGAAATGGAAGCCGTGGTGAGCGCCGCCCGTCCCCTTGACGCGGCGGGCACCCGCCGGTGGGACCGCGCCCGCGCCGGGCGGCTCGCGCCGGCGCCGTGCGACCCCGCCGCCCTGCTCGACCGCCTGGGAGACCTCCTCGCGCATGGCTGACATCCTGTTCGACGTGCTCACCTGGCTGCCGGGGCTGGTGCTGGCCATCACCTTGCACGAGGCCGCCCACGGCTACGTGGCCAACTGGAAGGGCGATCCCACGGCACGCCTGATGGGGCGCCTGAGCCTCAACCCCCTGCGCCATGTCGAGCCCTTTGGCACCTTGATCCTGCCCGGGCTTTTGTTCCTGGCCAGCGCGCCCTTCCTGTTCGGATGGGCGCGTCCGGTCCCCATCGACCCGCGCAACCTCAAGGCCCCGCGTCGGGACATGGCCTGGATCGCGCTCGCCGGCCCGGGCATGAACGTCTTCCTGGCCGTGGCCTCGGCCGCCGCCTTGCACCTGGCGTTGTTCCTGCCCGACGAAGCCCTGCGCTGGATCGGCACGGCCTTGCAGCGCTCGGTGCTGATCAACTGCGTGCTGGCGGTGTTCAACATGATCCCCCTTCCGCCCCTGGACGGGGGGCGCCTGCTGGTTGGGGTGCTGCCCCTGAGGGCGGCGCGGGCGGTTGCCCGCCTGGAACCGATCGGGCTGCCCCTCATTTTGGGGGTGTTGTTCCTGCTGCCGCTCGGCCTTCACCTGGTGGGGATCAGCGCTGATCCGTTTTCGCTGCTGATCAGCCCCCTGATCCGGGCCCTGGTTGGAGCCGTCTACCTCACCGCCGGCCTGCCGCTTTCGCTGTAGCGGCCGGCCCCGCGGGGCCCTGCACCCTTTTTCGCCTGCTTCCCCCGCGGGGCCCCTGGCATGACGCCCGTGTCTGATTCTTCTTCCCCCTCCGCCCCTGCCGGTTCCTCTGCCGCCCTCCCGTCGTCCGAGGACGGGCCCGAGCGCTTGGTTGACCTGGTGCTCAATCTGGAAGGGTTCGAAGGCCCGATCGATGTCCTGCTGACCCTGGCCCGTGACCAGAAGGTGGACCTCGCCCGGTTGTCGATCCTGCAACTGGCCGAGCAATACCTGGCTTTTGTCGCCACGGCCCGGCGCCTGCGCCTCGACCTGGCGGCCGACTATCTGGTCATGGCGGCGTGGCTTGCGTACCTGAAGTCGCGGCTGCTGCTGCCGGTGCCGAAGGAAACCGAGGAGGAGCCCAGTGGCGCGGCCATGGCGGCCGCCTTGCAGTTCCAGTTGCGCCGCCTGGAGGCCATGCAAAAGGCCGGACAGACCTTGATGGAACGCCCCCGCCTGGGGGTTGACGTGTTCGCGCGCGGGCGCCCCGAGGGGCTGGTGGTGGTCAAGAAACCGGTGTTCTCCACCACCTTGCACGAGTTGCTGCGCGCCTATGGCTCGGTGCGCCGGGCCCAGGCCCGGCCGCGCGTTCTCACGGTCGAGCCCTTCGATCTTTACAGCGTGGACGATGCCTTGCGCCGTTTTGAAAGCATGCTGGGCAGCCTGGGCGACTGGACCGGGCTCGCGGCCTTCCTGCCGCCGCCCGACCCCAGTGCCCTGGTGCGCCGCTCGGCGGTTGCCGCGACCTTCGTGGCGGCCCTGGAACTGACCCGCCAGGGTGTCTTGGATCTGCGCCAGGACGGGGGGCCGGACGCGCCCTTGCTCGTGCGCCGGCGCGCGGTTCCGCCCACGCCCTGAAGCTATTGCCTGAAAAAAACATAAACAATGGAACACACAGGGGAGCCCTTCTCCCAAAGCGCTTGAAGGTCCGGCGGGCACGACCGATAAAGGACGCTCGATCAGCGAAAATCCTTGGTTTTATCCGTTTGCGAACGAGTTCCGTCATGACCCCTGTTCCTCCCCTTCCCGACCGGTTCCGGGGCTGCCTTCTGGCCTGCGCCATTGGCGACGCCCTGGGGGCTCCGATCGAATTCCTGTCCTTGCCCCATATCCGCGATCGCTTCGGCGCGCGGGGCGTGCGCGACTTCGTGACCTCGGCCGACGGGCTGGGCAGTTTTACCGACGACACCCAGATGACCCTGTTCACCGCCGACGGGCTGATCCGCGCCGCCGCCCCGCCGGCCCACGATCCCCTTCCCTTCCTCCACCGTGCCTATGTGCGCTGGCTGGCCACGCAACGGGAGGCCGGCGCTCCCGACATCGCCCCGGACCTGCCGGGCTGGCTGGGCCTGCATCCGGCCTTGCAGGCGCGCCGGGCCCCGGGAGCCACCTGCCTGGGCGCGCTGCACGCCCACCGCCCGGGCTCGACCGAGGCCCCCTTGAACAACAGCAAGGGCTGTGGCGGCGTCATGCGGGTGGCGCCCATCGGGCTGGCCTGCACGGACCCCTCGCGCGCCTTCGGCCTGGGCTGCGCCGCCGCGGCCCTGACCCACGGCCACCCCAGCGGCTACCTCACCGCCGGCGTGCTGGCCGCCCTGATCAGCGTGCTCACCCAGGGCGAGAGCCTGGATCAGGCCCTGGAACACGCCAGGGCCCTGTTGCGTCCGCACGCGGGCGCCGAGGAAACCCTGGCCGCCCTGGAAGCCGCCCAGACCCTGGCCCAGGCCGGACCGCCCTCGCCCGAGGCCCTGGAGACCCTGGGGGAAGGCTGGGTCGCCGAGGAAGCCCTGGGCATCGCCGTGTATGCCGTGCTCGCCACCACCACCCTGGAAGAGGCCCTGGTGCTCGCGGTCAATCATGGCGGCGACAGTGACAGCACCGGCGCCATTGCCGGCGCCCTGGTCGGCACCCGCGACGGTACCGCCGCGATGCCGATACGCTGGGTCAGCCGGCTGGAGGCCCAGGACCTGATCGAACAGGTGGCCGACGATCTCTACCAGGCCACCCGCCACGGCACGGTGGACCTGGAGCGCTATCCCACCGACCAGGAACGCGCCCGCTTCCCCGACACCGGCGCCCCGACCTGATCCCCAAGGAGGGGTGGACCGACTGGAGCGCATTCGCTGATCCGTTTTGATCGCGGATTACTCTAAAATTTATAGAATCAGGCTGAAACTGGGCCAATGTGACTCAAGTTGATCCAGTTTCAGTCTAGGCATCCAGGCGTTCCAGTTCGCGCAGGGCCTGGGTGGTGGCTTCCTCAAGGGCCATGAAAAGCGGCTCCAACTGGTCCGGCTTGTCCGCGTTCCGTTCAAAGGCCAGGGCCAGCCCCCCCGTGCGCCGGGCGCCGAACTGCCCGGCCAGCCCCTTCAGGGAATGGGCTTCCCGCCGGAGAGCCACCGGATCCTGATCGCGCAGGCTCCGCCCCACGGCGGCAACCAGGGTCACCATGCGCTCGCGTGCCGACTCGACCAGATGCCGGAGGCTGGCCGTGCCCACGATGCCATGCAACCCCTCCAGAACACTGGGATCATACACCGGCAGCGCGCGCCAGGCCTCGTTGGGATCGTCGGGCGGACCTGGGTCCGCCGGCGGGTCTTCCTTCGGAGCCTCGGAGACAGAGACCAGCGGGGCCGGCTCGGGGGGGGCCGCCTCCCGTGCCCCAGGGTTCCCCTGTTGCCCCGTCAATCGGGCCATCACAGCCGCCAGTTGTTTCCAGTCCACGGGCTTGGTGACCAGATCATCGAAGCCCCGCGTCAGGGCCCCCTCGCGATCGGCTTCATGGACACCGGCGGTCAAGGCCACAATGGGCGTGCGCGCCACCGGTGTATCCAGGTCACGCAAGCGCCGGGTGGCTTCGATCCCATCCATGTCGGGCATCTGCAGGTCCATCAAGATCAGATCGAAAGGCGGGTGGGCGGAGGTGGCCGCTTCGATCCCCTCGCGGCCGTTGGCCGCCGTCGTCACCCGATGCCCGCCGCGTTCCAGAACCGTGGCAATCAATTCGCGGTTTGTTTCGTTGTCCTCGACCAGCAGCACCCGCAGCCTTTGATCCAGGCTCGTCACCAGGGCCGGCAGGGTCGAGGGGGCCAGGCTGATCACCCGCGCCGGGTCGCCCTCGGCCAGGATGACATGAACCGTGAACGTCGATCCCTCTCCCGGCTGGCTGGCGACACTGATGGTGCCTTGCATCATGTCCAGCAGGCGCTCGCAGATGGTCAGCCCCAGCCCCGTGCCTCCAAACCGCCGGGTGGTCGAGGCATCGGCCTGGCTGAAGGGATTGAACAAGCGGGAAAGCTGCGCCTCGTCCATGCCCACGCCGGTGTCGGCGACTTCCACGGTCAGCGCGACGGCCCCATCCGGGGAGGGAGCGGCCTCCACCTTCACCCACACGCTGCCCTTTTCGGTGAACTTGACCGCATTGCCCACCAGATTGAACAAGATCTGGCGCAAGCGGGCCGGATCGCCCCGCAAAACCAGGGGCGGGCCTTCGGGCAGGACGGCTTCCAACGTCAGATTCCGTTCCACCGCGCGGGCGAGGAAAACCCCCACCACGTCCTCGATCACGTCTCCCAGGCGGAAATCAACGCACTCCAGAACCATTTGCCCGGCTTCGATCTTGGAGAAATCAAGCACATCGTCCAGCACGCCCAGCAAGGTCCGGGCCGAACGCTTCAAGGTTCCCAGGAACCGGCGCTGCTCGTCGTTCAGATCGGTGGCCAGCAGCAGGTCGCCCATGCCCAGGATCCCGGTCATTGGCGTGCGGATTTCGTGGCTCATCATGGCCAGGAACTGGGATTTGGCCAGATTGGCCGCCTCGGCCTGCGCCTTGGCCGCCTGAAGAGCCTCTTCGTAGCGGCGCATTTCGGTAATGTCGGAATGGGTGCCGACCATGCGGGTCGGCCGGCCGGCCCCATCGCGCAAGGCCATGCCCCGGTCCAGCACCCAAACGTAATGGCCTTCGGCATGCTGGAGCCGGATCACCGTGCGGTACTGGGGCGAGGTCCCCTCCAGGTGCAAGCGCCGGGCTTCCCGCGCCCGCGCGCGGTCGTCGGGATGGATGCGCGCCGCCCACCGCGCCGGATCCTCGCCGATGTCCGTCTCGTCAAGCCCCAGGATTTCGCGGCTGCGTGGCGACACATACAGCCGGTCCAAACGAAGGTCCCAGTCCCAAATGCCATCGTTGGCACCGCGCATGGCCAGATCAAACCGCTCCTGCACGCGCAGGATTTCCTGACGCGAGGACTCCAGCGAACGGGCCAGTTCCTTCAGTTCCTCGGCCTGACGGCCCAGCTTGACGTTGGCCTCGCGCAAGGCCAGTTCGCGCTGGCGGGACTGGGTGACATCCATGCACGCGCCGCGATAGCCGCTCCACGCCCCGGTTTGATCCAAAACCGGCACCCCCGACAGCAGTTGCCAGGAATCACCGCTTTCGGGCAGTGGAACCCGGAACGCCACGTCGGAAAAGCGTACCCGCTTGTCGGCCAGGTCGCGCAGCAGGGGTTCGACGCGGATCCGGTCCTCGGGGTGCATCAACCCGAACAACGAGCGCCCCAGCACGTCGTTGACCGAAAGCCCCAGCTGGTCCGGCGCGCGGCCGGTGATGAAAATGAAGCGAAACGCCGAATCGACCTCGTAGATCAGCTCGCCCACCGAATCGGTGACATCGCGGAACCGCAGCTCCGACAGGCGCAACGCCTCCTCGGCCGCGCGCCGGCGGGTCACGTCGCGGACCATGATCAACACCCCTGGCCGGCCGCCATAGTCGAACGGCATGCCCCGCAGCTCCGCTTGCAAGGTCTCGCGGGTCAAGGCGTTGATGTGCATGGATTCGGTCATCAATTCGCCCTGCGCCGCATCGCCTTCCAGAAAACGGCGCAAGTCCTGCCGGGCCCGGGGATCCAGCCATTTGTCCAACGGCTGGCCCAGCATGGTGGTGGGCTCCAGGCCATACAACGAAAAGGCCGCGCGATTGGCATCGATGACATTGCCGTGGGGGTCCAGGACGAACAGCCCGTCGCCCACGCTTTCAAAAATCGCCCGGTAACGCCGTTCGCTGCGCCGCAAGGCCTGCTCGGCGCGCTTGCGGCCGGTGACATCGCGGAAAAACCACGCATGGCCCAGGGTTTCGTTGCCCGGACCGGTCAGGCGTTTGCAGATCCGTTCCAACACCCGCGTATCATGCAATCGAACCTCGGTGCCCTCGTCGATCGCGCTGGGGTTTTGCAGCAGGGCCTGGACATCGGCGCGAAACACCTGGGGATTGACCAGCATGGGCTCGATGGCCTCAAGCAGCAAGGCCCCCCTGGCGTTGTCGCGCACGTCCTGGGGCAGGCGCCACATGTCCATGAAGCGGTGATTCCACGAAACAACGGCTCCGCCGCGATCGGTGATCAGAACGCCATCGGGTGAATTCTCCTGCTGCACGCTGAGCAGGGCGTTTTGCATCTTCAGGGATTTTTCGATCTCGTGGCGGCGGCGCAACTGACCGCACAGCTGGAGCGTCAGCCACGTGCCGCCGCCCAGGATCACGAACAAGATCCCCACCGTGGCCTCGACGGCTTTTTCCCAGGGGGCCAGGGTCGTGTCCTCGTCCACGGTGACCAGGACAATCAGCGGAAAATGGTCCACCCGCCGCTCGGCAATGATGCGGGGCACCCCATCAAGGGCCGAAACGCGACGGGCAACCTGGCGGGGGACCACCACCCCCAGCCGCTCGCGAATCGCGGGGACATCCCGGCCCACCACGCCCGGCAACGCGGGCACCCGGGCCAGGATGGGCCCTTCCGCGTGAACCAGGGCCGCCGTGGCCAGGGGGGCCTCCAGGATGGACTGGAACAGCTCGTTCAGCCGGGATTGATCGATCAGCCCGACCACGGCGCCCTGGGGAACCCCACGTTCGTTCACGACCGCGCGCCCGATGTTCAACAGCCAGCGCGTGCCATAGGGAGCCCAGGTCATCGCCGGACTGATCACCGCGCGCTGCTGATCGCGCGCGGCCAGGATGCGGGTGATATCGGGGAGCGAGGGCAGTTCCTCGTTGCCCAAGGATCCCGCGCGCAGCACAACCTTCCCTTGGGGGTCCAGCAACAAAATGTCCACCAGCAAGGGGTGGATGTCGCGAACATGCTGAATTCGTTCCAGGAAATCGGCCCGGGCATGAAGCGTGTCCATCGGCAGCGCGCCGGCGGTCTCGGCCAGGTCCGAAACCTCCTCGCCCAGATCCTCCATGGCCTGACTGACCAAGGTGGCGTAGGTCAGGGCAAAGCCGTCAACCACGACCTCGGCCCGTTCCAAGGCATCGGAGCGCATTTCCGCGATCCAGGCGCCCGCCAGCAAAACAAGACCAAGCGCCAGCGTCAGCGCCACGGCCACCACCGAGCGCACCGTGAAATCGGCCGGCGGCTGCCTATCCGCTCCACCCTCCACGCCGGGTCTCCCGTCGAAAGACCAACCGGCCTTCCTGGCGCCCAGGACAAGGGCGCCCGTCGATGACCGATCCCGTGCCGGCCACTCTTTTGTTTTGCCCTTTTAACGATAAAAAGGAAACCCCCGGAAGGGCCCCTTCCCGCGCTGGCGATCAAATAACGGCGGCATCGACAGGCAGGAAGCCCCCCGGCGCATGTTCCGGGGGGCGATGGATCACGAAGCCGGGGTGGGTTCGTCGTGGGCGGGCCCGTCGCCGTCCAGATCGTCGACGCTGTCTCCCTCGTCCTGGTCGGTCACGGGAAGCTCGCCCGCGGGCAGGTCAAAGAAGGCAAAGGTCGGCTTGTCGTCCTCGATTCCCACCTTGACCCGTCCGCCCTTGGCCAGGCGCCCGAACAGCAGTTCCTCGGCCAGGGGCTTCTTCAAGGTTTCCTGGATCAAGCGCGCCAGCGGGCGGGCGCCCATGCGCCGGTCGTAGCCCTTTTCCGCGAGCCAGCGCCGGGCCTTGTCGGTCAGCTCGATGGTGACGTTGCGATCGGCCAGCAGGGCCTCCAGCTCCATCACGAACTTGTCGACAACGCGTCCCACCACGTCCAGGGGCAGGCTGGCGAACGGAATGATCGCGTCCAGACGGTTGCGGAACTCGGGCGAGAAGGAACGGTCGATTTCCTCCAGGTCGTCGCCCTCGCGCACGTCGCGGGCAAAGCCGATCACATTGCGCGCCAGCGCCTGAGCCCCCGCGTTGGTGGTCATGATCAAGATCACGTTGCGGAAGCTCACCGTCTTGCCGTTGTGATCGGTCAGCGCCCCGTGGTCCATCACCTGCAGCAAAATGTTGAACAGGTCCGGGTGGGCCTTTTCGATCTCGTCGAGCAACAAGACGCAATGGGGCTTCTGGTCCACGGCATCGGTCAGAAGTCCACCTTGATCGAAGCCGACGTAGCCCGGCGGCGCCCCGATCAGCCGGGAAATGGAGTGGCGCTCCATGTACTCCGACATGTCGAAGCGGATCAGGTCGATCCCCAGGATCTTCGCCAGCTGGCGGGCCACCTCGGTCTTGCCGACGCCGGTGGGGCCGCTGAACAGGTAATTGCCAATCGGCTTGTCGGGCTCGCGCAGGCCGGCGCGGGCCAGCTTGATGGCCGTTGCCAGGGCCTCGATCGCGCGGTCCTGGCCAAAGACCAGGGTCTTGAGGTCCCGTTCCAGGGACTTCAGCACCGCCTGATCGTCGCGCGACACCGACTTGGCCGGAATGCGCGCGATCTTGGCCACCACGTCCTCGATGTCGCGCACCGTCACCGTCTTGCGCCGCCGGCTTTCGGGCAGCAGCATGCGGGCCGCGCCCACTTCGTCGATCACGTCGATCGCCTTGTCGGGCAGCTTGCGGTCGTGAATATGCTTGGCCGACAGCTCGACGGCCGCGCGCACCGCGTCGGCGGTGTAGCGCACCTTGTGGTGCTCCTCGTAATAGGACTTGATGCCCCGCAGGATGCGCACCGCGTCTTCCAGGGTCGGCTCGTTCACGTCGATTTTCTGGAAGCGGCGCACCAGGGCGCGGTCCTTCTCGAAGTGCGAGCGGAATTCCTTGTAGGTGGTCGAGCCGATGCAGCGCAGCGTGCCTTGGGCCAGCACCGGCTTCAGCAGGTTGGACGCATCCATCGACCCCCCGGAGGTGGCCCCGGCTCCGATCACCGTGTGAATCTCGTCGATGAACAAGACCGCACCCGGCAGGGCTTCCAGTTCGCTGATCACGGCCTTCAGCCGTTCCTCGAAGTCACCCCGGTAGCGGGTGCCGGCGAGCAGGGATCCCATGTCCAGGGAAAAGATCACGGCATCGTGCAAGACCTCGGGCACGTCCTTGTGAACGATGCGCCGGGCCAGCCCCTCGACAATGGCGGTCTTGCCCACGCCGGGATCGCCCACCAGCAAGGGATTGTTCTTGTTGCGCCGGCACAGGATCTGAATGGTCCGCTCCACCTCGGAGTCGCGGCCGATCAGGGGATCGATCCGTCCTTCGCGGGCCTTTTCGTTCAGGTTGACGCAATAGCTCGACAGGGCTTCCTGGCCCTTCTTGGGCGCGCTCTCGCTCTTGATTTCCTCGTCCATGCCGCGAGGCGCGCGCGCCTGACTTTGCCCGGGCGTCTTGGCCAGGCCATGGCTGATGAAGTTGACCGCGTCCAGCCGGGTCATGTCCTGCATCTGCAGGTAATAAACGGCGTGACTTTCCCGCTCGCTGAACAAGGCCACCAGGATGTTGGCGCCCGTCACCTGATCGCGCCCCGAGGATTGCACATGAATGGCGGCGCGCTGCACGACGCGCTGGAACCCAGCGGTCGGCTTGGGATCCCCCTCGATTGTCGGATTGATCAGGCCGGTCAGCTCGGTTTGCAGGAAATCCTCCAGCTGGCCGCGCAGGCGTTCGATTTCAACCGCGCAGGCCCGCAACACGGCGGCTGCGTCCTCGTCGTCGATCAAGGCCAGCAACAGGTGCTCCAAGGTGGCGTACTCGTGCCGACGCTGGGAGGCAAGGGCAAGGGCCCGGTGAAGCGTTTGTTCGAGATTGCGAGACAGCATGCCCGCTCCTTTCGTATCGGCTGATCGACCCGGATCACCCCGGGGCAGGCGCCCCGACCCCGTGGACGCTTTCCCGTTTCCTTGCCCTTTGATTTTTGGGCGGCCTCACTCCTTTTCAAGCGTGCACTGCAAGGGATGCTGCGAACGGCGGGCCAGATCCATGACCTGCCCCACCTTGGTTTCAGCGACCTCGTAGGTATAGACCCCACACAGGCCCACGCCGCGCTGGTGCACGTTGAGCATGATGGTTGTTGCCTCCTCGTTCGATTTCCCGAAGAAGCGTTCCAGGACATGGACGACGAACTCCATCGGCGTGTAGTCGTCGTTCAGCATGAGGACCTTGTACATCGACGGCTTTCTGGTCTTCGGCTTGGCCTTGACCACGACGCCCGTGCCCGGCTGATGGCCGGTCCCGTTGTCGTCCTCCCCTTCCGGTCCAAGATGGGGAACCGTGCTACAGTAGACAGTTGTCATGGGTTCAGCTCGGCTTCCTGCTGCGCGCGGATAGGCTTTGCCATCATATTGGTAATTTCCACCGCTGATAAAGGGCCAAAAAGGGTCGCCCCCCGCCCCCATTGGCTGCCCACGCCCGGCGCGGGCCGCGTTTCGACGAAAAAAGGCGCGCCGTGGGCGCGCCCTTTGATCAGGCGGGAGGCCACGCCTCGCGCGGCCGGCACCAAAAGCGGGAAAGGACGCGCCGCCGTTCAGGGGCGAGCGATGCCAGGCCGGCCTTCCAGGGCCGCTTGCGACCACCTGGACGACGATGCCACCACCGGCTTCATCGCTTCTTCCCAGGTCCCACTGGCGACCGCGAGCAGGTCCACCCCGGTTCGCCAGGTCCGGTCCGCCATCCGTCCCAGGGCTTCCATCTGCACCGAAACCGCCGCCGCCGGATCCGTGCACGCCCACAGATCCCGGTTCAGGCTCGCGGTTTCCTCGCCCAGATGCTCCAGGTAGGTCAGGCAACAGGCCTGAACCCGCGTTCCGGCGTCCATCAGAACCGCCGCGCTGGTTTCAAGGGCGTCGAACGCGTCGGGCAGCAGGCGCGCGGCCTCCAGGACGGGCGCCCCGGACGAGAGCGGGAGGGGCTCCGGGGCCGGCGCGGCTTCGACAGGCGAAGCCACCCCAGGCGCCGGCTCCCCGACGGCGACCACCTCGGTGGCGACCGCCTCGGTGGCAACCGCCTCGGTGGCAACCGCCTCGGTGGTGACCGCCTCGGTGGTGACCGCCTCGGGCACCGGCGTCCCGGGAGCAGGCTCTTCCCCGGACGAGGAAACAGCCGGCGCCGGCGCGGGGTCGACCGCCGTTTCCACGGTGGAGGCCGCCTCGGGCTTGGCGCTGACGCCGCGCCCGGACGCCTTGGAGGACGCCTTACGGGGAGTGGTCATGATCTGGACTCCTCGACGAAAGGGGGGGACGAAAGGGGTGGGGACGAAAGGGGGGGAGCGGCCAACGGCCGAAGAAAACACGCGAAACACGTGCGTGAACGGCCCATGACGAATCCCCGTGCCCCGGTGGGGGGCCGTGGACCCTTCAGGCATGGCAAAAACCTTGCTGCAATGCAGCAAGGGCACTATGCCCGCCGCCCGTCCCGGAGTCAATCCCCCCTTGCGCTTCAGGCGTTCACGGGGCCCAGGGATCATCGCGCAAGCCGTCGGGTCCCACCCGCAAGGCGAAATGAAACTGCCGGCGGCGCTCCTCCTCGAAGCTGCCCCGGTCGGCGCGGGCATAGGAAGGCAGCGCCCCCCCCAGGGGGAGCCAGGAGAGCAGCAGATCGTTGAAACGCAAGGTTTGATAGGCGGGCTGCCGCCGGGCCCAGGCCTGGAACACGACGTGCCGGTCCAGGCAGCCGCTCGCGATCCAGTAGTGATCATCCGACTCCAAAGACAGGCCCACGGGGGGCGGCTGCCCCACCCCATCGGCGCGCAGGGTCTCGATCAGGGCCTTCCATTGCCCCTCGTTCAAGGGCACCACCTGGCTTTCGCCGCGCCAGGGATCGAGCACGGCCCCCGGGCGATCCAGCGTCAGGGCCGAAAGATCCACCGCGCCCGGAATCCGGCGCCCCGACAGCCAGCGCCCCCCGGCGCCCGCGTGGGCTTCGTAGACCCGGACTTCCTCGGTATAAATCCCGTTGAAAACCAGACGCACGGTATCCGAATCATTCACCTCGCACCCGGCGCGCAGGTCATCGCCGTTGAGATATGAATACCAGGTCGCCTTGCGCACGAGGGGATTGCCGATGTCGCCCGTGGACGCGCAGCCCGCCGCCAGCAGCACGGTTCCCACGACGCCAAGAAGCCTCCAGGCCTTGAATCCGCCCATCGCGCCTGCCTCATCGAGATTTGGAACAAAACGGTGAACCATATTGACGATAATCAACTTTTCTTGACCATGACCCTGGCTTTGCGCTAGACAGGGACAAGTCCGTCCCATTACCCTTCGCCGTATCCGGCCCTGCGCACCGTGACACGCTCGCGCGCCGGACGCCACCTTTCCCTGGCGGGCCTGCGGCCCGAGGGGAACCCGTCATTCGCCGCCACCGGCCCAAAAAGCCACCCTTCAGCCCCAGGGGTCGCGATGTCTTACCTCCCCCTCACTCCCGCCGCCAGCCGTCGCGATCCCCCGCCCGCCCGCGCGCACGGGGGGCGTTGGCCTCGCCTGGCCTTTCTGGCCTTGCTCACCCTCCTCGGGGTTCTCGTTGGCCATCCCGGAGTCTCGCACGCCGGGTATGCCGCGCTCGTGGTTGATGCCGCCTCGGGCAAGGTGTTGTACGCCCGCAACGCCGACACCCGCAATTATCCGGCATCGCTCACCAAGATGATGACCCTTTACCTGCTGTTCGAGACCGTGGAACAGGGCAAACTGTCCCTTGCCAGCCGGATCCCGGTGTCGGCCCGCGCCGCGGGACAGCCGCCTTCCAAGCTGGGGGTAAGCGCCGGATCGACCATCCGGGTCGAGGACGCCATTCTGGCCCTGGTCACCCGTTCGGCCAACGACATCGCCGTGGCCGTCGCCGAAGCGGTGGGGGGCAGCGAATCCGCGTTTGCCCAGCGCATGAGCGCCAAGGCCCGCGCCCTGGGCATGGTCAACACCACCTTCAAGAACGCCTCGGGCCTGCCGAATTCCGGACAAACCACCTCGGCGCGCGACATGGTCCTGCTGGCCCTCGCCCTGCAGCGGCATTTCCCCAAGTATTATCACTATTTTTCCACCACCTCGTTTCGCTTCGATGGCCGCACCATCACCACGCACAACCATGTGCTCAGCCAGTACGCGGGCGCCGACGGCCTCAAGACGGGCTACATCAACGCCTCGGGCTACAACGTGGTGTCCTCGGCGGTCCGGGGAGGACAGCGCCTGGTGGCCGCCGTCATGGGCGGGCGCACCGCGCGCAGCCGCGACCAGGAGATGATGAGCCTGCTCGACAAAGGCTTCGCCACCTTGCGCCAGGGCGGCGCGCCGGACGCGGGAGCCTCCTCCATGGTTGTCGCCATGGCCCGAACCCGGGGAGCCGACGCCCAGCCGCAAGGCTCGGCCGACGATGCGCCCCTGCCGCCCCCCAGCAAGCCCGGCCGCGCCCCGACCTCCGCCCCGACTCCGGTTTTTGTCTCGTCTTCCAGCCCGGCGCTGGGCATCTCCGGGGACCGGCCGACCCAGATTGCCATGGCCACTCCTTTAGGCCAGGCGCCGGTGCCGCCGCCCCTGCCGACCTCGGTCAAGGCGAGCCTCCCGACGCCGCCGGCCCTGCCCGCGAAAAGCCTGTCGGCGGATGGAAGCTGGGGTGTTCAGGTGGGGGCGTATAGCAACGCCGACGCGGCCAACAGCTCGGCCGCCGGAGCCCTCAACGCCCTGCGGGGTCGCTTCAAGCCCACGCTGGCGGCTGCCGTGCTGACTCACCGCGCCGCCTCGGGGACCTTGTACCGCGCCCGGGTTCTTGGCCTGACCAGCCAGCGCGACGCCCAGGCCGCCTGCGCCACCTTGAAGAAAGCCAACCAGCCCTGCCTCGTGGTCCTGCCCTCGGGCAGCAGCATGGTACCGCGCTAAACGCAAGAAAAAGGCCCGGCCGCTACGTCCCGGCCGGGCCCCCGCGAAGCGACGGGGGGATGGCTGGAGGGAGCCGGAGGCGACCGGAGGACAGCACCCCGTCGCCAGAACACCCACCGCCATGATATCAGGTCGAACACTCACCCCCTGAGTGGACCGAAACAAGGGGGAAGGTCACTGGCCATCGCCGGTGTCAGCCCGGACCTTA
>NZ_BJZO01000090.1 GCF_007992075.1 Pararhodospirillum oryzae
TCACTCAAAAATTCAGGGATACGCTTGCGGGGCTGGTTTGCGCGCGAAAAACGGGCGGCGAGGAAGAGCGGAATTTCGCCGCGTTGTGCCTGCGCGTGGTGAAAATACGATGTGCTCTTCACATGGAAGAGACTTTCGAGCCCGACAGGCTTCAGCCTTCAAGAAAACCGCGCCAAGCCAACATGCTACAGAAATTCCGCCAATGCCTTGCCGTGCTTGATGTCACGGCGGAAATCGGCGGTTCCAGGGAGCTGTCCGCCGTGGTGCCGTGGACGATCGAGGAAATCCCCGCCGAAGGATAGGGGGCGCCCCTCCCTATCGTCCGCGCAGGAAGGCCATGGCCTGGTTGAGCTGGCTCATGCGGGCGTTGTCGCCCAGGCCGCTGTCGGGGTGCAGCACGGTGGCCAGCTGGCGGAAACGGCTGCGCACCACCCCCAGATCGGGGTCCGAGCCTGGGGGGAAGCCCAGCACGTACAGGGCCTCCTCGCGCGAGCCCACGCCTTCGGGCAAGGTGTCGCCGGTGAGCAGGGGTAAAAACCCTCGCAGGCGGTCGCGTTCCTGGCGCAGGCGTTCGATCTCGGCTTCCAGGCGGGTCACGGTGGCGGAGAGATCGGGCCCGGGAGGCGGGGGAGGCGGCTCGGGCGCAGGGGGAGGCGCCTGGGGGATCGAATCCGCGAGAATGGCCGGGAGCGGGGGGCAGGCCTCGCCATCCACCAGCACCCGCAAGGCGCCGCTGTCGAGGGCAAGCGCCACCGCCAGCGCCTTGCGCACGAAGGGCACCGTGTAGCCGCGCACCATGCGCACCTGCAAGCGGGGCTTGCGCCGCCACGGCCGGCCAGCCGAGGGCCCCGACTTCAAGATGACGATTTCCCGATCTCCGGGCGGCGGTTCGCCCGGATCCTCGGTCGCCTCGACCACCGCCGGAGGCACCACCAGCATGACCGAGCGCGCAAGATCACCGGCGTTGACCCGCCGGCGATAGGCAAGGTCAAGGGTGGCGTCGCGAAAGGCGCTGGCACAGGGAACCGTGTAGGAATGCTTGACTTCGATCGCCATGGCAGGACGCGGTCGCACCCGGGTCACGAGGTCACGGGGTGGGGTTCGGGCTTGCCCTGGGCCAGGAACTCGGCCATCGCCTCGCCCGGGAGCGGACGCGAGAACAAATAGCCCTGGATGGTGTCGCAGCGCACCGAGCGCAGGAACTCCAGGTGCTCCAGCGTTTCCACCCCTTCGGCGACCACCTTGAGGTTTAGCGCGTGCGCCAGGGCCACGATGGCCTGGACAATGGCCGCGTCGTTGGGGTCGTTGGTCACGTCCATGACGAAACTGCGGTCGATCTTGAGCTTGTGAATGGGAAAGCGCTTGAGCACCGACAAAGAGGAATACCCGGTCCCGAAGTCGTCGATCGAGCACGCCACGCCCCGGTCGCGGAACATGCGCACCACGTTGATGGCATTCTCGGGGTCGTTCATCGCCGAGCTTTCGGTCAGTTCCAGTTCCAGCTGGCGCGGCGGCACGCCGGCATCGGCCAGGGTCTGCTCGACGATGCTCATCAGCTGGCGCGAATTGTGGAACTGCCGGCCGGAAATGTTCACGGCCACCGTGATCTCGGGCAGCCCGCGCGAGCGCCACTCGGCGATCCAGCGGCAGGAATCAACGAGGATTTGCAGGCAAATGGCATCAATGAGGCCGCATTCCTCGGCCACGGGGATGAACACCCCGGGGGGCACCATGCCGTCATCGGGGCTTTGCCAGCGGGCCAGGGCCTCGCAGCCGATGATGGCGCCGGTGGCGATGTCGACCTGGGGCTGGAAATAAGCCATGAATTCCTGGCGGTCCAGGGCGCGGCGCAGCTTGTGCTGCATGGTCAGCATCTTGGCCGCGCGGGCGCCCATTTCCTCGGTGAACACCTGGAAGCCGCCGCCGCCATCCTCCTTGGCCCGGTGCAAGGCGGCATCGGCGTGCATGATCAGGGTTTCGGCCTCGTGGCCGTCGGTGGGATACACCGAGGCGCCAATGGACACCGTGAGATCGAATTGCTGGCCGTTGACCTCGATCGGGTGTTCAAAGGTGGCCTGCAGGCCTTCCACCGCCTCGTGCAGGTCGGGCAGCGTGCTCAGCCCGGTGAGCATCACCAGGAAACGGTCGCCGCCGGCCCGGCAGACGATGGCTCCGGCATCCAGGCTTTGCAACAGGCGCCGGGCCACGGCCACCAGCACCTTGTCGCCCATGGTGTGGCCGATGGTGGCGTTGATGATGCTGAAGCGGTCCAGGCCCAGCGACAGCACCACGACCCAGGTTCCCATGCTTTGGGCGAACAGGCGGGCGCGCTCGAAGCGCTCGATGAACAGCGAGCGGTTGCCCAAACCGGTGAGGGGATCGTAATAGGCCAGGAAGGTCAGGCGACCCTCGGCCCGCTTGCGGTCGGTGACATCCAGGCTGACGCCTTCCCACACCACCGAGCCATCGGGCAGGCGGTAGGGGCGCGACCAGCCGCGCAGCCAGCGTTCCTCGCCGGTGCGGCTTAGCACCTTGATGTCGTCTTCCATCGGCTCCAGCCGGGTGGCCGACAGCTTGAGCGCCTCCATGAACGCCTCGCGGTCGTCGGGCGCCATGGCATCAAGCAGCAAGCGGCCATCGTCGAGCAGCTCGCGCGGCTCGAAACCCAGAACCTCGCGCGCGCCGTTGCTCACGTACAAGAAGCGCAGCTCGCCTTGCGCGGTGAGGACCCGCTGAAAGACCAGGCCCGGCACATTGTCGGCGATGTTTTGCAGCCGCTCCTGGGTGGCGATCAGGGCGTTTTCGGTTTCCTTGCGCTGGGTAATGTCGCGGATGACGGCGATGAAAATCCGCCGTCCCTCGGTCAGCACCTCGGACAACGCCATCTCCAGCGGAAAGACACTGCCATCTTGGCGCTGGCCACGCATTTCACGCGGGCCGGTGCCGATCAGGGCGCCCTCGCCGGTCTGAACGTAGCGTTGCAGCAGGCCGTCGCTCCAGGCTGCTTCGCTTTCGGCCATCAAGATGCCGATGCTGCGCCCGATCAGGTCCTCGGCCTCGTAGCCAAACACGCTGCCGGCGGCGGCGTTGGCGGATTCGATCAGGCCGTCCTCGCTGATGGTCACGATCCCATCGGCGGCATGGTTCATGATCATCTCAAGCCACAGCTCGGCCCGCTTGCGGTCGGTGATGTCGATCAGCACCCCGTCCCACAAGACGTCTCCGTTGGGCATGACCTGGGGCTGGGCGGTGCCCGACAGCCATTTGACCTCGCCGTTGCGCGCGATGGCCCGGTATTCCTCGGTGCACTGGGTCAAGGCGGCGGCCGAGCGGCGCAGGGTTTCCAGGTAGGTATCGCGGTCGGCCCAGTGGATGGCGTCCAGGCAGCCATCGCGGGCCGTGGTCATTTCCTCGGGCTGGTAGCCCAGGATGTCGATCACGCCCGTGGAGAAAAACGGATAGTACAAGGTGCCGTCGGGGCGCATGACGCGCTGGAACACGATGCCCGGCATGTTCGAGGCGAAGTTGCCCAGGCGCTCCTCGGTTTCCAGCCAGGTATCGGGCCCGGACGGCAGGGCCGTGGCCTCGCGCACCAGGGCGACGACATGATGGCGCCCGTCGATCTCGGTGCTGCCAAAGCTCATTTCGGCGATCAGGGGGGAGCCATCGGGGCGGGCGATGGTCAGGTAGCGTTTGCCCAGCGCGCCCAGATCGTCGCCGGGCCGGGTTTCGCGGCCCAGAAGGGCGGCCAGGGCCGGGTATTTGTCGCCCAGCAGGTTGACGAGGCCGAGCCCCAGGATCTCGCGGCGCTGACGCCGGAACAGACGTTCGGCGGCCTGGTTGAAGACGACCACCCGCGCCGCCTCGTCCAGGACGATCAGCCCTTCGGGCGCCGCGTCCGTGACCGCCGACAGCAGGGCCGTCACACCGTCTTCAAAAACCACGCCAGACCTCAATCGTTGTGGAATTCTTCCGGGACCCCGGCCCATGGGGAGGTCACGGGCTCGAAGGATTCCGGTGCCGAGGATAGGACATCAAGGCTTCGGAATCGATGACTGATTTTGGTGTCGGCGGTCCCAGGGAAGGGGTTTGAGTTGCAAGGGGGTCAAGCACCCTGGCGGTTGGCGGCCACCAGGCGGGCGTACAGACCGTCGAGGGCAAGAAGGTCGGCGTGTCGACCGCTTTCCACGATCCTTCCCTCCTTTAGAACGTGAATGGCATCGGCGTTCAGGATGGTTCCCAGCCGGTGGGCCACGATCAAGGTGGTGCGTCCGGTCATCAAGGCGGCCAGGGCTTCTTGGATCTGGCGCTCGGATTCCCCATCCAGGGCGGCGGTGGGTTCGTCGAGCAACAGCAAGGGCGCGTTTTTCAGGAAGGCGCGCGCGATCGACAGGCGCTGACGCTGCCCTCCCGAAAGCCGAACACCCCGTTCGCCCAAGGGGGTCTCGTAGCCTTGGGGCAGGGCCCGGATGAAGGCGTCGGCGCCGGCCAGGCGCGCGGCCTCGCGGATCGCCCCGGGCGCGGCGTCGGGCTGGCCATAGGCGATGTTGGCCGCCACCGTGTCGTCGAAGATCATCACGTCCTGGCTGACCAGGGCCACGCGCGCCCACAAGGACGCCAGGGTCACGTCGCGCACGTCCTGGCCGTCGATCAGAACCCGGCCGCTGGTCGGATCGATGAAGCGCGCGATCAGGTGCAAGACGGTGGTCTTGCCGGCCCCCGAGGGGCCGACCAGGGCGACCACCTGGCCCGGATGCAGTTCCAGGTTCACGTCTTGCAGGGCCGCGGGCGGGCGGAACGCGGGGCCGTCCGCAAGAGGGGGGGCGGAGCCCGGGAGGGAGTCCGGCAAGGGCGGGCTGGGATAGGCGAACGACACCTGTTCCAGGCGCACGACCCCTTGCGTCCAGGCCAGGGCCCGGGCCTTCGGGGCCTCGACCACGGCCGGGGCGCGGTCAAGCAGGGCGTACATCCGCTCGGCCGCCGCCAGGCCCTCTTGCAAGGAGGCATGGAGGTTCGCCAGCCGCTTGGCCGGCTGGTAGGCCAGCATCAAGGCGCCCAGGAACGAGGCCAGCTCGCCCGGGCTCACCCGGCCGTCGAGCACCTGGGTCCCGCCATAGAGCACGGCGGCGCCAACGGCGACGCCCACGAACAGTTCCATGATCGGCGTGACCAGGGCCCGGGTGCGCTCGGCGCGGAAGGTGAGGGCGCGCACGGTGTCGATCAGGGCGTGGACGCGCTCGCGCTCGCTGGCCTCGGCGCCGTGCAGCTTGACCATGCGCAGGCCACGCAGGGTTTCGGTCAGGCGCGCGTTCAGGCGCCCGAGTTCGGCCTGGGTGCGTCCGGCGATGCGTCGGACCCGCCGGCCCAGGCGGCCGATCGGCCACACGGCGAGCGGCAGCACCAGATAGGCGAGCAGGGCCATGCGCCAGTCCAGCCATACCGTGTACCCCACCAGGCCCACCAAGGTGAGCAGGTCGCGTCCCAGGCTGGTCAGCCCGTCGGAAACCGCGTAGCGCAACTGGAACAGGTCCACGGTGAAGCGCGACGCCAGGGTGGGCGCCGGGGTGGCCTGGAAAAAGCCGAGATCAAGCCCGGCAAGGTGGCGGTACAGGCGGTTGCGGGCATCCGACACCGCCTCCAGCCCCGCGCGCGCGACCAGAACGGTGGAAAAGGCGTTGGCCACGGCCTTGAGCGTGAACGCGGCCACGATGCTGGCGCCCAGTCCCCACAAGGCGGCCGGATCGCCCCCCTTGACGATGCCGTCTATGGCGGGCTGCAGGATATGGGCGACGAACACGGTGGCCCCGGCCAAGACCAGCATCCAGGCCACCGCCCAGGCGATCAGGCCCAGGCGCGGGCGGGCAAAATCGCGGGCAAGGCGGCCCAGGATCAGGCGGGTGGCAAGCGGGCGGGCGGTCCGATCGGGTGGGGCGGCAAGCGACACCAGGCAGCCTTCCGGTTTCAAGATAAGGGGAAGAATGAGGACGTGGATCTTGAAGCGCCGTGCGTTGAACCGGATCCGGACACGGTGCCTTAACTTTTTGTTTTTACGTTCGACTTATCCGAAAAGCCATTCCCGCTTTTCGGGGCGCACTCTAGCAGCGGGGCGTGGGGTCGTCACCAGGGGAGCGCATCCCCGGCAAAAAACGGCAGTTTGCCCAAGACAGGGCCTGTCGGTTTGGATACAGTCACCCCCAAGGTCTGATGGGGAACGAGTCGGAAATGATCGTTGAAGAGCGCAAGCTGACGCCGATTGAAGACAGCGACATGGATTCGCTGTTCGTCCTCCCGCTGGACATCATTCCGCTGGAGACACCCGCACTCAAGCGGGCACGCATGATTAAAAATGCTCGTCTGCGCAGTGTCATTGAAATGTTCGGCGATATCGAGACCGGAAGCGGCCAGATCGAAGTCACCGGCCTGCCCAAGTTGTTTGGGTGGGACCCCGAACAGGGGGTTCACCCCGACATGGTGATGCTGAGCAAGCTGGCCACCTTGGAAAGCTACGATGTTTACTCCTTGCGGATCTTGTTGCGCGAGGCCGGCATTCCGATCGGCAACCAGGAGGCCTTGAAGCTCTCGGACGAGAAAAGTCAGCAGCTGACAAGCTATATGACAAAGTTTACGTACCCCTTGATCATGCAGATCTACGGGGATGATAATCTGGTTATCAATAGTTTTGAGGACGTGGTGAAGCTGTTCCGGGACCCGGATGTTAAAAAAGCCAAGCAGCGTCTTCAGCAGATGGCGGACAAGCTGGGCATCGGCATTCAGGATGTTCCTAAATTCCTTGAGGATTATGGGGATATTTTCCTTTCTCTGTCATATTATCGCAATTGCCTGGATCAGTTGGCGCCCCTGCTGGAAAATTTCATCAGTTCCATGTACCAGCTGCGCAATAACTACCAGCTTCGTCAGGATCCGAATCTGCTCAATACCCTGACGATGATGGAAAGCACGATGAACGAACTGTCGGCGGGGATCACCGGCCGGTTCGAGAACTTCGATCGTTCCACGAAATCAATGTGGGATGATCTGACGGCGGACCGCTTCCACAAGGTCAAGGCGCTGATCGAGGCCTATCACACCACCATCGGCGGGGTTCTGTGCGGTCTGACCGTGAAAATGAACGCCTGGATCCGCCTGTTCCCCAAGGAGAACTCGGGGGGGCCGATCAAGCGCGCCGAGTTCATCATGAGCGAGATGCGCCAGGGTCTGGATAACATCAAGCGAATCGACGACAGCGCGCCCATGCTGGCCGCGCTGGGGTAAACAGACGGCCTGGGCTTATCGGGCGGTCAGGGCGCGGGGTCGCCAGGGCTTGCGTCCGCGTTGGGCAGCGTGAAGTGGAAGGTGCTGCCCTTGCCTTCCTCCGATTCCATCCAGATGGTTCCGCCGTGGCGCGTGATGATGCGCTTGCACACGGTCAGGCCAATGCCGGTGCCGGGATAGGCGTTGGCCGGGTGAAGCCGGCGGAACATTTCAAAAATATCCTGATCGGTGGGGCCCATGCCCAGGCCGTTGTCGGCGATGGAAATCCGCCAGGCCCCGCTGCCCTGCCGTGCCGCGACCCGGATCACGGGCGGGCGGTCCTTGGCGCGGAACTTGATGGCGTTGCCGATCAGGTTCTGGAAAACCTGCATCAGCTGGATGGCGTCGCCCATGACCAGGGGCAGGTCGCCGACCTCGATTTCGGCGCCGCTTTCCAGGATGCTTTCGCGCAGATTGGTCAGGGCCGCCTGGCACGACGCCCCCAGCGCCACGGGCACGAAGGCCATGCCCTTGGCCGCGACCCGCGAGACCGACAGAAGATCCTGGATCAACAGGCTCATCCGCTTGGCCGCCGCGATGACGAAGGCGAAACTCTCCTGATGCTCGGCGGGCAGCGTGTCCCCCATGCGGTGCTGAATCAGCTGGGTAAACGAAACGATCGAGCGCAGGGGTTCTTGCAGGTCGTGCGACGCGATGTAGGCGAAGCGTTCCAGCTCCGTGTTGGACCGGGTAAGGGCATCAATGGTGACCAGCAACTTGATCTCGGCCGTCTTGCGGTTGGTGATGTCCTGGGTCGTCCCGATGCCGCGACTCGGCTCCCCGGTCGCTTGGCGCTTGATCTCGGCTCGTTCCCGGACCCAGCGCGTGCCCTGCCCGGTGACGATGCGGTGCTCGATGTCGTAGGCAGCCCCGGCCAGGGCGGCTTTCCAGGCCGCTTGCACCACCGGGCGATCCTCGGGCACCAGCCGCGAGAAAAACAGATCAAGGGTCACGGGGGTGTCGGCCGGCATGTCGAAGATTCGTCGGGTCTGGTCCGACCAGTCCAGCTGTCCACTGGGGATGTCCAGCTCCCAGCTGCCGATGCCCGCCACCCGTTGCGCCTCCTCCAAGGTTTCCTGGCTGCGGCGCAACGCTTCCTCGGTGTGGCGGATTTCCGTGATATCGTAGGCCACGCCCACGACCCCGATCAGCGTTCCCGCCTCGTCGTGCATCGGGGTTTTGGTCGTTCTCAAAAGGACGCGGTGGCCGCCGACTGCATAGGTAAGCCATTCCTCGTTGGTGGTTGGCTTGCCGGCGGCCATGGCGATCCGGTCGTGGGCGCGGAAAAAATCGGCCAGGTCCCGATCAAGAAGATCGTAGTCGGTGAGTCCAACGATTTCTTTTTCGGATTTACCAATAAATGTTTCAAATTTTTTGTTGCAGGACAGGTAAACCCCATCCGGATCCTTTAGCCAGATCATTTGCGGGATGGTTTGAAGGAGCGTTTTTAGGAATGCTTTTTCTTCCGCTGCTGAATTCTGATTTTCGGGAGAGGAATTTTTTCCCTCGTCGTGTCCAAAAGACGTGCTGATCGATCCACTCATGGAGCGGCGCAAAAAATGGAAAAAAGCAACATTTATAACCACTAATAAAAAGAAGAAAAACACAATCACCCCTAACCAGGGGCCAGGTCGAATGCCATCGGAAAGTGGTGTCATGCGTGTGGACAGACCAATCAGCGCGGTGACGATTTTTTCGTTGTGAACGGCCAGGTCTTGCTCGACCACGTAAACCCCTCCGGTCAGGGACCGGCTGGGCAGTGGCGGGGTGGCGGGATTCACGGGGCCCGCGTGTCCGATCAGATGCCCTTCCTCGTCGCGGATCACGATGAAAACGATCCCGGCCTGGGGCGCGGTGACGAGCCGAGAAAGAATGTCCTGAATCGCCTTTTGCTTTGTTGAAATCAGATCTTCCCTCAAGGAAACATCCAAGACGGGCTTCAGGATATCCAGGCGGGCGTGAAGGCGGGCCTCCAGATCCCAGTCGAGAAGAAAGCCATGATGAGCCAGCACAAGGGCGGCAAGGACCATTTGAACCAGCAAAAATGCCCCGGTCAGTCTGAAGCGGGGCCGGGAAAACCGGCGAAGAAAGGAAGGACGGAGCAACGCGGGGCATCCTTGCTGGGGCGGCGTGAAAAACGGCCTCCGAGGGGGGGCAAGGCGTGAGGGGCCTCCGGGCGTCACGGTAAAAAACCGGAGCCGACACGGGTTTCCCCCGGCCTCTTTTCCGATCGTGCGACGGAGACCCTCAACGAGGGGCAAGAAGCGCCTGTTTCAGAAAGGGGCACGGGTCAGGTGGCACATGGGGCCAGGGCACGATCTTGAAAAGGGAAAGGGGAGGAGGTCGCCATCTTTTTTATTTCGAGACAAAGGGATGCCTTGAAAAACGGGCACCGCCTTTCCCGAAACGACACACTCAGACGAGGGGATCCAAGGTCTGATCGTGTCCCTCCGCCGCTGACGGAGTCTCAAGGGGGATGGTGGTGGTGTCGTCCAGGCCAAGGGCGGCGGCGTCCAGGAGGGCGTCGGGCAGGGGCATGACCCGGGGGCCATCGGTCCAGATCAGCACGCCCTCAACGCTTCGCCCCGGAAACACCCGGCGCAAGACGGCCCGGTAGGCGGCCATCTGACGCAGCACGCCGCGCTCCACGTCCTCGACCCGGGCGGGGGGCGGGCGGTTGGTCTTGTAATCGGCGACCAGCACGCGCCCGGGCTCGACCAGGAGCCGGTCCACCTGGCCGCTGACCACGTAGCTGCCCAGGCGTCCGACCAGGGGGACCTCGGCGCGCGAGCCGGGCGCGAACACGGCCCGGCATGCCGGATGATCGAGGACCGCCAGGGTTTCGTTCAGCAAGGCATCAATCCCGGCGTCATCCAGGCCCCACACGGGCCGTGCCAGCCAGGCGCGGGCCCGGGCCGGGCGCTGGGGCGGATCGACCTCGGGCAGGACCTGAAGCAGGCGGTGAATGAGCCGGCCACGCTGGAAGCGCTTGGGGTCGCGGGCGTCGCCCAGGGGCGACAGCGCCGGCGGGTCGTCCTCGGGGCGAGAGGGCGCGAGCGGGCGCGGCGGCACCGGCTCGGGCGGCGGCGGCTGTTCCAGCCAGGCGGGCGGAGCCGGAACCGGCACCGGCGGGGGGGCACTGGTCGGGGGCACCGCCCGCTCCTGGGCGGCGCTCAGGCAAAGCACCGGGGCCTCGGGCAGGCCGGCCGCGACCAGGAAGGGATCAAGGCATTCCGTGGCGTCGGGCGCCAGCGCGTCGCGAACCAGGCCATGCCAGGCATCCGACGGCGCGGTCTGGCGGGTTTCCCAGCCGCACACGATCAGGCGGTCGGCGGCGCGGGTCAGGGCCACGTACAGCAAGCGGCGGTATTCGCGGTCGCGCTCGGCCTGGGCCGCCTCCAGAAGGCGGGTCACCGTGTCGTCGCGCAAGGCGCGCGACGGGCACCACAAGGGGAGGGGATGACCGTCGGCGGAGGTATCCCACAACAGGGTTTCGGTGCCCCGGGGCTTGGCCAGGGTGTCGGGCAGGATCACGATCGGCGCTTGCAGGCCCTTGGAGCCGTGCACGGTCATGATGCGCACCGCCTGGGGCTCGCCCTGGTCAAGGTCGCGCTTGATCTCGACGTCCCCTTGCTCCAGCCAGGTCAGGAAGCCTTGCAGCGAGGGGGGCGCGCCGCGCTCGAAGGCCAGGGTCAGGGCCAGGAACTCGTCGATCGGGTCTTCCGCCTCGGGCCCCAGCCGCGCCAGCAGGCGGCGCCGGCCATTGCCGGGCCCGTCCAGGACATGGGCATAGAACGCATGCGGGCCCACGGTGCCGGCGCGCTCGCGCCAGGGCGCCAGCTCGGCCCACGCGCGCCCGAACTCGGACCGGGCCCCGGCATGGGCTCCCAGGCGCGACCACAGGCGCACCCCCCGGGGCCGTCCCTGGGCCAGGGTGAACAAGGCCTCCTCGGAAAGCCCGACCAGGGGGCCCTTGAGCACGCACGCCAGGCTCAGGTCGTCCTCGGGCAGCAGCAGCGCCTTGCCCAGCGCGATCAGGTCCATGACCGCGATCTGGTCGGCCAGCACCAGCCGGTCCACGCCGGCCACCGGGACCTTCAGGGCCTTGAGCGCTCCCACAAGGTCGGTTTCAAAGCCGCCCCGCCGGCGCACCAGAACCATGATGTCGCCGGGACGCACCGGCCGGCCCCGGCTTTCCAGCACCGTCTTGCCGTCCGTCAGGCGCTGGATGTGGGCCGCGACCACGCGCGCGAGCCGGGTACGGGCGCTTTCGGTGCGGATGCGCTCGACCGGTGGCTTCCACGGCTCGGGATCGGCGCGGTTTTCGGGTTTCAGCGCCGGCCACACCTCGACCCGCCCCGCGTCCAGGGCACGGTGAGGCAGGTGGGTGATATCCTCGTCGGCCCCGGCCACCCCATCGCGGGCGGCCTTTTGCGCGAACACCTTGTTGACCGCGTCCAGCACCGGCCGGGTGGAGCGAAACGACAGGTTCAGGGGCACGGTTTCAAAACGCCCGCCCAGTGCCTCCACCCGGTCCTTGAAATGGTCGCGCGCGTCGTCGAAGGCCTGGGGGTCGGCGCCCTGGAAGCCGTAGATCGACTGCTTGCGATCCCCCACGGCGAACACGGTGCGCGGGCGTTCCTTGCTCCAGGTGCTGCTATCCTCGAAAAAGGCATCGGCGAGGGCGCGGGCGATCGCCCATTGCTCGGGGCTGGTGTCCTGGGCCTCGTCGATCAGCAGGTGATCCAGGCCCCCGTCGAGCTTGTAAAGCACCCAGGCGGCGGCGCTGCCGTCCTCCAGCAGCCTTCGTGTGGCCAAGATCAGGTCTTCGTAGTCCAGGCGTCCCATCAGGGCCTTGCGCCGCTGGTAGTCCTCCAGCACCGCGTCGGCCAGGGTCATGAGCGCAATGGTTGCCCGCGCCACCCCGGCCCGTTTCAAGCGGGCGTGGACCGCGACCAGACGGGTTTGCTCGGCGATCAGGACATCGCGCGTGCCCGGTCGTTTGGTTTCCACCGCCTTGGTGCACAAGGTCTTGACCGGGGTCTGCTCGGTGCGGGTCAGGAAGGCGTCCAGATAGGCGCCAAACAGGGCCACGCGTCCCCCGGCCGTGGGCTCGGCCAGGAAAGGCGCCATCAGGGCCGCGCGCTCGCCGTCCTTGGCCGATCCGTGATCCAGCAGGGCCTGGACGGCCAGGCGCAGGGCCGGGGCGTCGAAGGCGTCGTCGCGCCCCGCCGCCAGGAGGATCCGTTCGGGGGTGTCGGCCGGGTCCACGTCCAGGTGCGTGGCCACGGCCCGGGCCAGGCCCGCCGCTCCGCCCAGATCCTTGAGCGCCTGTTCCAGGCGCCCGCGCCGGGTCAGCAGCCCGGCCATCACCTCGTCGAAGCGGGTTTCGTCCAGGTGGCCCGCCACCTCGGCCAGCGCCTCGGCCAGGGGATCCGCGTTTTCCTCGCCCGGAGTGGTCGGGCTCCGCGCGACCAGGGCCCGGTGGGCCAGGGCCTCGCGGGCCCTGACTTGCAGGGTCTGGGCCTCGCGCTCGTCGAGAACCTCGAAATGAGGGGCGACCCCGGCTTCCAGGGGAAACCGGCGCAGCAGGGTTTGGCAGAAGCTGTGAATGGTCTGGATGCGCGGTCCGCCCGGCGCGTCCAGCACGCGGGCGAACAACTGGCGGGCGCGCCGGCGCAGCGCGGCGCCCTCGGGCCCCGGATCCAGGGGCGCGCCCAGCAGGGTTTCCAGGGCCCCGTCCAGGGCGTCGTCGGGCATCACCGACCATCCGGCCAGAACCCCGGCGATGCGGTTGGCCATCTCGGCGGCGGCGGCCTTGGTGAAGGTCAGGCACAACAGGCGCTGGGGCATGGCGCCATCCAGCAGGAGGCGCAACACCCGGTCGGTGAGGACCTTGGTCTTGCCGGTGCCGGCGCTGGCGGCCACCCAGGCCGAGGCGCGGGGGTCGGCGGCGCGCCGTTGCGCCCGGGCGGAATCAGGAACGGCCATCGCGCGGTGTGCCCATGCAAAAGGACTCCTTGCCGGAGCGGGGCGGGCACGGTCGGAAAGGAGGCGGAATTAGCGCACCGGCCCCCGGCGCAGGCCCCGCGCCAGATTGACGCCATGACGGCGCACGCTATCAAGGAGTTTGTGCATTTTCAGGCGCAGGCGCAACCAGCGATGGGGCACGGCGCGCCAGGGATCGACCCGGGGCGCGTTGATGTCGGAGGGCAGATCCTGGGGTTCGATCAAGGGCGAGGGCAGCACCGCGAACAGGGCCAGGCCGTTGGCCCAATAGCGATCCAGCGCGATATCGATCTGCATGATCAAGGGGGTGCACGCGGCCAGGGCCTTTTTCATGCCCACGCGGTCGAGCACGTAGCCCTGGGCGCCGCAGGTGGCGTGCAGCGGGCGGACCAGGGTGCGGGTGGGGGTCAGCTCCGCGACCGGGCGGCTGGGGCGCCGGCGCAGGCCATAGAGCTTGACCATGTCGGCGCCGGCCGGCAAGGCAAAGCAGGCGTCGAGCACCGCCTTGAAATCCGGGGCGACGATCACGTCATCCTCCAGGATGCAGATCTTGTCGAAGCCCTCGGCCAGGGCCGCCTCGATGCAGGCCAGGTGACTGAGCGCGCAGGCGATTTCGTTGGGGGTCAGGTCGTGGCCAAAGCGGGCGAGGCGCCGGGCCTGGTCGTAGCGGGGCGCTGTCGCGACATCCAGGGAAGCGCCATCGACGGCCTTCCACACCGTGGCCTCGACCCCGACCTTGGCCAGGCCGCGCAAAACGCGCTGGCGCCGGATGTCCGAGCGTTCGAGGTTGATGACGAACACACCGGTCCGCACGGGGGGGCTTGTGGCCATGCAACGGCACCTCGCGCTTGACAGGGCACAGGGACCCGGGCCACCACCCGAGCCATCAGGGGCGGCGCATAGCGTGTCTTGCGCCGTTTCGTCAAGGGCGCAGGCCGGGGCGTTTGGGACCGGCTGTCATTTCCGCTGACCAAGGAGCCGTCATGGAACCCAAGGACACCACCGTCAACGAAGCCTACAAGGGCTTCACCAACACGGCTTGCCCGTTCTATCCGTGCCACAAGGGGGTGAAGCGGGAATTCAACTGCCTGTTTTGCTACTGTCCCTTGATCGCCTACGCCTGCCCCGGTCCCTACAAGCTGTACACCGATCGCAACGGGCTGGTGCGCAAGGACTGCTCGGGGTGCACCTTGCCCCACGATGGCTATCATGCCTCGTGGAACTTCATTCAGAAATGGTTGAAGCGCCCGGTGCCCTGGGATGGCCAGCCCCAGACCCGGCGCGGGCGCGACACGTGACCCCCTCCAGGGGAGCGTGGGGGCGGGCCCGATCAGGGCGCCAGGGCGATCGGGTAACGCCTTGGATGCCCTTGGGAAAGGGTTCCCGAA
>NZ_BJZO01000091.1 GCF_007992075.1 Pararhodospirillum oryzae
CTCTTCCTCGTCCATCAGGGCCGAGGCGCTGGCGATGAAGGCTCGGGTTTCAACGATGGTGACGAGAGGGCCGGCTTGCATGGGGAGACAGTAACCCTTTGGGATACTCCCTTGCAAGGCCATACCGGGATTTCTGCTTTCGATGCCCTGCCGGCTTGCGTCCTCTGGATGCCTTTCCCGCGCCTTCGGATCGGGCCGAGGCCAGTATTCGCGCACCACCCGGCGAAGCATCGCTCACCCTCTCTTCTGCCTGCCCCGCCGTCTTGCTTGTCGATGACTTCCCGATGGCTCCCGGAATACCTGAAAACTCTATTCGTATTGCGCGTTATGCGACCAAATCATTCTAAACTAGGCCGGGCTTGGGTGTGTGGATAACTTGAGAACCAGTTTCCTTTTTCTCATTCGCGGAACGCACATGATCCGTCGCCCCCTCTTTCCGGCAGGCGGTCGCCAGCGTTTTGGGGCGCGCTCCCGCCTGCCGGAAGGGTTCGACGGAAGGGGAAATGAGATCATAGAGAAGACGTGAACATGTGTTGTTGTTTTTCAATGGGTTGAGAAGGGGGGTGCGGCAACAAGCTGTTGCCGGGGGTGCGGCAACAAGCTGTTGCCGGGGTACTGTCATTTAATGGAAAGACTTTTCCATTTTTTGGAAAAGGTGGGTTGCCGGGGGTGCGGAAATGTGTTTCCAATTATTGGAAAGGGCTTTCTGTCGGAGGGAAAGACATGTCAGCGCCTACCGCAATCGGGACCCCCGTTAAAAGCGGCCCCCGCACTTGGGTTCAAACAGACCGAGCCGCACATGAAGCGTGGGCGGCGCTGACCATGGAAAGCCCGAGGGCGGCGGCGCTGATGCACCATCTGGTCGCGCTGATGGGACATCAGAATGCCGTGGTGATCCCGCAAAAGACCCTGGCAAAGATCATGGGGTGCAGCGAGAGGACCATCAGGAACGCCCTGACCGATCTTGTGAAAGGTAACTGGATCCAAGTCGTACAGCTTGGATCGGCGGGAACGGTGAATGCCTATGTGGTGAACTCGGCTGTTGCCTGGGGAGAAAAGCGGGACCACATGCCCGGCCTCTCGGTTTTCCACGCGCGCGTCATCGCGGATTCCTCCGATCAGAAGCCGGAGACAATGGATAGCGGCAAGCGCTTGCGGCGCGTCCCTGCCTTGTTCGAGGAAAAAGAGCCCAAGGCCCGCTCCGTCCAGGCGGATCTTGAGGATGCTATAGCCGCCCAGACTACACTCTGACCAGGGGAGCAGCGTTCCATGATTGATGGAGTCAGGATTTCCCACGATTACCATGACAAAATCAGAGATAGATTGAAAAAATTAGACATAACATTTGATGAACGAATGGCTTGCGTTGTTTTTTTAAGTGAAATTTGCCGATCATTAAAATATGAATCATATGATTGTGGAAAAGATGTCGATGAAATATCATCAATTCTCGGCATAGAAATTTCAGAAGCGCGCAAAATAATCGAAATACTAGAGAATGTACACGCCATAACTGTGATTAAACGAGGGCAGACCAAGGTCATCACCGTGAACCCCGAGGGCGCTTATCGGGGCGATTTGAACCATCACGCTGAGGTGATGGACCGATACAAGACCGAGGTGGTTCCCCTCCGGCCTGACTTGCGCCCGGCTTCCTGAATGCCCGTCATCATCCGTGAAGCCGGCTATCGGTTCTTTTTTTACAGCGACGAGGGCAACCCCAGGGAACCCGTTCATATCCACGTTCGAGGGAACGGGCACGAAGTGAAGTTTTGGCTGGATGAACGCCTGACCGTTGCCCGAAACGACGGCTTCGACACGCGAACCATTCGGTTCCTGGCCGAGATCATCGAGCGGAACCGGACCACCATTGAGGAGGCTTGGAATGGACATTTCCGCTAAAGCCGTTCGCTTCGACGACACCCGCATGTGGGTTGACCTGAGCGACGAGCGAACCCTGGGGATCCCGCTCGCGTGGTTTCCGCGTCTGTTGCACGCCACGCCCGAACAGCGCCAGGCCGTCGAGATCAGCACCTACGGCCTGCATTGGGATGAGATCGACGAGGATATTTCGGTTGCCGGACTGATCGCCGGGCGGGGCGACCAGACGAAGGCTCGACGGACAGCGGCTTAACCAAACCCGTCCGGCCAACGGCCACCCGGTGACCGCCCGGCCACCCCATGCTAGTGTCCGGCCATGGAAACCACGCCCCTTTCATATGCTGCCCTGGCTGAACGCCTAGGCAAGACCGTGGATGCCGTGCGCAAGATCGCGCGGCGCCGGGGCTGGCGCGTGTCCTTGGACAACAGGGGCAAGGCCATTGTTCACGTCCCCCTGGCCGACCTGGAAGACACCAACCCCCCGGCCACCCCGGCCACTGTCGAGCCGCCGACCACCCGGCCACCACCCGGTGGTCACATGGACGCGGGCGCCCTGGTGGACGCCCTGACCCATGAGCGTGACCGCCTGGCGGCTGACCTGGCCGAAGTCCGATCCGCTCTTGCCGATGCCCTGGCCGAGGCCAAAACCGCGCGCGACGAGGCACACAAGGCCGAGGTCGAGGCCGCCGAACTGCGGGGGGAACTGCGGGCGGTGCAGGGCCGGGGCTTCTGGGGGAAATTGCTCGGCTGATTTTCGCCGGAAGCGGGATTTTCCAGTAGACCGCCGAGTCGCGCTGTACGAGAATCAAGGCGCCCCCGGGAGGCGTTGGCCCGCTCCCCGGGGACTTTCCGAAACGCACCTTTAGGAGAGGCGCGCGTGGACAGCCGCATTTTAAACATCCCCGTCGATCGGAGTCTTGCCGAAGATTTTCCCCATCGTCTCGGCAAGGCTTCGACAATCATCCGCGAACACACCTTTGAAGAACTGAGAACTATCATATCCGCCATCGAATTGATGGTTCCGTGTTCTTGTGGCGACTCCGATGATAATGAAGGGGATCCCCTTCGCAATTCATTGATCTATCTTTGCACTCAAGCCCGCTCGTCTCTTCGCGCCATTGACAACGCCCTCATTGACTTCAACACGTTTGCCAAACCGCTGAACGACGCCATGGCGCTGGAGCTTAAGAAGGCGAAGGCCTGGGATGACCAAGTAAGGTCACGGGCCATCGTGGAAGAGATCTTCACCCGCGACCTTAAGAAAAAGGCCGACGAGGGGATGGAGGCCGCCACAAATGGCTGACGCATCCCTGAGCTTCCTGGCCGATCGGCTGATTCACATCGAGAACTTGTTGGAGTACATGGCCGAAGCGGAAAGCGCGCGCTCCGACCTTGGATCCGACTTGGGATCCGCTCTGCGCGGGGTTGCGCTGGCGCTTGGCGACATCCGGGAGGACCTGCAAGAAAAGCTGATGGCCCGCGCCGAGGCCGAGGGCGCGGCTTGATGGCCTGACCCGCCCCGCGCGAAAAAAGCGAAAAGGGGTTGACAGGACCTAGCACATGTGAAAATGTGCAGGAAATACAGGATGCCGTTCCTGTGAGATGACCCCGCCCGAGCGATCGCGGCGGGGTTTTTCTTTTGCCGGGAAAGTGGCAAAAAAGGGTTGACGCCCTCCTGACGGTGTGAAAATGTACACGTAATACAGGATGAGCTTTCTGTAACAAGGCCCCGCCAGAGCGCGGGGCTTTTTGTTTTTCGGCCCCCATCACCACCCCCGCCCGCCCGGATCCGTCCGAGGCGGTTTTTTTCGTTGGAGAACACGCTATGGAAGACCGTCTTCTTCGTCGCCGCGAGGTCGAAGCCTTGACCGGCCTTGCCCGGGCCGCTTTGATGCGGCACGTCGCCAAGGGGACGTTCCCGCCCCCGTTGAAAATCAACAGCCGTTGCAACCGATGGAAGGAAAGCGCGGTGCGGGCGTGGATTGCCTCCCTGCCCGAGAAGGGCGCCACCCCGGCGGCGGAGGCGTGAAATGCCCGGCCTGGAAGCGGTGGCGCCGAAGCTGCAAAAGCTTCTGCCCTTGCTGGGGAGCGACAAGGACGGCGAGGTACTCGCCACGGTCGCGGCCATCCGGCGGACCCTGGACGGCGCCGGGGCCAATCTCCATGACCTGGCGCGCGCCCTGGCCGCCCCGCGCGGCGCGCCCTCACGGTCGAGCGACGACGACGCGGGCCTGATCGACGCCTTGCTGGGAGGCGACTTTGACCTGACCGACTGGGAGCGGGATTTCGTTTCGAGCCTGTCGCGTCTGGTCGCGAAGGGGAAGCGGCTGTCCCCGAAACAGCGTGCCACCCTGCAAGGCATCGCGGAGGAGTGCGGCTTATGACCCGCGCCAAAACAAGGCGCCTCTGTGGCGAGGCGCCGGGGGCCAGTACGTTATTTCATACTTCGGCCTGGAAAGGGGTGCCCCAGGTAACGCCGCTCATGGGCCGCGCCGGAAAAGCCGGAAAAGCTGGACTGGTACAAAGTGTACTAAGCGGATCCGGGGGCGAAAACTTAGATAGTCTGAGTTTTTCACGCCCTGGACTCAAAACCGTACTGCACGGTACGGTTATTCGGGCTTGTTTCCAGCAAAGACACCCCGTAAACTTTCCGGTGATTTTTCAGAAGGACGCCACCCATGCCCTAAGCGAAAGCCCAAACGAGAAAGGCTCCCGAGCGCGGCGAACGCTGGGAGCCTAGAAAATCTCGAATAGCCAATCACTTGCCGGGTACCTCCTGAAACCATACCGGCAAATGGAGATCGAACATGGACCGCAATCCAAGTCGATACAGGGATCTTATTGACTATCGCCGGACTGATCAACACCAAAATCAGGTAAACTTTTCAAAACTTATGCTCGACGTGGCGGCGCGGCTCCTTGGGAAGCCGACTAGCAAAACCGCCTTTGAATGGCGTTTTGGCCGCCACGGCTCCCTGGCCGTTGATCTTCGCAAAGGGGTTTGGCACGACCACGAAGCCGGCGAAGGTGGCGGTGTTCTGGCCCTAATCGAGCGCGAGACCGGGAAAAGAGGCCGCGAAGCCCTGGAATGGCTCGGTTTGGACGTTGATTCCCCTGAATATCAGCGCGAACCCCGCCAAAATAGCCCGAAACCCGCCGATATCGATGAAACGGCCAGCATTAACGAGCGCATCGCTCGGGCCATGCGGATCTGGTCCGAGGCCGTGCCGATCTTGGGCACTCCGGCTGAAGCATACCTTTTGGGCCGGGGCTGTGCCCTCCCCCCTGCCGGCGAAGACGTGATTCGGTGGCACCCTGCCTGTCCTTATGACAAGGGCGGCGCGCCTTGCATGGTGGCGCTGATGACCGACGCCCTCACCTGCGAGCCAAGGGCAATTCACCGAACCCCGATCACCCTGGACGGCACACGCGACAAGGCCCGGCCAAAGAAGATGCTCGCCCCCTCGCACGGATGCGTGATTCGGCTGGAGGACGACGCGGACGTTATTGGTGGGCTGGGGCTGACGGAGGGCATCGAGACCGCCCTGGCCGTGATCGCCGCTGACTGGCGTCCGGTTTGGGCGTGTGGCTGTGCGGGAACGCTGCGCGACATGCCGGTGCTGCGCATTCCGTGCCTCACTGTTTTTGCTGACAACGACGCATCAGGCACCGGCCAAGAAGCGGGCCGGACCTGCGCGCGGCGCTGGGCCGACGCGGGGCACGAGGCCCGGGTGATGACCCCGCCCCTGGTTGGATCCGACTTCAACGACCTGATGCGGGGGGCCGCATGATGGAAAGCCCAGAAGACCGCTTCGCCAAAAAGGGCGCCACAGTCGAGAACTTCCCGCCGCGCGGCAAATACAAAAAGACCAGTCACGCGAAAACAACGGATTGGTACGGTGAAACAAAGACCACAACCCGAGGCGGGGTTGATGGCTGTATTTCAAACGTCATGCTTGCCCTGCGCCACGATCCGGCATGGGAAGGGGTCATTGCTTATGATGAAATGGCGTGCGCTTCGCTTCTTATGAAGCCGATTGTCCGGCATGACGGATCCGCTGCCGTGAAGGGGCCATTCCCGCGCCCGGTGACAGATACGGATCTAACGGTTGCCCAAGAGTGGTTAGAGCTGGCTGGATTGAAGCGGGTTGCCGCCGACACCGTAGCGCGGGCGATGGACCTTCGGGCGACCGAATGCGGATTCCATCCCGTGCGCGACTGGCTCGAAGGGCTGACCTGGGACGGTACGCCTCGGGTGGGGCGATGGCTGGCCGATTACCTGGGAGCCGAGGCGACCCCTTATGCCGCCGCTGTCGGAAAAATGTTTCTGATCGCCATGGTAGCCCGAATCATGGAGCCGGGATGCAAATCGGATCACATGCTTATCCTGGAAGGGGCACAAAAAGCGCGGAAGTCAACCGTCTGTGAAATCCTCGGCGGTGAATGGTTTTCCGATTGTCTCGGTGAAAGCGTTACCAGCAAAGACGCATCGAGCCATCTTCGCGGTAAGTGGCTCATAGAAATGGGCGAGTTGCATACGCTGTCGAAGGCCGATGTGACCGCGCTAAAGTCCTTCATCACCCGCAAGACGGAAAAGTATCGCCCAGCCTATGGGCGCAAAGACGTAACAGAGCCTCGCCAATGCCTGTTTATCGGCACCACAAACGAGTCGGAGTACCTGCGCGATGCAACGGGCGGACGGCGGTTCTGGCCGGTCAAGGTCAGGGTAACGCACCCAATCGAGACTGACGCCCTGGCCCGTGACCGGGGCCAGCTTTTCGCGGAGGCGATGACGCTATACCGGCAAGGAGTCCCGTGGTGGCCGGATGACACCTTCGAGGCCGAAATTATCGCGCCGGAACAGGAAGCGCGGTTCGAAGTGGATTCCTGGAGCGAGGCTATCGAAGATTTTCTTCGGGACAGGTCGCGCACCACCATTCTTGAGGTGGCCCTGGGAGCTTTGAGCCTTGAGCGGGCGCGGCTGGGCACGGTCGAGCAACGGCGGATCCGGGCCGTTTTGATGAAACTCGGATGGGTTCTGGGGCCGCGCACCGCAAGCGCACGGTTTTACGTGAGGAAGGGGGCTTAGGCCCCCTTTTTTTGTGCCCGAACGGCGGATTCCATGACGCATATGGAAAAGTGCGTCATCCATAACACATTGTTTTATAAGACTTTCCAAAGATCAATGACGCACATGACACACTTAGCTCGAAACATGGAAAACGACAGTTTGGTTGAGTGTGATGTCATATACACCTGAATTGCATTTTTAGCCTCTATTGGGAAAATGCGTCATGCGCGTCATGTGCGTCATTGGGTATCGTTAAAAATCAAAGCGTTAAGCCATGACGCACACGACCAGGGGGGAAAGTGCGTCATGCCGCGCGCCCCTCGAAGGCGTCGCGAAATCCGCTGACCCCATAACCACAATCTGAAAGCGTAAATCATGAGCATGACCGAAACGGGCCGGGGATCCGGCACCGCACCCTTGCCCGTTGCCGTTTGCGTGCGCCTGACCGAGGCCCCCGACGATCGGGGGCGCGTGGCCCTGGCCGATGTCAGGCTTCCCGGCCTCGGGATCGAGGTGCGCGACATTTCAATTTCCATGGCCGGGGGCCGCGCCTACGCCGACCTGCCGAAAAAACGCGGCCCGGACGGGCGGCGCCGGGCGGTGCTGACCCTGCCCCCCGATCTGACCGAGGCGGTCAAGCTGGCCGCCCTCCGGTGCTGGGCGCGGTCTGGGGAGGCCGGGCGATGACCGCGCCCCGCGTCGCCGTCGTGCGCCTGGAGCCGCCCGAATATCTGGGATCCGTCCGCGCCGTCGGCGCTGTGCGCATTGACCCCCCGGGCTGGACCGTCGAGGGGTGGCTCGTCTGCGAGCGGTCGCGCGGGCCGTATGTCCGGCCGCCCACTATGCGGCTTGCGTCGGGCCGTGGGGCGCACACGGTGCATCTGCCGCCGGACCTGTTGGCCGAGGTCGAAGCCGCATTGATCGATGCTTATGCGGTGTGGGCGGGGTGACGGCGCATCATGACGCCTTGAGGCTTGACAAAGGACACAACACGAACGCCGATGCCCTATTGACATTGCAACCGCGACTCGCACAATGGATGCGAGAAAGCGGGGAATCGATATGTGGCCTTTTGGGCGAAACAAGACAGAAACGCGGTCGTGGGGCGAGCTAGAACGCCTGATCCTGGCTGCAAATGAAACGGCGGCGGGCATTTCCGTTTCGCCGGAAGGCGCGTTGAAGTGCCCGGTGGTCTTGGCCTGCGTGCGGGTTCTTTCCGACAGCGTTGCCCAGCTTCCCCTTATTCTCTATCGGCGCGGGCCGGACGGGGCGAAGGAGCGGGCGACCGACCACCCGCTTTACCGACTCCTGCATGATGCGCCGAACGGCTGGACCACGGCGGCGGAATGGCGCGCGTCGATGATGGTTCAAGCGCTCATCCATGGGGACGCCTACGCGGTGATCGGTAGGGCGCGGGGGCAGGTGGTGGAAGTCGTCCAGGCACCGGCCGGGGCGATCCAGACCGACGTTGACTTGACCACCTGGGAGCCAATCCATCGCGGCACGCTGGCCGATGGCTCGTATCGTGTTTTCCAGCCCGGCGAATTGTTTCGCTTGCGGGTGCCCGGCCCTGATCCGGTGCGCGGCTTGTCCCTGGTCAACGAGGCCCGCGAGGCCATTGCCCTGGCCTTGCAGCTTGAAGCATACGCGGCGCGCCTGTTTGGCAAAGGTGCCCGGCCTTCGGGTGCGCTCAAGGTGCCGGGGCGCCTGTCGCCAGAATCCCTCGCCCGTCTGCAATCCAGCATCGCCTCACGACATGGCGGCGCGAACAACGCGGGGACCCTGGTCCTTGAGGAAGGCATGAGCTTCGAGCAGATGCAATTTAGCTCGACGGATGCGCAATACATCGAACTGTTCCGACATCAGATTGCCCAGATCGCGCGGGTGTTTCGCGTTCCGCTGCATATGATCCAAGAGCTTGAGCGCACCACCCATAGCAATGCCGAAGCCATGGGCCAGCAATACCTTTCGACTGTACTTCTGCCGTGGCTCAAGCTGTGGGAACAGGCGATCGCCCGTGATCTTCTTAACGAGGAAGAGCGGGGCGAATACTTCGCGGAGTTTCTGGTTGACGATCTGGTCAAGGCGGATCTTGCCAGCCGCATGACGGCTTACACGGCGGCGGTGTCGAACGGGATCATGAGCCCCAATGAATGCCGGGCGCTTGAGAACCGAACCCCGTACCAGGGCGGGGACGCCTTCCACCGGCCGTTGAACACTGGGGAGGCCGGCCATGCTTAACCAGGTCGAACGCATCGAGATCCGCCTTGCCCCTGGCGGCGCGGGCACCTTCCGGGGCCTTGCCTCGGTTCATGGCGTTGTCGATGCCCACGGGACGGATTTTGCCGAGGGGTGCTTTGACGCCAGCATCGAAGAGCGGCGCGCGCGTGGTCAGGCGTTCCCGCTGCTGCTGCATCACGATCCCGCCCGGCCCTGCGGCGCCGTCACGGACCTGACCGACACCCCGGAGGCGCTGACCATCGAAGGCCGGTTCGCCCTGGGCACGCGCGACGGCGACGAAGCCCATGCCCTGGCAAAGACCGGTGCCCTGGCTTTGTCCATCGGCTTTGTCCGGGAAAGCGACAAGCCCATGCCCGGAGGCGTGCGGCTGATCACGAAGGCCCGCTTGATTGAGGTGTCGTGCGTGTCGGTCGCATCCAATCCCCAGGCCCGGATTACCGAGGTCCGATCCCATGCCGCGAAGGGCGCGGCGCATCACAAGGAAACCACCATGTCGCTTGATACCGCGCCCGAGGTCCGGGCGGACGACACCACCACCAGCACGGACGGCGCCGACCTGGGCGCCCGGGTGGATGCCCTCGAAGCCGACGTGAAGACCATCAAGGCCACGGTCGAAGCCATCGCGGCCAGCACCGCGAAGACGGAAGCGCGTTCGGCCCGGCTGGGGCTGGTCGCGCCCGGTGGTGCCCAGGGCCAGGACATCGAGGTTCGCGCCTTCGCTGGCTTCGTGCGGCGCGGGCGGGAGGCCATGGATCCGGTCGAAGTCCGCGCCCTGCGGGTGGCCGATGACAGCGCGGGGGGCTATTTGGTGCCCCAGGACTTCCGGCGCGAGTTACTCAAGAAGCTGGTGGAAACGTCGCCCATTCGCCAAGTCGCGACCGTGACCGGCACGGCGCAAGGCGAAGTCATTCTCCCCAAGGTCACAGGCACGCCTACCGCGTCCTGGACGGCCGAGACTGCCACGCGCTCGTCGAGCGAACCGACCTTCGGGCAAGTGACGATCCCGGCCCACGAGGCGGCTGTTTACGTGGACGTGAGCCAGAGGCTTCTTGAGGACTCTGCCATCAACATCGAGGCCGAGCTTTCCGCCATGCTGGCCCTGGAGTTTGGCCGGCTTGAGGGCGCGGCTTTCGTGTCCGGTGATGGCACCGGCAAGCCCAGAGGGATCTTGAGCCACCCCGATCTTGCCACCCTGGCCGCTGGTTCGACCACGGCCCTGACCGCCGATGTTCTCATCACCTTGTTCCATTCGCTCCCTGCGCAGTACCGGAACAGTCGCGGGTCCTGCTGGCTCGTCAATGGCACCACCTTGGGCGTTATCAGGTCCCTGAAAACGAGCGGCGGCGATTACTTGTGGCGTGATGCTTTGAGCGAAGGAAACCCGGCCACTATTCTTGGACGCCCGGTGGTTGAAGTGCCCGGGCTGCCCGACGTTTCTTCGGGCAAGGTGCCTGTGCTGTTCGGTGACTGGAAGACCGCCTATCGGATTGTCGATCGGGTCAACCTGTCCATCCTGCGGGATCCGTACAGCGTTGCAACTAGCGGGCTTGTGCGTTTCCATGCTCGCCTCAGGGTTGGCGGTGACATGGTAATGCCGGCTGCCGTCAAGGGCGTGGTCATGACCGCGTGATGACGACACCGCCCGCGTGACGTGGGCGGGGATGGGCGATCCGCCGTGATGGCGGCGCCCGGTGGTGGGGCCGGCACCGGGATGGTGTCGGTCCCCTCTCTAAAGGGGATCGGGACCATGCCCACGATGGTGAGAATCTGCCCCCGCTGCGGGGCGAAGGTGAAGGTGGGTCAGGGGTGCGCCTGCGAACGGGACGAGAGGCCCTCGGCCAGCGAACGGGGATACGGGGTTCGGTGGCAACGGGCGCGGGCGGCGTTCTTGGCTGACCATCCCGTCTGTGTGAAATGCGGCGCGCCGGCGACCGTGGTTGACCATATCTTTCCGCATAAGGGCGACCAGAGTGTGTTCTGGGATAAGCTGAACTGGCAAGCCCTGTGTACGCATTGCCATTGCTCGATCAAGCAAGCCGAAGAGCGCGGCAAAAAGAAGCCAAAGATCATCAAGGGTGTTGATGCCAATGGGCGCCCGCGTGATCCGAACCATCCGTGGAACTTGAACCCCTGGAAGCCGTGATGATCGAAGTCTTGGTTGCTCCGCAAAGTGACTTGGTGACGGTGGACGAGGCGCGCGCCGACGTTGGGGCCGGCGACGACGCCACACTGGCGGCAGTGATCAAGCGGGCATCGGCGGCGGCGGAAACGTTCATCGGTCGCCCGGTGTTGGCTGGGACCTATCGCGAAACGGTCTGGCTTCCCCGGCCTGTGGCTGATGTCTGGCTGTCGCGCTGGCCCGTGGGCGCGGTGTCGGGGATCACGCTGGACGGCCAGGACGTGACAGGCACCGGGTGGCGGCTGAACGGCGGGGCGCTGGTGCGGTGGTCGGACGGACGGCCTGGGCTTTGGGGTGCGGGCGATCTGGCCGTGACGTACACGGCCGGGCACGCGACGTGCCCCGAGGACATCAAGGCGGCGGTCCTTACCTTGGTTCGCGACATGTATTTCGCGATTGGTCGGGACGCGGCTATCAAGTCAGATACCTATTGTGACGGTACTTCTGTAACTATGGCTGTTAATTTGCCAAGTATTTCTCGGGCCGTAACTGATTTGTTGATGCCTTATCGTGGGGTTGTTGTTGGGTAGGTGGGGGGATTCGATTATTTATTTTACTGGGGGGCAAGACCGGTGGGGGCTCACGCGCGCACTCTTTCCGAAATTGGGATTCCGCAGTTTGCAAGGGCGTAAACAACCATGAAGGGCAGAAAGCCGAAACTCTCGCTCGTTGAAAACGCCCCTCTGGCCGGCGGCTGCCCTGCCGCGCCGCCCTGGTTGCCCCCTTTGGCGCAAGCTGAATGGCGCCGTGCGGCTCCCCAGCTTCACGCGCGCGGTGTGCTGACCGACGACGTGTTCGCGATGATGGAAAGTTATTGCATCGCCTCTGGTCAGGTCAGGGAATGCGAAGAAGTCATGTTGCGCGAGGGCCGGTTTGTCGAGGGCGAACGGGGGCAGACGGTCCACCCGGCGCACCGGCTCCAACAGGCTGCAATGAGAGAGGCGCGGTTGCTGGCCTGCGAGCTTGGCATCAGCCCACACCGCAAGAAGGCCGTCGAGGAAGAGGATAAGACTGGTGGCTGGGACCTCGACCTTCTCGCCTGATCCGGCCCTGTACGAGGACCCGACAGGCCGGGCCGATCGCGTATGCCGTTTCCTGGCCCGTCTGCGGCTGTGGGAGGGGCGTTTCGCAGGACAGCCGTTCACCCTGGCGCCGTTTCAGCAAGCCCTGATCCGCCGGATTTATGGCCCCACGGCGCCCGACGGGGGGCGGCTGGTCCGGCAAGCCTGTATCTGGATCCCCAGGGGCAACGCCAAGACCACGCTTGCCGCCGGCTTGGCCTTAGCGCACTTGCTCGGGCCGGAAAGCGAACCGGGCGGTCAGATCGTGTGCGCGGCGGCGGATCGTGAGAATGCCGGGATCGCCTTCAACAGCGCATGGCAAATGGTGCGCCAAGATCCCGCGTTGCTGTCGCGTGTTCGGCCAATCGAAAGCCGCAAGATCCTGCATCATGACAAGAGCGCGTCCAAGTTATCGGCCATTTCGACAGAGGCTTATTCAAAGCATGGCCTGAACGTGTCTTTCTTCCTGGCGGATGAAGTCCATTCCTGGCCTGCAAGTGAAGCGCGGAAACTGTTCGGTGTCGTGCGCGATAGTATGGTGAAGCGCGAGCATCCCTTGACCATCGTCATTTCGACTGCCGGCGAGGGCGAGGGCACGCTTGCGGCTGACCTTTGGGAGTACTCCCTGGCCGTGGCACGCGGGGAGATCGAAGACCCCACGTTCGCGCCAATCATCTTTGCGGCGGATCCTGGCGACGACTTCAAGGACCCGGAGACCTGGCGCAAGGCGAACCCTGCCATCGATGCCGGGTTCCTGTCGGTCGAGGAGATCCGGTTGAAGGTCAAGCGCGCGGAGTTTATCCCGCGCGACGTGGCCGACATCAAACGCTACCACCTGAACATCTGGCAGAACGGTGCTGCCGAGCCGTGGATTGACCCCGCCGTTTATGACGCGGCGCCAGACCGGACGCCCCTTGAAAACCTGGAAAGCACGCCCGCATTCCTGGGCATCGACATGGCCGCCGTGACCGATATGGCTTCGGTAGCCGTCTGCTGGCCTGACGGCGCCGGAGGCTATGACATCGACGTGACCGGGTTTTTCCCCTCCGACAACATCCAGGCCCGAGGCGAGCGGGATCAGGCCGATTACATGCGCATGGTCAAGGCTGGCTGCCTTCGGCTGACCGAGGGAAATGTCATTGACCAGAACGTGATTTTTGAACATGTGCTGGAACTGGCCGAACGCTTCCAGGTCCAGGAAATCGCCTGCGACAGGTGGGGAAGCGTCGGGTTCATGACGCGCTTGCAAGACGCGGGCCTGACCGTGGCGCCGTTCGGGCAGGGCTTCGCGTCGATGGCTGGGCCGGTGAATGAGATGGAGCGCGCCATTCTGTCAGGTGGCTTCCGGCATGGCGGAAACTTGGCCCTGCGGTCTGCCGTGGGAAACGTGGCGCTAGAACAAGATCCTGCCGGGAATCGCAAGTTTACAAAGGCCCGTGCCCGTGGCCGCGTTGACTCTGCCGTGGCTGCCGTCATGGCGCTTGCCCGTGCCCAGGCGGGCGGGGGTGCTGGCTTGGTCTATAACGACGCCGCGCTTCGGCCGGATGGTTTTTTGACGGTCGATCTTGGGTGGTGATGCGCCGTTAAACGTGCCCGTCTGCAAGCGCACGGCGGACGGCTTCGGGTTCGCGCTCCATGATGCGCAAGAGCATCCGCGCGGCTCCGCTGGGCACCCTCTGACCCTGTTCCCATTTGCGAAGCGTGGACAAGGACACGGCCATAGCGCCGGCAAAGGCTGGCTGACTCATACCGAGACGGGCACGGATTGCCGCGATATCCGCCCGATCTGGTTCAACACGGGTTTCCTGCCCTCGGGCGCTGTCCCCTTTGCTGTAGGCAATCGCGTCTTCCAGGCCTTCGCGGATTGCGTCGAATGCCGAAGTCATGATCGTTCCCCGTATCCTTGAACAAGAACCCTGACCAATGCCGCCAGACTGTTCCGTTCGGCTTGCGTGAGGTTGTCCTTCTCGTTCTTGGCGAAGACGGACAGAAGGAAGAGCGGCATGGTTCCGTTCCGGTAGAAATAGACGACGCGGGCGCCCCCGCTCTTCCCCCGGCCTTCAAGGGGGACCCGCACCTTGCGAACCCC